>JAGXAJ010000110.1 GCA_018971625.1 Pseudomonadota bacterium
ACGGATTTCTGGGGCGTGCTCGCCGATGCCCGCGGTAAAAACGAGGGCATCAAGCCCGCCCAACGCCGCCGCAAGCGATCCGAGCTCGCGGCCAATCCTGTAGACGAACAGTTCGACGGCTTCGGAGGCTTCTGGCCGAGTGCTCTCGAGCAGGGCTTTCATGTCGTCGCTGAGCCCGGACATGCCGAGCAACCCTGAAGAATGGTAGAGCAGATCGCTGATCGCCCCGGCAGTCATTCCCTTCTCTTGCGCAAGGTAGAGGACGACACCCGGATCGAGACTGCCGCAACGCCTGCTCATCGGCAGGCCGTCGAGAGCGGTAAAGCCCATTGTTGTGGCGACGCTTCGTCCCGCCTTGAGCGCGCACATGCTCGCGCCGCTGCCAAGATGAGCGACGACCACTCGCCCTTCTGCGATTGCGCCGATCACGCCAGGAAGCACGCTGGGCGATATATTCATATGATATCCCGTGGAAGCCGTAGCGCTTGATGCCCTCCTCGGTCAGCCGGCGTGGTAGCGCGAACTCGGTCGCGACGTGTGGCTGCGTGTGGTGAAACGCCGTATCGAACATCCGACCTGGGGCAGGTCGGGGTGCAGCTTGCTGAGAGCAGCGATAGCTGCGAGATGATGCGGTTGATGAAGTGGCGCGAGTGGAATGAGGCGGCGCAGCTCGGCGACGACTCCATCATCGATCAGGACGGGCGCAGAGTATAAGCTGCCGCCGTGAACGATACGATGGCCGGCGGCCGTTGGCGCATGCTTGGGAAACCTGCTTCCGAACCATCGTAGGATCGAATCCAATGCGTCTTCATGAGTTACGCCACCCTGAAGGTCCTCAGCGATGAGCGGACGGCCCGCGCCGTCCCTTGCGACAAAAAAGAGCGAAAGCTTGACGCTGGACGAGCCGGCGTTGAGGACCGCAGCATCGAGTGTCGATTTGATCTTCGGCGAAACCGTCTCGACTGCAGACAAAATCGCGACCTTTGGAAGCGGCGACCTTGTGGCCCACCGCGAGTTCGACCGCCTTGGCGGCGGCCGCATGACTGTACTCAGTAGCGATAAGCTCATATGGTGAAAGATTGACCTTGGCCTCGATCGCCGCCCGGATCTTCTGCTCCGGACCGACCAGCGCGGGAGCGATAAGCTTGGCTTCGGCTGCCTTGATCGCCCCAAGAAGCGAGACGTCGTCGACCGGGTGCACGAGACAACTGCGACCCGGTCCCAACGCGTCAGATGCTCGACGCCGACCTTGAAGTCTTCCCACATCGCGCCGGGCTCGAATCCTGAGAAGCCCGCAGCTGTTTCATAATACACCCGAACCTTGTCGTGGGTGCGAAGCTTGCCGAGAATCGCCGGGACCAGAACTCTGACATAGTCGTCCTTCGTTACCTGGCCTGTGCAACGGAACGCCGCGACATTATCCGGGAAGTTCGTGAGTTGCTCGATCACGGCGGGTGATCCTCGTTCTCAATGACACACCAGAACCGGATGGTGGAATGCGTGAGCACCTTTACGGTTTCGCTGCCGAGAACGACCGCCGAGAGACCACGTCGTCCGTGCGACGCCATCACGATCAGGTCGCACTTCCTTTCGCGCGCTGTCCCGATGATCGCCTCATAGGGATGCGCCCCCTTGATGTGTACCGTTTCGCAGGGCAGGCCCGCTTCCCTTGCCGCTTCGACAACGACGCCGAGCGCCATTCCGGCTGCTTGGTTCGCCCCATCAAGGTATGCCGTTTCGGCACCCTCCACCATATTGGCGTCAAACCAGTGAAATGGTTCCGACATCGTCACTGCGGTCAGTTTCGCGCCGAGAGCCTTTGCGAGATTAACGCCATGCTTGATCGCGCGTCCCGCGAACTCGGAACCGTCCGTCGCTACCATATTCTCCTACCAGATTGGAGCATCAATAATCGCAATTTTTCTGGCGCTGCATTGAATTAGGCCGGCAACAATGCTGCTTCCTAGAATTCGATCAGAACTTTCAGCGCATGGGTGTTGGCGGCAGCACCAAACGTCTCATAGGCGTCAAGCACCTGGTCGAACTTGAAGCGATGGGTGATGAGCTTCTTCGCGTCGATCCTGCGAGATTGAACCGTCTTGAGCAACATCGGTGTGGTCGAAGTGTCGACGAGCCTGGTCGTGATCGAGATGTTTCGGTCCCAGAGGCGCTCCAGGTGCAGATCGGCCTTCACACCGTGGACTCCGACATTGGCGATCACGCCGCCCGGTGCAACAATATCCTCGCAGGTGATGAAGCTTGCCGGCACGCCGACAGCCTCGATCGCCGTATCGACGCCACGGCCGCCGGTCATCTTCATGACCTTCTCGACCGCGTTGCCATCCTTGTTGTTGACGACGGCCGTGGCACCGAAGCGGGTGGACATCTCTAGCCGGTTGTCGTCCAGGTCGATCATGATGATCTCGGCCGGCGCGTAGAACTGAGCCGTCAGAAGCGCGGCCAATCCAATCGGACCCGCGCCGACGATCGCCACTGTCGATCCAGGCTGGACCTTGCCGTTCAGCACGCCACATTCGAATCCGGTGGGAAGAATGTCGCTCAGCATCACAAGTGCATCTTCCTCTGCTCCTGCCGGCGCGTGATAAAGGCTTGTATCGGCAAATGGAGTTCGGACGAATTCCGCCTGCGTCCCGTCGATCCGATTACCCAGAATCCAGCCGCCGTTGATGCAATGGGAATACATCCCGCGCCGGCAATACTCGCAAGTCCCGCACGAAGAGATACAAGAGATGATGACATGATCGCCTGGCTTGAATGCGGTGACTGCATTGCCGACCTTGTCGACAACACCGACGCCCTCATGGCCAAGAATGCGGCCGGGCGTACAAGTCGGAACGTCACCCTTCAGGATGTGCAGATCGGTCCCGCAGATCGTCGTTTTCAGAAGCTTGACGACCGCGTCGGTCGGAGCCGAGATTTCTGGTTTCGGCCGTTCCTCGACGGCCTTCTTGCCCGGACCATTAAAGACGAACGCCTTCATGACCTTTTCCTTTGCCAAGCGGACGAATGATGCAAAAGAAAACTAGGCTGGCGATAGCATCCAGCTTTGACATCGATCAAACACTCATAAGGTGGCCAATCACGATGTCTTGTCGACGTCGGAGCCAATTGGTAGCTTATCGAATTTGTGGCTAAAGCGTTGATTTTCCTAAACCCGTTTTAAGCTGCCTGCTTTTTTGATCCGCCAGACCTTGCGCACGCCGTAGACGGAGAAGTTCTGATCGAACACCCGCCAGACCTCGATCTTCAGGCAGGCATCCTGCCTGGCGGGCGCCGACAGCTTGGCGGGATCGCGCCGCTTGGCCACATGGGCATGGTAGGTCGAGGGCGATCGGCAAGACCTTGCAGATCGGCTCGACCCCATGCGCCCCACGATGATCGTCGATAAAGGCGATCATGGCTTGGACCGGCGGTCGAGCTCCGCCGTCGCAAAATAAGCGCTTGCCTTGCGTAGGATCTCGTTGGCCTGCCGAAGCTCGCGGTCTCCCGTTCCAGAGCCTTCAGCTTCTCGGCCATGTCGTCGAGATGCCGGCCCGTTGCCCGCTGTCGACTTCCGCCTTCTGACCCAGTCATGCAGCGTCTGCGGCGTGCAGCCGATCTTCCCCGCAATCGACGTCATTGCTGCCCATCGGGAGGGGTGCTCGATCGCATGATCCAGAACCATCCGGACCGCTCGTGCACGCACCTCGGGTGAAAACTTGTTTGCCGTCTTGCCCGTCATGGCTCCATCCTCTCAGGAATTGGAGCCTCCGGCAAACCCGGGGCGGTTCACTCCCGGTGGCTGGCGCGCGAAGCCGTCTCCAAGCCGCTGCACCGGCGGTCTCTGGGCTGCATGCCGGCCTGGTAACCGACAATTGAATGGGACGGTCCTCGAGGCAGGCCTCCAAATTGAGCTAAGTCAACGGCACCATTTTGGAAGAGTGCCAATTGGCTTCGCTGATGGAAGTCAAAGGTCACTATGCCAATTCAAGGTCAGTTCATCAAAGGTGAGGCGCCTCCGCTCGTTCCACAAGAGCCTCTGCATCTTCCGGTGCCTGTCCGGAAAAAAAGACGGCTCTCTCGTCGGATTGCAGCCGCCCTCCTCGTTGTCCTCATCGCCGCTGGCGGCGCCGGATACTACGTCTGGAAGCAGATGCATCCCCCGCTTCCTGTTGGGATCAGCTACGGCAATAGCCGCATTGAAGCGGACGAAGTTGATATCGACACCAAGTACGCAGGACGTGTTTCGGAGCTATTAGCCGACATTGGTGATTTGGTCTCTCCGGGACAAATCGTCGCCCGGATGGACACAAAGGACATTCAACAGTCTCTTTCGAAGTCGGAAGCGCAGGAGCGGCAAGCACAGAAATCCATCGACGAAGCTCAGGCCAACCTAGTCCAGCAACAGACCCAGCAGACCCTCGCCGAGCAAGAGATCGAGCGGACCCGATATCTGATAAAAAACGGCTGGGCAACCAAGGAATTGCTGGATCAGCGGCAGCAACAGCTCGATGGCACCAATGCCGGCCTTGCTGCCGCAAAGGCAAAGGTTTTCGAAGCGCAACATGCGCTGGACGCAGCTCAGCATGACACCGGCTTTTACAGGGTGGAGATAGCGGACAACACCCTGTGGGCCCCGAAAAGCGGCCGGATCCAATATCGCCTCAGCAACATCGGCGAAGTTCTTCCCGCCGGCGGCAAGGTCTTCACCATGCTGGACTTCTCCTATGTCTACATGGACATCTATTTGCCGACCGAGGAAGCAGGCAAGGTCAAGGTCGGTGCCGATGCGCGCATCGTGCTCGACGCCTACCCTGATCATCCGATCCCTGCAAAGGTCTCCTTTGCTGCAAATGAATCGCAATTTACGCCGAAGGCCGTGGAGACCCAAAGCGAGCGCGACAAGCTGATGTTTCGAATCCGGGTGCGGATCGACCAGCAGCGGCTGCTTGCGCATACCGACGCGATCCGAAGCGGGTTACCCGGAGTCGCTTATGTACGTTGGAATCCCGCGATCGCATGGCCGAAAAAACTGGAGGCCGCTCCATGAACGGCGGCGACAATCTGGTCGCAGTCATCAGAAACCTCTCGCATCGTTACGGATCCGTAACGGCACTCGATGACGTATCAACCGAGATTCCCGCTAGCCGACTTGTTGGCCTGATCGGTCCCGACGGCGTCGGCAAATCATCGCTGCTCGCAATTTTAGCTGGCGCACGTGAGATTCAGGAAGGCGGTGTTCTTGTCCTTGATTCCGATATTTCTAGTGCTGCGGCCCGCGCCTTGATATGCCCGCGCATCGCCTATATGCCGCAGGGGCTTGGCAAAAACCTCTATCCTGACCTCAGCGTAATGGAAAACATTGAGTTTTTTGCCAGACTATTCGGCCAATCTCGCGAGGAACGCGAGTGGCGTATCAGGGAGCTTTTGAAAAGTACAGGGCTTGCTCACTTCGCCGACCGACCGGCCAAAAAACTCTCCGGGGGAATGCGGCAGAAGCTCGGCCTCTGCTGTTCGCTTATCCATGATCCGGACGTCTTGATCCTCGATGAGCCGACCACCGGCGTCGATCCCCTGTCGCGCCGCCAGTTCTGGGATCTGATCGATCGCCTGCGTGCACGCCGGTCCGGAATGAGCGTAGTCGTTGCCACAGCCTATATGGAGGAGGCAGAGCATTTTGATTGGCTCATTGCCATGAATGATGGCAATATTCTGGCGGTGGGCGCGCCCTCCGATCTGAAACAGAAAACCGACACCAAATCGATCGAAGATGCCTTCGTCGCCTTGTTGCCGCAGCGAAAGCGTTCCATCGCCGCGAAGATGAATTGTCTGCCGCCCATCGGCAATGCCCCACCCGTCATCGTCGCCAGCAAGCTGACCTGCCGTTTCGGTGACTTCACCGCGGTCGACCGCGTGAGCTTTACAATCTGCCACGGAGAAATCTTCGGATTCGTCGGGTCGAACGGATCGGGCAAGACGACGACCATGAAGATGCTCACCGGGCTCCTGCCATCCACCGAAGGCGAGGCGCTGATTTTTGGCGAGCGGCTGGAGGCCGGCGATCTCGAGGCTCGCCGTCGTGTAGGCTATATGTCTCAATCCTTCTCGCTCTATAGCGAGCTGACGGTCCGCCAGAACCTCACTTTGCATGCCCGGCTGTTCCATTTACCACCGAAATTTGCCGAAGAACGGATCGCTGAGCTGGTCGACAAGTGCGACCTCGCCGGTTATCTGGACAGCCTTGCCTCCACGCTGCCACTCGGCATCAGGCAGCGGCTGTCGCTTGCGGTTGCCATTGTTCACAGGCCGGATCTACTCATCCTGGACGAACCGACCTCCGGGGTCGACCCGCTAGCCCGCGACCAGTTCTGGGAGCTGCTGATTGACCTATCGCGCAACCAGGGCATGACCATCTTCGTATCGACGCACTTCATGAACGAGGCCTCGCGCTGCGACCGGCTCGCGCTGATGCATGAAGGACGCGTTCTTGCCACGGACACTCCCGCCGAATTGATCAAAGCCAAAGCCGCCAAGAACCTGGAGGATGCCTTCATCAGCTTCCTCGAGCAGGAGAAGCCGGGCGCGGTCTCGCCGGCCATATTGAACCAGACGCAAGTCGCTGGCCTCGAGCACGATCAAGCTGCCTGCCGGCCCGCCCAAGCCGCTTTTTTCAGCTTTCAACGGATGTTCGCATACGCCATCCGCGAGGGCCTGGAACTTATGCGCGATCCCATCAGGCTGATGTTCGCGTTGTTCGGCACGACGCTGCTCATGGTCGTTTTTGGCCTGGGCATCTCGACCGACGTGAACAATTTGACCTTTGCCGTTCTTGATCGCGATCAAACGCCCGAGAGCCGCGCGTATCTGGAGGAACTGAGAGGTTCGACCTACTTCGTCGAGAAGCCTTCTCTTAAAGATTACGCAGATCTCGAGCGCCGCCTGAAGGACGGCAGCATCGACGTCAGCATCGAAGTCCCGCCGAACTTCGGCATAGACATCAAACGAGGGCGTCCAGCCTGGGTATCGGCGTGGATCGACGGCGCCATGCCGTTCCGAGCCGAAACCATCCGCGGCTACCTGCAAGGCATGCATCAGCTCTATCTGGCTGACCCCGTCATAAAGACAACGCAGCCGGCGGTCGCACTTCCCGCCGAAATTGAAATCAGGTTCAAGTACAATCAGGATTTCGACAGCATTTATGCGATGGTGCCTTCGACGATTGCAATGATGCTGGCGCTGTTTCCCGCAATCCTGATGGCCCTCGCGGTTGTTCGGGAAAGGGAACTCGGCTCCATTACCAATCTCTATGTCACGCCGGTCACCCGGCTGGAATTCCTTTTCGGCAAGCAGTTACCCTACGTCGTAGTCGCCTTGAGCAATTTCGTCATCCTGTTTGTTATGGCCGTTGTGCTCTTCCAGGTGCCGCTGAAGGGCAGTTTCTTGGCACTTCTCGCCGGCACCATCATCTTTGTCTTCACCACCACCGGCTATGGAATGCTCATTTCATCATTTTGCAGTACGCAAATTGCCGCGCTGTTCGGCACCGCCATTCTGACGATCCTTCCGGCGCAGCAATTTTCCGGGATGATGACTCCCGTGTCATCGCTGTCCGGGACCGCCCAAATAATCGGCCGCTGCTTTCCTATGAGCTACTTTCGACCGATCGCCGTTGGCACCTTCACCAAGGGCCTCGGATTTCAGGATCTCTGGACGAGTATCGCCATGCTTATCGCATTCATTCCGATTCTAACCTTGGCGAGTCTTCTGTTGCTCCGCAAACAGGAGAAGTAGTACGCAATGCGCTCACTCTCAAACATATTCTGGCTTGGAACGAAGGAGCTTCGCAGCTTCTTCAGCGACTGGGTGCTGCTTGGCTTTGCGATCTACTCCTTCTCGCTTGCCGTGATCAGCCAAGCGCAAAGTAACTCCCAGGAACTCTACCATGCATCAATCGCAGTGGTGGATGAGGATCATTCGGAGCTTTCCAGACGAATTACGCATGCATTTATCATGCCCTTATTCAAGCCGCCGGTCCTGATTGCCCAATCCGACATCGAACACCTGATGAATGATGGCCAATACACATTCGTCATCGACATACCACCGAACTTCCAGCGCGACGTACTCGCCGGACGCCAACCCGGCCTTCAAGTCAATGTCGACGCAACGGCCATGGTTCAGGCTGGATTGGGATCCGGCGACGCGCAACAGATCATCAACACGGAGATCGCCCAGTTCATCTCCCGTAACGAGTCGACACCGTTGTCACCCGTCAATCTGGCGATTCGGATCGCGTTCAATCCCAATGTGACTACTGCGTGGTTCACTAGTGTCATGGGTATCATTGGTAGCATCAACATTCTCGCGATCATCCTTGCCGGCGCGGCGCTCGTGAGAGAGCTGGAACATGGCACCATGGACCACCTCATGGTCATGCCCGTCACCCCGTTCGAGATCGCGATGTCCAAGATCTGGGCGAACGTGTCCGTCATTGCGGTGGCGGTCAGTCTATCACTTTATCTCGTTGTCCGCATGCTCCTGAAGATTCCGATTACTGGATCTATCCCTCTCTTCTTGTCCGGCACAGCCCTTTATCTGTTCTTCGCAACGGCAGTCGGGCTTTTCCTTGGAACGATCGCACGATCGATGCCACAGCTCGGTCTGCTCTATATGCTGGTCGCTGTTCCCATGAACGTATTGTCTGGGAGTGCTACACCCCTGGAAAGTATGCCGCCCTGGCTCGCGACCGTGATGCAGGCTTCGCCATCGACCCACTTCGTCGCCTTCGCTCAGGCCATCCTCTATCGCGGCGCGGGCCTCGACGTGGTCTGGCCGCAATTTCTGGCCATCGGCGGTATCGGCGCCCTATTTCTGGCGTTGTCGCTCGCTCGCTTCCGGTCTGCGCTCCGTTCGGCGTCATCCTGAAGTATGAAGGGTCGAGATTGCGCTCCCAGGCCTATGATTGAGCATGATCTTTCGGGAAAATTCGGCACTCAGTACGGGGCGGCGGCGCTGACGAGCCCGGTGAACAAGGGACCGAGACGGCCGTTTTTTAGTCAACATCAGAATCCTTCGGAGCCCTACGTCATGCTGGTCCGATTTCTGTTCGCCGGCTGTTGCCTAATCGCGATCATCACGTCATCTGCCGCGGCGGATGCGGATCACGGCAAAGAAATTGCAAAACGATGGTGCGCAAGCTGCCATTTGGTGGAGCGTGG
>JAGXAJ010000037.1 GCA_018971625.1 Pseudomonadota bacterium
AGGCGCTGCCAGCGCCGGACGGACGCGCCAGCGGCGATTACGTGGCACCGCGCAACGCGCTCGAAACCACCCTTGCCGGCCTCTTTGCCGAGGTGCTCGGCCACGCGCGCGTCGGCATCCATGACAACTTCTTCGAACTCGGCGGGGACTCGATTCGCGCCGTCGCACTCTGCTCCCGGATCAGCACCGCACTCGGACGCAAGCTGCCGGTAAGAGTGCTGTTTGCACGCCCGTCCGTTGCGGCGGTCCTTGAGCACCACGCCGGAACAAGTGCCACCACGAGCCGCCGCGTAGCCTTGCGACGCAGCCACGGTGAGGGTCATGCGGTCTGCTTCCTGCCCACCGCTCTCGGTTCGGGACTTATTTACCGACGCTTGGCTAACAAACTTGCGACCACGGCAGACACATTCACGTGCACGATTCCTGGGTGCGCGGCCGGAGAAGTGCCTCTCGTGCGCATCGAAGACATCGCGGCGTACTGCATGCGTGAGCTCATTGCGCCGGACACGCATGTGGAGTGGTCGCTCGTCGGCTGGTCCTTCGGCGGCGTCATCGCATACGAGATGGCGCAGCAGATGCTTGCGAACGGGTTGCCGGTGAGGCGACTCGTTCTGATCGAGGCCTACGTATCATCGCGGCAGGAGACTTGGCCGCCAAACAAACCTCATGGCAGCATGGAAGAAGAGGAATCGTCCCTTGGTCCTCCCGCCGCCACGACATCCGACGGGTCGGCCTTAGCAGGGGATCTGCTTGGGTCGACGGATCTCCTGCAGCTTGAGTCTCTTGCCGCGCTCGGCGGGCCGAGCGCTGTCTTCCAACTCTATCGGGCCAATGTTTCGGCTATGGGCCATTACCAGCCCACGCGCTGTTCGGTCTCGTGCTTTGAAATTCGCGCCGAACAAACCCTATCTGGCTTGAACGGCAAGGATGGAGGGCCGCGCACTCTACCCGGCCCGTCGGAGCGAATCGTCATCCTTCCGGGCGACCATTACTCGATCATGGAAGAAGAGAATCTGAGCTCATTGGCGCTTGCCGTCGACGAGGGCCTTCGCCGATGAGAACGACAGCGGGTACCATCAGCAATGCCGTCGTTCCTCGCGACGAAAGCGCGCTCTGGCGGGCGATGCTGCAGTTCCTCGTGCCCCAGACGCTGGGCGTGGCGCTGCAGCTGATTTCGAACACAGTGACGATCGCGTATCTTGGACGCCTCATTGGCGCGCCCGCGCTTGCGGCAGCCTCAACGTTCTTCCCGATTTTTTTCCTCCTGACGTCGTTTTTGCTCGGTCTCTTCAGTGGCGGCGTCGTACTGGTCGGACAAGCCCACGGTGCGGGCGATACGGCCGGCGTCAGGGCCGTGGTCGGGACGACGTTGTGCATCGGCGGAACGCTCAGCGTTGGGGTCGCGGCCGCCGGATACGCGACGGCAGCTGACATCCTCGTTCTGATCGGCAGCCCACCGGACATTCTGGTGATGGCGACGGGATATTCACAGGCGACCTTTATTGCGTTGCCGTTGCTCGTAATCCTCTTCGCCTACTTGGTCTTGTTGCGGGGGACCGGTGACGCCCTGACGCCACTATGGGCGATGATCTTGTGGATCGCGCTCGGGTTCGTTCTCACGCCAGCTCTGATTCAAGGTTGGTTCGGCTTGCCTCGCATGGGTGTGCGAAGCGCGCCATATGGGAACTTGGCGGCCTCTGGGGTGACACTTGCGGCTCTCTTATTGTGGTTGAAGCGCTGCGGCCATCCGTTTGCGCCGGACCGTGCATTCGTCGCCGCATTGCGCTTCGATGCTACGATTGCGGTAAGGCTTCTCGGGATTGGGATCCCAGCGGGTGTGCAAGTGGCGCTGGTCGCGTTATCGGAGGTCGTCGTAGTTTCCCTGGTGAACACGTTCGGGTCCGATGCGACGGCCGCCTACGGGATCTTCAATCAGGTGATCAGCTATGTGCAGGCCCCGGCGCGGGCCGCCGCCGTTGCGGCTTCCGTCTTCGGCGCGCAGGCTATCGGCGCGCGCCAATCGGATCGACTGGGCGCCGTCGCCCGGATCGGAGTGTTGCTCGCGATCATGGCGGGCGCGCTCGTGATCGGTGCGGTCTATCTTTTCTCCGGGAACATTCTCTCGGTGTTCACCGGCGTTCCCGGACCACGATCCATTGCGCATCATGCATTGGTGGTCACGCTCTGGAGCCATCTGCTCGTGGGCGTTGCCGGGGTTCTAGCCGGCGTGATGCGATCGAGCGGTGACGTGCTGGTGCCGACCGCCGTGTCGGTAGCGGCCATCTGGGCCATTCAGCTTCCTGCTGCTTACGTCCTGTCGCGGCGGCTCGGGCTCGATGGCGTGTGGGTCGGGTATGCTGTCGCATTCGTCGTCACGCTCGTGGCCCAAGCAGCGTACTACCTGCTGATCTGGCGGTACCGCACGCACTGGCAACTGGTCTAAATGTTTAGTCCCGGCATTTGCTGGAGCGGATTGACAGAGAAGCATTCAGGGCTGGAAGCCCAGGCTTTGCAAATGAACTCGTATGGTTCGGTTCATTCGCTCGACCTGACCGTTGGTCCACGGGTGCTTCACTTTGGTGGTACGATGATCGATGTCATTCTTTGCACAGGCGAGTAAGGCGTGGGCCCAGAAGAGTTCGCCGTTTGCCATGACCTCTTTGATCAAAGGTACAGCCGAACCTCCGGCGCTGGGGGTCGTGAACTGGATGCCGTTGTCGGTGAGCACCGTATGGATCTTATAGGGAACGGCTGCGATCAAGCGCAGCAGGAACTCCCTTGATTTGCTCGCGATGCGACGAATAGCGATTGGGTTTGCAAGAAGCATCAGGATCGCCCTTGGCAACGCCCTGGAGCCCTGCGATGAAGGAAAGGAACATTATAATGCTGACCCACCCGACCTCGATCAGATGCAGGCCCTTGGCCTGGCCGGCCGCCAGCGTAGCACGCCGTGGATAGCCAGGAGTCGGTCCTTCATCCACGCTTGTTGAGCTTACCGGCGTATCTGGCGCGGGAATATTGATCAGACCATCAGGCCTTGCTCGTTGAAGTTCCCGGTCGCGAACGTCTGCCGATCCATCCCGCCGAAAGGGCATGTTGTCCAAACGCTCACGCCGCCTTGGAGCCGCGTATGGTGTGGAGCGTCTCCGGTTTGATGTGAGTATATCGCCGGAGCATCTTCCAATCCTTGTGCCCGGTAACCAGGGCGACCTGTTCGATCGAAAAGCCCGCCTCTAACAGTCGACTTGTCCCTTCGTGACGAAGGTCGTGGAAATGCAGATCCCCGGTTTTCAGGTCATTGCATTGACGGCGAAACGCCGCGCCGATCGACCTCCCGTTGTAGGGAAATATCCGACCTTCACGACCGTCCGAATATCGACCTTGTTTTTCAATAATCGTCATCGCATCGTACCCGGAAACGTCTAGCAACGGAATTCGTTGATCGTTGCCCTTCTTCGTGGATCTTTTCGATCGCGAATGAGCAGCATGCGATTTGAAGCATCCCAATCACGCCATTCAATGCGGACAATCTCAGCTTGTCGCATTGCGATTGCAACAGCGAAGCGAATGATGCGATCGACAGGGATTTGCTGTTGCGGCGGCCGCCACGAACCTGACTTTAATCTGCTAAAAGTAGCCACGGCGTGTGCGCTCCGTGTGCACTGAGGCGTCGAAAACCAGGAAAACGCGTCGCGTCATGGCGTAAAATGGAGTGCACACGACGCGACCTAATGATCTGAATGTACTCGAAAAAATGCAGCTAAATCAATTACATAGATTTGCCGTGGCGCCTATGATGGATTGGACCGATCGGCATTGCCGCGTGTTTCATCGCCTGATGACGCGGCGGGCGCGGCTTTACACGGAGATGCTGACGACCGGCGCCATCCTGCACGGTGACCGGCAGCGGCTGCTTGGTTTCGATGCCAGCGAACATCCGGTCGCGCTGCAACTGGGCGGCTCCAATCCTTGCGACCTCGCGGCCGCGGCGAAGATCGGCGAGGATTTTGGATACGACGAAATCAATCTCAATGTCGGTTGCCCGTCGGACCGGGTCAAGGATGGCTGCTTCGGCGCCTGCCTGATGGCGGAGCCGCTGCTCGTCGCCGAAGGCGTAGCCGCGATGAAGCGCGCGGTGCATATACCCGTTACCGTGAAATGCCGGATCGGCATTGACGACCAGGATCCGGAAGTGGCGCTTGATATGCTGGCGCGCAACGTCGTCGCCGCCGGCGCCGACGCGCTCGTGGTGCACGCGCGCAAGGCCTGGCTCAACGGATTGTCGCCAAAGGAAAATCGCGACATTCCGCCGCTCGACTATGACAGGGTGTACCGGTTGAAGGCGGCTCTGCCCAATGTGCTCATCATCATTAATGGCGGCATTGCGAGCCTCGAGGCGGCGAGGGTGCATCTTGCTCGGGTCGATGGCGTCATGCTCGGCCGCGCGGCCTATCAGGACCCCTGGCGGTTGCTTGCCGTAGATTCGGAACTGTTCGGCGAGATTGCGCCCTATGCCGCGATGAAGGAGGTGTTCGCGGCGATGATGCCCTATATCGAACGTGAGCTCATGCGCGGCGTGCGGCTACATTCGATCACGCGGCATTTCGTCGGCGCGTTTCATGGCGTGCCGGGTGCGCGAGCATTCCGCAGGCATCTTGCCGAAAACGGAGTCAAGCCGGGCGCCGGCGTGAATGTTCTCCGCGAGGCGATCGCATTGGTCGGCGATCGCGCGGTGGCGCCGATCGCGGCGTGATCGCTTCAGCTATAGCGTTTTCGAGCGAAATGGCATCCGGTTCGCGTAAAGAAAACGCGTCAAAACAAAAAGCTGGAGCCCGGTTCTGATTCAATCAGAATCGATAAGGCTCTACGGATAGCCGTGCAGAATCAGGCGGTCGGCATGGACTTCCCAGCTTTCCAGCCGGTCCAGAAAGCTCATGCCGAGCAGATTGGTCTTCATCTGGCCGCGCGGCACCACCAGCGCCGGCACGGAGCGTTCGACCAGCTGGCCGATCGCCAGACGATTGAGCGTCAGCCGCGCCGCCTTGGTGTGTCCACCGGCAGTCTCGACGTCGACATCATAGTCCAACAGTTCCAGCGGCAGGCCGGCGGCCTTCGCGGTCTCATAAGTCAAGACCACCGAGGTCGCGCCGGTGTCGATCACCATCGGCGCGTTGACGCCGTTGATCTTGGCCAGCAGCGCGAATTCGCCGCTCTGCCCGCGCTGAACCTTAACCGCGCGCTTCGCGGGGTGCTTGGCCCGTTTGCGCAACAGGTCGGACACGGTGTCGCCGGCATGCGCGATCCGCTGCGGATCTCCATAGGCGACCACGGCGCCGGCGGTTGCGGCCAGCATCAGCAATACGAGCAGGATGCGGCTCATGGCTGCCCTCCCGTGCAAAGGGTTCGGCCGTTCAGCCCGCGTTCGAGGCGTCCGCCGCCGCGGGGGGTACAAGGTTGGCCTCGGCCATGCGCGCCGGCAACAGCGCCATCACCGCGCGTCGTTCCGCGGTGTCCATGCGGTGCCAGCGCGCGATCTCCGGAAGCGTACGGCCGCAACCGAAGCAGAGGCTGGTCTTGGGGTCGATCATACAGACTGCGATGCACGGTGTGTCTTTGCTCATTGATGAAGTTTGAAACGTATTTGGTCGCTTGTACAAGCGCCCGAAGTCATGTTCCTAATCCGGTGCCGGCACTCATGATCGGCTTGTTGCGGGCGCGCCGCTTCTCGTCGGTGGGTTCCGGTTGCAGTGGCGGCGAGGGTTCCTCTGCCATCGGAGCCAGCGCCGACATCACCCGCTCCGGCGGGAAGGTGACGATCACCTCGGTGCCGACGCGAAGCTTCGACTTCAGCGTGAAGGTTCCGCCATGCATGTCGATCAGGCTTTTGGCGATCGGCAGGCCCAGCCCTGCGCCTTGTTCGGCGGATTTGATCGAGTTGGAGCCTTGGCCGAACGAGGCCAGCACGATCGGAATCTCGTCCGCTGCGATGCCGGAGCCTGTATCCTTGACGCTGAGATATTGGCCGCCAGAGGCGGTCCATCCCACCTTCAGCCAGATCTCGCCGCCTTGCGGCGTGAACTTGATCGAGTTCGACAACAGATTGAGCACGATCTGGCGCGTCGCACGCTCGTCGCCCCAGATCCTGGGCATGCCGTGTTCGAACACCTCGTGGATGGTGATGTGGCGGTTCGAGGCGCGCAGCTTCAACAGATGGTGACAATCGGAGACAACGTGCACCAGTGACACCGCCTCTTCGTTGAGTTCGTACCGGCCGGCCTCGATCCGCGACAGATCGAGGATTTCGTTGATCAGGTTGAGCAGATGAACGCCGGAATTGTGAATATCGGCTGAATATTCCTTGTAGATCGGCACCACATGCTCGCCGAAGATTTCGCTCTTCATCACTTCGGAAAATCCGAGGATCGCGTTGAGCGGCGTGCGCAATTCGTGACTCATCTGCGCCAGGAAGCGCGATTTGGCGATGTTGGCGGATTCGGCGCGATGGCGCGCTTCATCCGAAATCGCCTTGGCCTGTTCGAGTTCACCGATCAGCGCATCCTTTTCGGCGCGCGCCTGCAGCGTGTCGAGCGTGGTCGAATGCAGCCTACGGGCCAACAGCGCGAAGTAACCTTCCGCGGCGAGCGCCAGCAGCGCCAGCACGTAATTGTCGATGGTGTGGCTGAGCGCGAAGTTGACCGCGATCGCTGTCGTGACCGGCGCGGTGGCGACAAGGGCCGCAATGGGTAAATTTGCCGCCAGCATGCTCGATACTGCGATCACCAGCAGCATCAGGAACATCATCAAGGTGTGCGATGTCATGTCCGGGCTGGTCGGATGGATCAGGATGACGGTCCAGGACAGGCCGTACAGAAGGTCGAGCAGCACAAAACGCGTCCGCCATTTGCGGGTCGCGGTCAGCGAGGCCGGTTCGGCGAGGAAGCGACTGCAATTACGCATGATGACGGCGTGAATGCAGAGCATGCCGAAGGTCCACGCCGCGGCTGAAATTGGCTGCATCCAGAACCCGAACAAGAGGCCGGTTGCCACGACCAGCAGCATCACGACATAGGAGGCCGAGATGCGGGTCTGGGCATATTGCCGGAGCAGTTCGCGATCGAAGGCGGGGCGGGTTCCGCTGGTCGACGTTAACCGGTCGCGAGCTTCGCGCACCCGCTGGGCAGCGACCCGTCGGGTGTTGACCGGCGTCCCCATCGGCGCTTCAGCCGGAAGCTGGACAACTTCGGGCTTATCGGCGGATTTACTCATAAACAACACAAATCCTGCCCGCGAACCGCGCGGGTTTTGCATTGTCTATCTGTCGCTCCAAATCATTAAGAGGGACCTTAAAGAGCGAGAGAAACTCGTTAACGCGCCGTTAAATTAACGTTTTGAGCCCCCCGCCAAAAAGTCAGGCGCGTCTCGGTCAGCCGAGATCCCGGAGCATCGAATAGGAGGGCGCGAAGAACGTCGTGCCGGTCATCGGCGTCGAGAAATCCAGTATTCGATCGTGGCGGCTTGCGGAGATGCCTTTGAACATGTTCTCCAGCATTTTTTCAATGACCCACAGATTTCTCGTGTAACCGATAAAATATGTTCCAAACTCCCCGCGACCGGGACTTCCGAACGGCATGTTGTCACGCAGGATGTCGTGCTCGACGCCTTCCGCGTCGACGATCGTCGTGAGTTGCTTGTGCGACTCCCGTCCGGCCACGTCCTCCAGTTCGACGTTATCCGCTTTGGTGCGCCCGATGATGCTTTCTTGCGTCGCGGTGTCCAGGCCCTGCCACTTGTCGAGCTTGTGGAGGTATTTTTGCACGACGACGTAGCTGCCGCCCTCAAATGGCGGGTCCTCCGACTGGATCAGGGTCGATTGCACCAGACTGGTGCCGGTGGGATTTTCGGTGCCGTCGACAAAGCCAAGAAGGTCCCGGGAATCGAAGTATCGAAAGCCCTCGACTTCGTCGGCGACCGTCACGGCATCTCCCAAGGTCTCGAGAATCAGCCGCTCGAGTTCAAAGCACATGTCGGCGCGATCGGCCCGTATGTGGAACAGCAAATCCCCCGGCGTTGCCACCGCGGTATGCACGGGTCCCCGGATTTCGGCAAACGGCCGCAGTTGCGCGGGACGGCGCGATTGGCCCAGTCGATCCCAGGCCGCGCTTCCAATCGCCACGTTGCAGGAGAGGCGGCCTTGCAAATCCCTGAACCCGACCGTCCGCACCAGTCCGCCAATATCGGCGATCACGCCGCGCACCCGGTGGATCGCCTCCGGCGTGCTGCCGATCGACAAAACCAGAAACACCGCGGCGCGCGACAGCGGTGTGATGATGCTTTGCGGCTCGATTGGAACCCGATCGGAGGAATCGGCCATTGCCCTCTCCCGATCAGCGCTGCAGTCGAGCCAGCAGGCTCGACGTATCCCAGCGCTTGCCGCCCATCTTCTCAACCTCGGCATAGAACTGGTCGACCAGGGCCGTGATCGGCAGGTTGGCGCCGTTGCGGCGTGCTTCGGCGAGGCAAATCGAAAGGTCCTTGCGCATCCATTCGACCGCAAAACCGAAATCGAATTTTCCCTCGTTCATGGTCTTGTAGCGGTTCTCCATCTGCCAGGACTGCGCCGCGCCCTTGGAAATGGTATCGATCACCGCCTGGATGTCGAGGCCGGCTTTCTTGGCGAAATGAATGCCTTCGGAAAGACCTTCGACCAGGCCCGCAATGCAGATCTGGTTGACCATTTTGGTGAGCTGCCCGGAGCCGGCCGGTCCGAGCAACTTGCACATCCTGGCATAGGCTGCGATCACGGGCTCGGCGCCCGCATAGGCGTCCTGACTGCCGCCGCACATGACCGTCAGCACGCCATTCTCTGCGCCGGCCTGGCCGCCTGACACCGGCGCGTCGACGAATTTGAAGCCGCGCTTGGCTGCTTCCGCATCGAGCTCGCGGGCGATCTCGGCCGACGCCGTGGTGTGATCGACAAAGGTCGCGCCCTTCTTGATGCCGCAGAAGGCGCCGTCGGCGCCTGTTGTCACCGAGCGCAGGTCGTGGTCATTGCCGACGCAGCACATCACGAAATCCTGGCCTTCGGCTGCGGCCTTTGGCGTCGGCTGGGCGTGTCCGCCGAATTTATCGGTCCATTGCTTCGCCTTGGCCGCCGTCCGATTGTAGACCGTGACCTCATGGCCACCTTTTTTCATCAAATGTCCTGCCATGGGAAAGCCCATGACGCCAAGACCGAGAAAAGCGACTTTAGCCATGTTACGACCTTGGGGTCTTTGCCGGCGCTAGTACTGGCCGGAGGGCATGCTGAAGATGAAGGCGGTGGCCGTTCGGTGCTCAGGATAGGTTTCGCCGACAGAAGTGGAATGCGCAGAATAAACCCTGGCGCATGAAGGGCAACGGCTTCGTTTGGCGAGCCGACTGGCTTTGGTGCTAGAATGGCGAGAGCGTCATCAAGGCAAAGCCAGGCCATATCAGGGAGCAACCGATGAGCGTGGGCTTACTGGACCATTTCAACATTCGGACCAAAAAACTCGGCGAAACCGTGCGGTTCTACGAGGAGGTGCTGGAGCTCAAACAAGGCGACCGCCCGAACTTCAGGTTTCCCGGCGCCTGGATGTACAGTGAGGGCCAGCCGGTGGTTCATTTGGTGGACATTTCGCAGACCAGCGAGCAACAGAAGCCCGATTCCGGCGTTGTCCACCACATCGCCTTTGCCAGCCGCGGCTTCTGCGGCATGAAAGAGCGACTGCAATCCATGAGCCTGCCGTTCGACGTCCGCGAGGTTCCGGGCGTCGACGTCTGGCAGATTTTCGTCACCGATCCCAATGGCGTGGTGATCGAGCTCAATTACGACACCGCCAAGGAGGGTCTGACGCAGCGGGCCTGATGCACACCAGCGCGGGTTTTATTTTGCGCCGGATCGCATTATCTGTGACGGCCAGATGTGAACTTTCGGGAGACCCGGTTTGGGCGTGACGAAGCAGCAGGTTTTGGACGGTCTGGCCAAGGTAAAGTCGCCGCGTGGTGTCGCCCTGACCAATGCCGGCGCGTTGTCGGCCATTTCGGTCAGCGACAGCAAGGTATTTTTCTCGATCAATGTCGATGCGGCAGAAGCGAAGGCGTGGGAGAGCACCCGCGCCGAAGCGGAAGCCGTGGTGCGCGCCATTCCCGGGGTCGCGACCGCAATGGTCGCGCTGACCGCCGAACGCCAGGCGGACGCGCCGCAGCCGCGCCAGCACCATCATCAGGCTCGCGACCAGGGCGTGCAGCCGGTGACGTCGCATCGACCGCGGCGGAGTCCGGTTTCGCCGATGTCGAAGCAATCGGAGATTCCGGGCATTTCTGCCGTGATCGCGGTGGCGTCGGGCAAGGGCGGCGTCGGCAAATCGACCACTGCGCTCAACCTCGCGCTTGGCCTGCGCGACCTCGGCCTGCGTGTCGGCCTGCTCGATGCCGACATCTACGGGCCGTCAGTGCCGCGCCTGACCGGCATTCGCGAGAAGCCGAAAGTGAGTGACGAGAAGAAAATGATCCCGATCGTGCGTTTCGGGCTTGCGATCATGTCGATCGGCTTTCTGGTCGACGAGGAAACCGCGATGATCTGGCGCGGGCCCATGGTGATGTCGGCGATCACCCAGATGCTGCGCGAGGTTGTCTGGGGCACGCTCGACGTTCTGGTGGTCGACATGCCGCCGGGTACCGGCGATGCGCAACTGACGCTGGCGCAGAACGTGCCGCTGAAGGGCGCGATCATCGTTTCGACGCCGCAGGATCTGTCCTTGATCGACGCGCGGCGCGGGCTTGCAATGTTCACGAAAGTCAACGTGCCGGTGTTCGGCATTGTCGAGAACATGAGCTATTTCCAGTGCCCGCATTGCGGAGCGCAATCGGATATTTTCGGCCATGGCGGTGCGCGGCATGAGGCCGAGCGGCTGGGCGTGCCGTTCCTGGGCGAAATTCCCCTGCACATGTCGATTCGCACCACATCGGATTCGGGAACGCCGGTGGTGGAAAGCGATCCCGATGGCCCGCATGCCGCGATCTATCGCGCGATCGGCGCCAAGGTCCGCGACCGCTTGCAGGGCATCATTGCCGCGGCTTGAGCTTGTTGCGGGGCGTGCGCGTCTCGTGTCATGCGACTTTCGTTTAATCCACGCCGTCATGCCTTTGTTGCGTTTTCGCTGGCGCACTTCCGTGTTAAGTCCGGGTAGATCGCCTTCGGACGACGCCGATACAGCATCGCCGAAAAGAAACTCCGGGAAATCTGGGAAACGTCCTCTAAGGAGATGCCTGAATGAAGCGTCGTGATTTTTTGAAGGTTTCCGCAGCCGGTGCCGCTGCGACGGCAGTGGCCTCTCCGGCGATCGCGCAATCCGCGCCTGAGATCAAATGGCGCATGACGTCGAGCTTTCCCAAATCGCTCGACACCCTTTTCGGCGGATCGGTGGAATTCGCGAAATACGTCGCCGACATGACCGACAACAAATTTCAGATTCAGGTATTCGCCGCCGGTGAAATCGTGCCCGGCCTACAGGCGCTCGATGCGACCTCCAATGGCACCATCGAGATGAGCCATACCGTGTCGTATTATTACGTCGGCAAGGACCCGACGTTTGCGATCTACGCGTCGGTCCCGTTCGGTCTCAATGCGCGCATGCAGAACTCCTGGTGGTATCAGGGCGGTGGCATGGAGCTCGGCAACGAGTTCTTCAAGAAATACGGCGTGATCGGCTTTCCCTGCGGCAATACCGGTACGCAGATGGGCGGCTGGTTCCGCAAGGAGATCAAGACGGTCGGCGATTTGTCCGGCCTGAAATTCCGCATCGGCGGAATCGCAGGCCAGGTTCTGCAGAAAGTCGGAGTGGTGCCGCAACAGCTCGCCGGCGGCGACATCTATCCCGCGCTTGAAAAAGGCACGATCGATGCGGCCGAGTGGGTCGGACCGTATGACGACGAGAAGCTCGGCTTCCAGAAGGTCGCAAAATATTACTATTACCCCGGCTTCTGGGAGGGCGGCCCGACGGTGCATGCGTTCTGCAATCTCGAGAAGTGGAATTCGCTGCCGAAGAACTATCAGTCGATCGTTTCGGCGGCGGCCACTTACGCCAACACCTGGATGGCGGCGCGCTATGACATGCAGAACCCGGCGGCGCTGAAGCGTCTGGTGGCCAGCGGTACCCAGCTTCGCCCCTTTACCAATGAAGTGCTGGAAGCCTGTCTGAAGGCAACCAACGAATTGTGGAGCGAAATCTCGGCCAACAATGCCGACTTCAAGAAGTCGATCGACGCGATGCAGGCCTATCGCTCGGACCAGTATCTTTGGTGGCAGGTGGCCGAATACACCTTCGACAGCTTCATGATCCGCTCGCGTACGCGCGGCTGATTTTGCGGCAAATCGCGCAACGAAGCCCGGCTTTTTCTGCGGAAGCCGGGCTTTTTGCGTTGGTTGTTGCCGGCGAACAGGCATCGCTATTGTTTTGGCGGCGGGCCGAAATCCAGCGGCGGCAGGTCGATCTGCGGCACGTCGATTTTGATCTTGTTCAAATCGACATTGACCGGCTTGTCGAGCAGGCCGGTGACGGTGACCGGGAAGGCGATCACCAGGATGACCATGATCGTCTGCAATCCGATCCATGGCATCGCACCCCAATAAATGTCGGAGCTCTTCACTTCCTTGGGCGCCACGCCGCGTAGATAGAACAGCGCGAAACCGAACGGGGGATGCAGGAATGAGGTCTGCATGTTGACGCACAGCATGACGCCGAACCAGACCAGCGCGGCATCGGGCCCGACGACCGGCGCCAGGATCTTCTGCGCGATCGGCGCGATCATCGGCAGGATGATGAAGGCGATCTCGAAGAAGTCGAGAAAGAACGCCAGGAAGAAGATGAAGACGTTGATGAAGATCAGGAAGCCCCACACGCCGCCGGGCAGCGAGGTCAGCAGGTTCTCCAGCCACACGCCGCCGGAGACGCCGAGAAACACCACCGAGAAACAGGTCGAGCCGATCAGGATGAAGGTGACCATGGTGGTGATGCGCATGGTTGTCTCGTAGCCCTGCTTGATCAGGTCGCGCAGTTCCGGAATGCGGACGGCTTCGAGGCAAATCCACACCACCGCCAGATAGGTGACGGCGAAGGCTGTTTTGAACAACAGCCCTTCGGTCACGAACATGCCGACCACGGTGCCGATGCCGCCGGCGATGATGCCGATGATCAGCACCTTGCGGCCGATCGAGCTGAAATCCTTGCTATGGATCGCCGCCAGCACGATCGCGCCGACAGCGCCCATCGCGCCGGCTTCGGTAGGGGTCGCCAGACCCATCATCATGGTGCCGAGCACGACGAAGATCAGCACCGCCGAGGGAATGATGCCGAGCAGGCATTTGCGCCACAGCGCCCAGCCGGTCAGCGTCAATTCGCCCTTCGGTACCGGCGGCAGATGATCCGGTTTGACGAGGCCAAGCACGAAGGTGTAGCCGATGAAAAGAAAGATCTGGAAGATCGACGG
Organism: Pseudomonadota bacterium; assembly: GCA_018971625.1. Classification (GTDB taxonomy): domain Bacteria; phylum Pseudomonadota; class Alphaproteobacteria; order Rhizobiales; family Xanthobacteraceae; genus Bradyrhizobium. The sequence continues at coordinate 13,510 of JAGXAJ010000037.1, forward strand.
TCCCCAGGCACCGAGATACATGTCACCGACCGATTTGCCGAGCTGGTCGGCCAGCACGATCAACACCAGCGACGGCGGTACCAACTGGGTGATGGTGCCAGACGCCGCCAGCACGCCGGTGATGTAGCGGATGTTGTAGCCGTAGCGGATCATCACCGGCATCGAGATCAGCGCCATTGCGATGACCTGTGCCGCCACCGTGCCGGTGATGGCGCCGAGGATGAAGCCGACCAGGATCACCGAATAGCCGAGACCCCCGCGGATCGGGCCGAACAGCTGGCCCATCGAATCCAGCATGTCTTCGGCAAGTCCGCAGCGCTCGAGGATCGAGCCCATGAAGGTGAAGAAGGGAATCGCGAGCAACAGCTCGTTCGACAACACGCTGCCGAAGACACGGCCTGGAATCGCCTGAAGGAAGTTCAGGTCGAAAAAGCCGAGATGGATGGCGAGGAATCCGAACGACAGTCCGACCGCGGCGAGCGTGAAGGTTACGGGAAAACCGATCAGCATCGCGAGCACGAGGCCGCCGAACATCATCGGCGGCATCATTTCCAGCGTAATCATTGCGTCGGCCTCTCGTACTTCGCGTCGACCGTGACGTAACCCCCGAGGGCCGCGATGCGCTTGATCACCTCGGAGACGCCTTGCAAGGCCAGCATCACGAAGCCGGACGGAATCACGAACTTGATCGGCCAGCGCACCAGACCGCCGGCATTGCCCGACATTTCACCGACCGCGTAGGCCTGTTTGAAGAACGGCCACGACAGATAGCTGAGCAGCAGGCAGGCCGGAATCAGGAAGAACAGCGTGCCGATCAGGTCGAGCCAGAGCCGGCCGCGCTCGGAAAGAAACAGATAGAAGACTTCAACCCGAACGTGCTCATTGCGCTTGAAGGTGTAGGATGCGCCGAACATCACCAGGATCGCAAACATGTACCATTGCAGCTCGAGCCAGCTGTTCGAACTGTAGCTGAAGGCATAGCGGATCATGGCGTTGCCGGCGCTCACCAGGCAGGCGGCCAGCACCAGGAAGTTGCAGATATAGCCGATCTTTTCGTTGAGCTGGTCGATAGCCCTGCTGATTGCCAACAATAGGCGCATCATTTTCTCCGCGGTGCCTGGCATCCGGCAGCGCCGATCGTTTCAACGGACCTCGTTTCGCCGCAGCGTGGCGCGCGCGCAGTGCACAGAGTCACAAGCAACAGGGGTCGTACAAAGAGTCCGGGCCTTCACAAGCGGCTCATCTGCAGGGCGATAGCAACGGCGATCTTCCCCCAATTTATCGCTTCTGCCATCGTGGCTGGCCATCAGGCAAAGCGGCTTGTCCAGCCAGGCCAGCTTGAAGTTCGGGCACCATTTCAGCGCGGGCAGGCGGCGTCAATTGGAAAGTCGCCAATTGGCGTCCAAGCAATTGCACGGACTGGCAAATCTGTAGGGAAGACCTCAGCCGCCGGTCACGCTCATATGGCGGCTGACGCTGGGGCGATTGTGGCGGCGATCGATGATGAAGTCGTGGCCCTTGGGTTTGATGCCGATTGCGCGGTCGATCGCGGCGGCCAACAGTTCGTTGTCGGCAGATGCCCGTAACGGCTTGCGCAGATCTGAAGCATCCTCCTGGCCGAGGCAGGTGTGCAGCGTGCCAGTGCAAGTGACCCGCACGCGGTTGCAGGACTCGCAGAAGTTATGCGTCATTGGCGTAATGAAGCCGAGCTTGCCGCCGGTCTCGCCGACCCTCACGTAACGGGCAGGGCCCCCGCTACTCTCGTCAAGGTCGGTCAGGCTGAATTGGTTGGCAAGCCGTGCCCGCAACAGCGACAGCGGCACATATTGGTCGATACGGCCGTCGCCGATGTCGCCCATCGGCATCACCTCGATCAAGGTCAGCGCCATGCCCTTGCCGTGCGCCCATTGCATCAGTGCGGGGATTTCGTCCTCGTTCATGTTCTTCAGCGCGACCGCGTTGATCTTCACGGCAAGGCCGGCCGATCGTGCGGCCTCGATGCCATCAAGCACCTTGTTGAGATCGCCCCAGCGGGTGATGGCGCGGAATTTCACCGGATCGAGCGTGTCCAGCGAGACGTTGATCCGGCGGACCCCGCAGTCGCGCAATTCGCTGGCGAAGCGGGCCAGTTGCGAGCCGTTGGTGGTCAGCGTCAGTTCGTTGAGGGCGCCGCTGTCGAGATGGCGCGACAACGAGCGCACCAGCGTCATCACATTGCGCCGGACGAGAGGTTCGCCGCCGGTCAGCCGCAGCTTGCGCACGCCCTTGGCGATGAAGGCCGAACATAGTCGGTCGAGTTCCTCGAGTGACAACAGGTCGGCCTTGGGCAGGAATGTCATGTCTTCCGACATGCAATAGAAGCAACGCAAGTCGCAGCGGTCGGTGACCGATACCCGCAAATAGCTGATCGAGCGGCCGAACGAATCCGTCATCGGACGGGATAACGAGGCGCCGGGACTCACGATAGGTTCGTTCATTCAACAGACCCTGTCACTGCGATAGCCGCCACCGCAGGCGGCAATACCGAGGCCGCAATGTATGCATCATGCGACCGGCATACAATCCCAACTTTGCAGGCGCCATATTTTGCCGGCCGCGTTGGTGCACTGCAAGCTATTGCCGGCCAGATGGCGGGGCGGCCAGCGCTGGGGTCCGGGAACGCCCAATCCGCAGGCGACGCCCCTTGGGCAGCTTCGGCTTTCTCGACCGCAGGGTCCGCTTCCTTGGCGTGGGGCCTGCCGGTTGCAGTTCCGCGACCACCGGATTGGGTCGACAGTCGCCGATCCAGCGCTGCGGCCACAATTTCCGGGGCGAGGCGACCGTAGGAGCGTCAGTCTCCGGCAGCCGTGCGCGACTTCATGGTCAAATATGGTCATTTGGTTGACCCAGCAAGCCAGAACGGCCCTGCCGGATCAGGGGCTTACATCGACCTCTTGATCGTGTTTCGACTTGTTAGGCTCTCCACGGCCGCCGGCAAATCCCTCATCGTACCGATCAGGAGGTCAGGTTTGAGATCCGCAATCGGAACCTCGGTATAGCCGAATTTGACGCCGATCACGGGAACGCCGGCGCGCCGGGCGACCCCGATATCCGGACCGGCGTCGCCAACCATGATGGTTGAGGACAGTTCGCCGCCAGCGCGCGCTACCGTCTGTTGCAGGATGGCGGGGTCGGGCTTTGAAATGCCGAAAGTATCGGCGCCGCAGATCGCGGAAAATCGCCCGCTCAAGCCGAGCTCATCGAGCAGCTTTTTCGACAGCCATTCCAGCTTGTTGGTGCAGACGGCGAACTGATAGCCGCGTCCCGCCAGATCGTCGAGCGCGGACTCCAGCCCGTCGAACGGGCGCGAGGCGTCGGCGATATGGGCCGCGTAATAATCGACCAAATTCGCTGTCATCCGGTCGATCTCGGCGAGGCTCACGGCGCGGCCATCGGCTTCCAGGCCCCGTTCGATCATGCGGCGGGCGCCGGCGCCGATCATATTACGTGCGGAATTCAGCGGAATAGGCGCCATGCCTTCGCGACCGAGCACGAAGTTAAGCGCGCCGATCAGGTCGGGTGCGGTATCCACCAGTGTGCCGTCGAGATCGAATACCACAGTGCGAACAGGGGCCATCTTCGATCGCTAGCTGTCCCGGGCGCATCGTGCAAGTAGCCGGTCAATCCGGTAAATTCATTAATTGCGGCCATTTCCGGAAGCTAAAATGCTGTCGCTTCAACGAAAACGACGCTAGATATGCCGCGCCGGACACCTTCGATCAGCCGATCGGCGGTGTCTCTTCAACGCGTATTAAGGACAAGCCAGCCCGTGAACATGGATGAATTAAAGCGCCAGGCGGCGGCGCGTGCGCTCGAACAGGTGCGCAACGGCATGAGGCTCGGACTTGGCACCGGTTCGACCGCCAAGCATTTTGTCGAATTGTTGGGTGAGCGAGTGCGCGCCGGGCTCGATGTGGTCGGCGTACCGACCTCGGAGGTGACCCGGGCCGACGCATTGCGCTGCGGCATTCGCCTGACAACGCTCGATGACATTGATCGCCTCGACCTTGTGGTCGACGGTGCCGACGAAATCGATCCGACGCTCAATACCATCAAGGGCGGCGGCGGCGCGTTGCTGCGCGAGAAGATCGTCGCGGCGGCTTCCGAACGCATGATCGTCATCGCCGACGATTCCAAATGGGTCGCAACCCTCGGCCGCTTTCCGTTGCCGGTTGAGGTGATCCCGTTTGGTCTGGCGGCGACCCGGCACGCGATGGCCAAGGCATTTGCCGAAGGCGGCGTTTCCGGGCAAATGGTAATCCGAAAGGGCAAGGACGGCCACGTTTTTGTCACCGATGGCGGCCACTGGATTGTCGATGCCCATCTGGAACGGATAACAGATGCGCCACGCCTCGCCGGATTGCTGAACGTGATACCAGGCGTGGTCGAGCACGGTCTGTTCATTGGTCTTGCCAGCACGGTGATACTGGCGGGCTCCGAGGGAATTCGCGTTGTTGAACGGCATTGACGCCGCAATCGAGGAGAATCGGAATGAGGAGCCTTATTCATTTTTTGTCGGCCGCAGGTCTGGTGCTGGGGCTGGCTTTCGCCACAGCTCCAGCGCAAAGCCAGACCAATCCGCCTCCGCCCACCGCAGCAGCGATTGCGGCGGCAAAGGAACTGCTGGCAATGAAGCACGCCAACGGGATGTACGCCAACGCCGTGCCAGGCGTCGTGGAGCGGACCAAGAACGAGTTGATGCAAACCAATATCAACTATCAAAAGGACCTGAATGAGGTAGCGGTGATCGTCACCCAGAAACTCGCCGGCCGCGAAAACGAAATCGGTGAGGGGATGGCGAAGGTCTATGCCAGCCAGTTCACAGAACAGGAATTGAAGGATCTGGTGACGTTCTACAAAACGCCGTTGGGCCAGAAGCTTTTGACTGCGGAGCCGAAGGCCATTAGTTTGAGCATGCAATATTTGACCCAGTGGGCGCAGAATTTTGCCGTAGTGGTCAATGGCGAGTTCCGCGCCGAGATGCGCAAGCGCGGCAAACAGATCTGAGCAGGCTATTCCGCGAACTCAGCGCGGTCGGGGCTGACATGCCTGAAGCATACAAAGCTAAGGCTGACTTGACTAAAGCTGACTTGACTAAAGCTGATTTGGCTGAATTCGATGTCGATCTTTTCGTAATCGGAGGAGGTTCGGGTGGCGTGCGTGCCGCCCGGATCGCCGCCGGCTACGGCGCGCGGGTCATGATTGCGGAAGAGTACCGGATGGGCGGCACCTGCGTGATCCGCGGCTGCGTTCCGAAAAAGCTATTCGTGATCGGCTCGCACATCCATCACGAAATCGAGGATGCCGCCGGTTTCGGCTGGACCATACCGCCCGTGACCTTCGACTGGCCGACCCTGGTCGCCAACAAGGACAAGGAGATCGCGCGACTCGAAGGCATCTACACCGCCAACGTGGAGAAAGCCGGCGCCGAGATCGTCAAGACGCGCGCGGTGATCGAGGATGCGCACACTGTGCGGCTGACGGACGGCCGGACCGTGAAGACGAAGTATATCCTGATTGCCACCGGCAGCACGCCGAGCCACGGTCCGAGGATTCCCGGCCTCGAGCATGTGATCTCATCGGACGAGGCGTTTCATCTGCCGGAATTGCCGAAGCGCGTCGTGATCCAGGGCGGCGGCTATATCGCGCTTGAGTTTGGCTGCATTTTCGCTGGGTTCGGCTCCGATGTCACAGTGATCTATCGCGGCGACAACATCCTGCGCGGCTTCGACGAGGATGTTCGCGTCCATGTCCGCAAGGAGATGGAAATGCAGGGCATCACCATCCTTACCGGCTGCACGGTCACCAAGATCGAGCGCGAAAACAACGTGTTCACCACGCACCTGTCGAACGGGTCCAGCATTGCCGCCGACAAGGTGATGTTCGCGATCGGGCGACATCCCAATGTCAGGGGTCTTGGCCTCGAGAAGGCCGGTGTTGCCCTCAATCCCCACAACGGCGGGGTCGCAGTCGACGGCTTCTCCCGCACCTCGGCGCCGAACATCTATGCGATCGGTGACGTCACCCATCGCGTCAATCTTACCCCGGTTGCGATCCGCGAAGGGCATGCCTTCGCCGATCATGTGTTCGGCAAGCGTCCGACGCAGGTCGATCACTCCAGCATCCCGACCGCGGTGTTCTCGCAACCCGAAGTCGGCGCGGTGGGATTGACCGAAGCCGAGGCGCGCGCGCAGTTCAGCCACGTCGATATCTACAAGACCGATTTCCGGCCGATCAAGTCCACAATGTCGGGCCGCGACACCCGTGTCCTGATGAAGCTCGTCGTCGATGCCACCACCGATCGCGTGCTTGGCTGCCACGTCGTTGGCGACACCGCCGCCGAGATCGTGCAGGCTGTCGCCATTGCGGTGAAGATGAAGGCGACCAAGGCTGATTTCGACGCGACGTTCGCATTGCACCCAACCGCTGCGGAAGAACTCGTGACCATGCGGACTCCGACCGCGCGCTACGTGCGCGAGGCCGCCGAGTAGAAGCGCGGGCTGGCCGGCAGTCTGCCTTTGGGGCGGCTTTGTTTTGGGCGTCGCGGCGCGTAATGCTATTCCGTGGCCTCGAGCCATTCCGCTGCACCACGCCACAGCGTGTCGCGATGTTCGGGACGGAAGAAGCCGAGATGACCGATGCTGGTCGCGTCAGCATCGGCCGGCGTGATGCTGAGTATCTCCGGTTCGATCGATGTGAATCCCGAACACAAGAGTTCTACCGCCGGACGCGTGGCTCAGGGATCGTCGGCCAGGCATAGCGCCCGCAGCGCACCATTGTACTTCGCAAAGTTGCCAAGGCCGGTCAGCGTGGCGTCGTCGAACAGATAGCGCGGGCTCATGACCCATTTGGTCCATTGCTCGAACACGCCCTCGCGGGCAGACTGATGTCGTCGATGAAAACGTCGTCCAGCGCAGCCTCGGTCACCGCGATTTCCCCTGCTTTCGCGATGTTCCAGCAAATGCGAATTCAGCTTTTGCCGCAAGGGTTTGTTCGGCTGCCAGAAATCCGATGGCGGTTCGCCGCCAGCGTGTGTATAACCCCGCCCACCGCTAAGTAGCGGTTTTTGCTCAGGAGTTAACGTCATGTCCGAGCGGTGGACACCAGACAGCTGGCGCGCCAGGCCGGTGAAGCAAGTGCCGGATTATCCCAACGCCAAGGCTTTGGCCGATGTCGAGGCACAACTCGCCAGCTTTCCGCCGCTGGTGTTCGCGGGCGAGGCCCGCAATCTGAAAAAGGCGCTCGGTCGCGTCGCGTCGGGCGAGGCTTTCCTGCTGCAGGGCGGCGATTGCGCCGAAAGTTTTGCCGAGCATGGCGCCAACAACATCCGCGATTTCTTTCGCGTGCTGCTGCAGATGGCGGTGGTCCTGACCTATGCCGGCGCGCTGCCGGTGGTCAAGGTCGGTCGGATCGCCGGACAATTCGCCAAACCCCGTTCCTCATCGACCGAGAAGATTGGCGGCGTCGAGTTGCCAAGCTACCGCGGCGACATCGTCAATGACGTGGCGTTTACCGCGGAAGCGCGCACGCCGGATCCGCAGCGACAGTTGATGGCCTACCGGCAGTCGGCGGCGACGCTCAATTTGCTGCGGGCCTTCGCCACCGGCGGCTTCGCCAATCTCGGCAGCGTGCATCAATGGATGCTGGGCTTCCTGAAAGACTCTCCGCAGTCGCGCCGCTACCGCGAACTGGCGGACCGCATTTCGGACGCGCTGAATTTCATGCGCGCGTGCGGACTTGATCTGGAAAGCCATCCCGAACTGCGCGCCACCGACGTCTACACCAGCCATGAAGCGCTGCTGCTCGGTTACGAGCAGGCATTCACCCGCGTCGATTCGACCACTGGCGACTGGTACGCGACCTCGGGCCATATGATCTGGATCGGCGACCGCACCCGCCAGCTCGATCACGGCCATGTCGAATATTTTCGCGGCATCAGGAACCCGATCGGCCTGAAATGCGGACCCTCGCTCAAACCGGACGAACTCCTGAAGCTGATCGACGTGCTCAATCCCGACAACGAGCCGGGGCGGCTGACGCTGATCAGCCGCTTCGGCTCCGATAAGGTCGGCGATCATCTGCCGGGCCTGATCCGCGCGGTGAAGCGCGAGGGCCATGCGGTGGTGTGGTCGTGCGATCCGATGCACGGCAACACCATCACCTCGAACTCGGGCTACAAGACCCGTCCGTTCGATCGTATCCTGTCCGAAGTGAAATCGTTCTTCTCCATCCATGCCGCCGAAGGCACCCATGCCGGTGGCGTGCATCTGGAAATGACCGGGCAGGACGTCACCGAATGCATCGGCGGCGCGCGCGCCATCAGCCATGAAGATCTGAGCGATCGCTATCACACGGCCTGCGATCCCCGTCTCAATGCCGAGCAGTCGATCGATCTGGCGTTCCTGATCGCCGAATTGCTCAAGCAGGATCGCGGCAGCCGAATCAAGCCGATGCCGGCTGCGGCGGGTCTGTGAGTTGTTGAGGTTCTGGCGGGCCACGATCAATTCGCGCAACGGCCTGATCTTCGCGACGCGATCGGAGCAGGCCATTCGCGAGGAACTGGTCGGCCTCCTGCTGTCGATTCCGCTGGCATGGCTTGCCGGCGTCACCGTGATGCGGCGGGTCGAACTGGTCGCCGCCGTGGTGCTGGTCCTGATCGTCGAACTGCTTAATACCGCGATCGAGAAGCTTGCCGATCGCCTGACCACCGATCACGATCCGCAGATCGGGCGGGTCAAGGACATGGGGTCGGCTGCGGTCGGCGTCACGCTGATCATGGCCGGGCTGTTCTGGATTTTCGCCATCGCCGAGCGCCTGGGCGCGATCTGAAGCATTTCATTGCGGTTTTCGCCCGCGCAAGGCACCATCGATCCATGACCGAACCCGCTGCTCAATTCACAATCACGCTGGCCCAGTTGAACTCAACGGTCGGCGACGTCACCGGTAATGCCGCCAAGGCGCGCGCCGCGCGAATCAAGGCGCGGGATGACGGCGCTGACCTCGTCGTGCTGTCGGAGCTTTTCATTTCCGGCTATCCGCCGGAGGATTTAGTGCTGAAGCCGGCATTCCAGTCGGCGTGCCGCGGCGCGATCGAAGAACTAGCCCGCGAAACCGCCGATGGCGGCCCGGCGATGCTGATTGGCACGCCCTGGGTCGAGGACGGCAAACTCTACAATGCCTGTGCGCTGCTCGACCAGGGTCGCGTCGCCGCGATCCGCTTCAAGGCCAATCTGCCGAATTATGGCGTGTTCGACGAAAAGCGGGTGTTCGCGCGCGGACCCGCCGCGGGTCCGGTGACGGTGCGCGGCATCCGGGTCGGCGTAGCCATTTGCGAGGACACCTGGCTGGAGGAATCCTCCGACTACGAAAATGTGGTCGAATGTCTTGCCGAGACCGGCGCGGAAATCCTGGTCGTGCCCAACGGCTCGCCTTACGCGCGCGACAAGAACGATCTTCGGCTTTCGATTGTGGTTGCCCGCGTTACTGAAAGCGGGTTGCCGCTGATCTATCTGAACGAAGTCGGCGGGCAGGACGAACTGGTGTTCGATGGCGCATCGTTCGCGCTCAACGGAGATCTCTCTGTCGCGGCGCAGCTGCCGGCGTTCGAGGAGAGCGTCGCGACGCTTCGCTGGAACAAGACTGCTGACGGCTGGCGCTGCTCGGGTCCGGTGGCGCAACTCCCCGAAGGCGACAAGGCCGACTACGCCGCCTGCGTGCTCGGCCTGCGCGACTATGTCGGCAAGAACGGATTTCCCGGCGTGCTGCTCGGCATTTCCGGTGGCATCGATTCCGCGTTGTGCGCGGCGATCGCGGTTGATGCGCTCGGCGCCGATCGCGTGCGCGGCGTGATGCTGCCGTTTCGTTTCACGGCGCAGGTTTCGATCGACGATGCGGCAAAGCTCGCGGCAGCTCTCGGCATTCGCTACGAGGTGCTGCCGATCGCGCAAGCCGTCAATGGCTTCGAGGCGATCCTGGCCGGCAGCTTCAAGGGCCTGCCGCGCGATATCGCGGAAGAGAATTTACAAGCGCGCACCCGCGGCACGCTGTTGATGGCGCTCTCCAACAAGACCGGCGCGATGGTGGTCACGACCGGCAACAAGTCGGAAATGTCGGTGGGCTACGCCACACTCTACGGCGACATGAATGGCGGCTTCAATCCGATCAAGGATATCTACAAGACCGAAGTGTTCCGGCTGTCGAGTCTGCGCAATACGTGGAAGCCGGACGGCGCGCTGGGTCCGTCGGGCGAGGTCATCCCCGCCAACATCATTAGCCGACCGCCGACCGCAGAGCTGCGCGAAAACCAGACCGATCAGGATTCGTTGCCGCCTTATGACGTGCTGGATGCAATTCTTGAACGTCTGGTGGAGCGCGAAGAGCCGTTGGCCTCGATCGTCGAGGCCGGGTTCGATCGCGAGCTGGTGGCCCGGATCGACCGGCTGCTCAATATCGCCGAGTACAAGCGGCGGCAGGCCGCGCCGGGCGTCAAGGTGACGCGGCGCAATTTCGGGCGCGATCGTCGCTATCCCATCACCAACCGCTTTCGAGATGCCGGCAAGCCGCTGCCCGGGCCCGATCACACGCTGGTATCGCGCGCGAGCCGCGGATCATCCGAAGCTTTCGACGGCTAGAGACACGAAGGTCAATCGCCGCTGGCCTATCCTTCGAGACGCGCGCAGGAGCACGCTCCACGTAGCTCAAACCCAAGAGTTAAAATCTGCTCGCTGCTACCGCGCCGGAATGAAGGTCGGACCGACCGTGCGAATCGGTTTGTCGCCCGGCGTTGCCGGAGCGGCCGCCGTGGTGCTGGCGGCATTGTTGGGCGGCGCTGCCGTGGTGGCCGTCGCACCTTTTTTGCCGGCGGCAGGCTTGGTCTGCGGCCGTGCCATCCTCTTGGCGCTCTCCTCGGTGACGATAATGTCGCCTTGCTCCTCGGCGGCGGCCTTGTCGTCGATGTTCTTCAGCGCGTCGGCCCAGGTTTGTCCTGGGGCCTTGCACGAGCAGGATGGATTGAACTCCTGACGGTAGCGAAATGCGTTCGGCAGCGACGAATAAGGCTGGCCGCTGATCGACACCGCCGAACTGATGTCCTCGCCGGGATTGCGATAGACGAACAAGGAAGCTTCGGCTGCCGGGCACTGCGCCTTGCAGGTTTTTTCATCGTCGGCAAAACGCGCCGGCACCGTGGCGAACGAGATCGGGAAGAAACCGCCGTCGCAACTGCGGACGCAGACGGTGCGGTAGGTGCCGGATTGCGGCCCGACATCGGCATTCGGCACGTTCGGATTGTTGTTGCCGCCAAACAGGTTGTTCAGAAAGCCGCCCGGGCCCGGCGTTGCCATATTGGCATATTGCGGGCCGCAATTGTTTTGCGCGAGCGCCGTCAACACCGAGCGGCGCTGGTTGTCGCGGTCGCCGCCGCCACGCAGGCGTTCGAGGCTGCCGGTGATCTGGTCGAGATTGGCGCGCATCTGCTGGATCTGAGTGTTGACCGGACCGCATTGCGCCGATTGGCCGGAGAACAGCGAGAAGAAGCCGGAGCTGTCGCATCCCATCCGCCTGGCTCGCAAGGTCACGCGATCGAGTTCGCTCTGTTGCCGGGTCGCGGCGTCCTGATAGCGCTGGATCTGGTCGTCCCGGGCAGGATCGCCGGTAGAGCCGCCGCGATCAATGCTCGCGAGCTGGGCTTCCAGCCGCGGGCACATAGGATTGACGGGCGCGGCCTGCGTCTGCTGCGGGTTGGGATTCATTTGCGGGTTCATCTGTGCCCACGCGCCGGGCGCCACGATGCCGAGCATCGCGACACAGGCCAAAATCCATTTCGAGAAGGAAGGTGTCAGTTTTTCCTGCATATCCGGCCATTGAGGACATCACCGCGGCTGGAAACCAGAATACGGCCGATGCTGCTCCACATAGCCTCTTCTCACGGCAGCGTCACGTCGTTTCCGGGGCGCCGGTGTGGCAGGCGACAAGCCCTTGATGTCACAGGTAGGTGAGAGTTCAGCGTTGGCAGGTAATGGCCACGTATTCGCCGCAGCCGGCATGGGTGCAGGCGCCGACCGACTCGGGAACCGCTCCCGTCACTTCTTCGGGATCGACGCGGCGATAGGAAGAGGCTTGGGCGAAATCCCGCGAGCGGCAGTAAGACAGTGCAGCGTGCGCGCCGCATTTCTCGCCTTTGGCGAGACACTGGTCCACTCCATAACCATCAGCCTGGTTTTCGATAATAAAGACATGGCTGTCTGCGAACGCGGCCGCGGCGGACGCAAGGAGAAACGCAGACGCCAATAGCGCCGAAGGAAATCGCATGCTGCACCGGAGAACGGAGGATGAGAGGATGAGAGGAACGCCCCTGATTCGATAGGTCCAAAACGTTAACAATGATTAACCATGGCCTGTTGGCCGGTCTTGATCGCCAGAATGGGACCTTTCAGGCGGCTCTTGACGCGTTCCCGGGATGGCCTCATGCTGGAAACCATGAACGGTTTCCTCGCCATTTGTGGCATTTGCCGCGAGATTATGAGCTAGCGATTCGCTGGCTGAGGCCGTCTTTTCTCAACCGAGATCACTGGACGCCCGGCCGCAAGGGACGGGATATCCATGGAACTGCGTCTTTACGATACGTTGACCCGCGAGAAGCGCCTGTTCGCGCCGCTCGATCGCAACCACGTGCGCATGTATGTCTGCGGGCCGACGGTCTACGACTTCGCCCATATCGGCAACGCGCGCCCGGTGATCGTATTCGACGTGCTGTTCCGGCTGCTGCGGCATCTCTACGGCGCCGATCACGTGACCTATATCCGCAACATCACCGACGTCGACGACAAGATCAACGATCGGGCCGTGCGGGATTTTCCCGGCCTGCCGCTGAACGAGGCGATCCGCAAGGTCACCGAAAAAACCGCCGCGCAGTTTCACGCCGATGTCGCCGCGCTCGGTTGCCGGACGCCAAGCTACGAGCCGCGAGCGACCGATTTCGTGCTGCCGCGCGCCGACGGCAAGGCCGACATGGTGACGCTGATCAAGCAGTTGATCGCGCGCGGCCATGCCTATGAAGCCAATGGCGAGGTGCTGTTCGATACTCAGTCGATGCCGGATTACGGCGCGCTGTCAGGCCGCAAGCTCGAGGAGCAGAGGGCGGGTGCCCGCGTCGCGGTCGACGCGCACAAGAAGAACGCGGCCGATTTCGTGCTGTGGAAGCAGTCTTCCGCCGCTGAGCCCGGCTGGGAAAGCCCGTGGGGCAGGGGACGCCCTGGTTGGCACATCGAGTGCTCGGCGATGAGCGCGGCCTATCTCGGCGACGTCTTCGACATCCATGGCGGCGGGCTCGACCTGATCTTTCCGCACCACGAGAACGAGATCGCCCAGTCGCGTTGCGCGCACGGCACGAAGACCATGGCGAATTACTGGATGCACAACGGCTTCCTCGAGGTCGAAGGCCAAAAGATGTCGAAGAGCCTTGGCAACTTCGTCACCATTAGAGATTTGCTCGACGTAATTCCGGGCGACGTAGTCCGTCTGCAAATGCTCATGACGCACTATCGTCGACCAATCGATTGGACAGAACGAAGCACGTCTCTGGCAACCTCTGAATTAGAGGAGTGGGCCGAGAGCCTTCACAGCCACTTCAATTTTCCGAACGAGCACAAACCTGCTGAGGTTGCTGAGGCGCTGTCAGACGATCTCAACACATCTGCTGCCATTGCCGTTCTGCGAGAATTGCACGTCGCGGCGAAAAAAGGTGGACTGAAGGAAAAGTTAGTTTTTTCTTCGAATTGCAAGCTGCTCGGATTCAAGAGTTTGCATAAGCCAGGTTTATTCAGATTCGGCGTGTCAGGGATGAACGTTGGAGATGTGGCAATTGGGACATACGAGCCGCTTATAAAAAAACTAAGAGCGGCGATTGCGAACGACGCTCCGAATGACGTTCGAGCAGCTATTCTTTCCAAATTTCAAAAAGACGGTCTAACCGTGCAGGAATCAAATAACGGAGATCTGACGATCGTTCGCGGAAACGAGGCAGATGCGAACCGAAAGATACAAGAGCTTGTAGATGCTCGATTGGCTGCGCGGAACGCGAAAAATTTCAAAGAGTCCGATCGTATCCGAGACGAGCTTGCTGCCCTAGGCATCGTATTGAAAGATGGAAAAGATGCCAACGGCAAGCTGTCCACCACCTGGGAGGTCGCGCGATAATGCCCCAGGCGCTGCCAAAACCTGCGTTGCGGCCGTTCCTTGCGGCGGATGGGCCCATATTGGCGGCGATCTTTGTCGCGGCGATCGAGGAATTGACCGGCGACGACTACAGCGAGGCGCAACAGGAAGCGTGGGCTGCTACGGCCGACGATGAAGAGGCGTTCGGCAAGCGGCTTGCCGATGAACTGACGCTGATCGCCACGCTGCAGAATTCTCCGGTCGGCTTTGCTTCGCTGAAAGGCAAAGATCATATCGACATGCTTTACGTCCATCCTGGCGCGGCCGGGCAGGGCGTCGCGTCCGCACTGTGCGATGCGCTGGAAAAGCTCGCGGGCGCGCGTGGCGCAACCAGCCTGACCGTCGATGCCAGCGACAACGCGCAAGGCTTCTTCGCCAAACGGGGTTATATCGCCAGGCAACGCAACAGCGTCACCGTCAATGGCGAATGGCTCGCCAACACCACCATGCAGAAGAGTTTGAAGGATAGCGCTGCGCCGGGAGTTCAGCCATGAGCCGCGAACGCCTCTATCTGTTCGACACCACGCTGCGCGACGGCGCGCAGACCAACGGCGTCGATTTCACGCTGCGTGACAAGCAACTGATTGCGCATATGCTCGATGATCTCGGCATCGACTATGTCGAGGGTGGCTATCCCGGCGCCAACCCCACCGATACCGAGTTTTTCGCCGAAAAGCCGAAATTCGATCACGCGCGCTTCACGGCCTTCGGCATGACCCGGCGTGCCGGCCGCTCGGCGTCGAACGATCCGGGTCTCGTGGGACTTCTTGAAGCCAGGGCCGATGCGATCTGCTTTGTCGCGAAATCCTCGGCCTATCAGGTGCGGGTCGCGCTCGAGACCACCAACGAGGAAAACCTCGGCTCGATCCGCGACAGCGTGAAGGCCGCGAAAGCCGCCGGCCGCGAAGTGATGCTCGACTGCGAGCACTTTTTCGACGGTTACAAGGAAGACGCTGAATTCGCGCTCGCCTGCGCCCGAGCGGCTTATGATTCCGGCGCGCGCTGGGTGGTATTATGCGATACCAACGGCGGCACCATGCCGCACGAAATCGAGACCATCGTCGGCGAGGTGATAAAACACATTCCGGGCGATCACGTCGGCATCCATGCCCATAACGACACCGAGCAGGCGGTAGCCAATTCGCTGGCGGCGGTGCGTGCCGGCGCACGCCAGATCCAGGGTACGTTGAACGGTCTTGGCGAACGCTGCGGTAATGCCAATCTGTGCTCGCTGATTCCGACCTTGCGGCTGAAGCGCGAATTTTCCGATGCGTTCGAGATCGGCGTGTCGACGGACAAGATGGCGACCCTGATGAAGGTGTCGCGGACGCTGGACGACATGCTCAACCGCGCGCCGAATCGTCATGCGCCCTATGTCGGTGAAAGCGCCTTCGTCACCAAGACCGGCATTCATGCCTCCGCGGTGCTGAAGGAGCCGCAGACCTACGAGCATGTATCGCCGGAATCCGTCGGCAATCGCCGTAAGGTGCTGGTGTCCGATCAGGCCGGCCGCTCCAATGTCATCGCCGAACTTGACCGTGCCGGCATCGCCTACACCAAGGAAGACCCCAAGCTGGTCCGCCTGGTCGAGGAACTGAAGGAGCGGGAAGCCGCCGGCTACGCCTACGAATCCGCCAATGCCTCGTTCGACCTGCTGGCGCGGCGCACGTTTGGCCGGGTGCCGGAATATTTTGAGGTCGAGCAGTTCGATGTCAATGTCGAGCAGCGCTACAACGCCAACGGCCAGCGTGTCACGGTGGCCATGGCGGTGGTGAAGGTCGATGTCGCCGGCGAGAAATTGATTTCGGCGGCCGAAGGCAATGGTCCGGTGAATGCGCTGGATGTCGCGTTGCGGAAGGATCTCGGCAAGTACCAGAAATACATCGAAGGCCTGAAGCTGATCGATTACCGCGTGCGTATCCTCAACGGCGGTACCGAAGCGGTGACCCGGGTATTGATCGAGAGCAAGGACGAGGCAGGCGAACGCTGGACCACGATCGGAGTGTCGCCCAATATCATCGACGCCTCGTTCCAGGCGCTGATGGATTCGGTGATCTACAAGCTGGTGAAATCCGGCGCTCCGGCGTGAGGCGGTGCAAATATGATCGATCACGTTTCAGTCGGCGTCCGCGACCTCGATCACGCCGCGCGATTCTACGAGGCGACGCTGGCGGCTCTTGGCCTCAAGCGCCTGGTGACGCGGCCGGCGACGATCGGCTTCGGCAAGAGCTATCCGGAGTTCTGGATCAATTTGCGCGCCGACATGGACGAGGTTGCACGCGGGAGCGGCACCCACATTTGTCTTCGCGCGAAATCGGCTGATGAAATCGATGCGTTCCACGCTGCGGCGCTCAATGCGGGCGGCGTATCCGATGGCGCGCCAGGGCTGCGGCCGCATGGCCGCGTGCGTTATTACGCCGCGTTCGTTGTCGATCCCGACGGCAATCGCATCGAAGCGGTGACGTTTCCGAATGAGTGATCTAGGTTCTCACCGGCTCGGCCGCTGCAGCCGCCATCTTGCGATGGATCAGGGGCAGAATGCCGGCGACATTGTTGGAGATCACATCGTCCAGTATGCCGGAGTTATAAACAAAACCGGCCGCTTTCATCCGCGCGAAGGTTTCAAGCAGCGGGCTCCAGAACGAATCGATGCTGCACAGCACGATCGGCTTTTTATGGTGCGCCAGCTGCGCCCAGGTGAGTTGCTCGACCAGTTCCTCCAGCGTGCCGATGCCGCCGGGCAGGGCGACGAATGCGTCGGAACGCTCGAACATCAGCCGCTTGCGTTCGTGCATGTCGCGCGTCACCACCATTTCCTGGACCCGGCTCAGCGCGCGCTCCCGCGCGACCAGAGCTTCCGGGATGATGCCGGTGACGGTGCCGCCATGGTCGAGCACGGCCGTTGCCAACGCGCCCATCACTCCAAACGAGCCGCCGCCATAGACCAGGTTGATCTTGTTTTCGGCGAGCACTTTGCCGAAGTCCCTGGCAGCTTCGATAAAGTGGGGATTGGTGCCTGGGCTGGAGCCGCAATAGACACAGACATTGCTGATCTTGATCATGGCTGCGATGTGGCACCGCAACGCAAAACCGTCAAGCGGCCGAGCCCGGCGCAGCACTGTGGATGGAAAAGATTGTTCCGCCGGGGTGCGCAACGGGTCAAAAGCCCTATATGAACGCCGCATGACGAAGTCAGATCAAAGGGTTCGCGTGGCCCGGAGAACCCCCGACGATTCGCGACCCCGCCATACGCGCCGGGGACGATAGATGGCTCACGCGCATTCACCTCCGGCTGACGGCAACAAGGAGTCCGCACCCGACAAAACGGTCGAACGGGCGACCCTGATCGGGACGCTCGTGCATCTGTGGCCCTATATCTGGCCCAGCGATCGCGCCGACCTCAAGATGCGCGTGGTCTGGTCGGTCGTGCTGCTGCTGATTGCCAAGGTCGCGACGCTGGCCGTGCCGTTCACCTTCAAATGGGCGATCGACGCACTGACGGGAGCGAACAGCGCGCCCGTGCAATCGTCGAACTGGAAGCTGTGGCTGATCGCGTCTCCCTTTGTCATGACTGCCAGCTATGGCGGCCTGCGGGTGCTGATGGCGGTGCTGACCCAGTGGCGCGACGGCATTTTTGCCCGGGTTGCGATGCATGCCGTGCGCAAGCTCGCCGTCCTCACCTTTGTGCACATGCACGAGCTGTCATTGCGCTTTCATCTGGACCGCAAGACCGGCGGATTGACGCGGGTTCTGGAGCGCGGCCGCCTCGGCATCGAGCAGATCGTGCGAATGGTCATCTTGCAGCTCGTGCCTACCATCGTCGAGGTCTCGCTGATGATGGGTGTGCTACTATGGAAGTTCGACTGGCGCTATCTGATCGCGACCCTGATCACCGTCGTGGTCTTTATGTACTACACCTACAAAGCGACCGAATGGCGGATCGGAATTCGCCGCAAGATGAACGAATCCGACACCGAAGCGAACACCAAGGCGATCGACTCGCTGTTGAATTATGAAACGGTCAAATATTTCGGCGCCGAGGCGCGCGAAGCGGCGCGCTACGATCGCTCGATGGAACGCTATGAGCAGGCCAGCGTGAAGACCTATACCTCACTGGCGGTGCTCAATACCGGCCAGGCGATCATCTTCACCACGGGCCTCACCACAACCATGCTGATGTGCGCGTTCGGCGTGCGCGCCGGTCACAATACGGTCGGCGATTTCGTCATGATCAACGCCATGATGATCCAGCTCTACACGCCGCTGAATTTCATGGGCATGGTCTATCGCGAAATCAAGCAGGCGATCATCGATATCGAGAAGATGTTCGTGGTGCTGTCGAAGCGCCCCGAGGTCAAGGATGTGCCCGGCGCCAAACCGTTGATCGTGACGTCTGGCCATGTGCGTTTCGACGATGTGCGCTTTTCCTACGATCCCGAGCGGACGATCCTCAAAGGATTGAGCTTCGACGTCCCCGCCGGCAAGACGGTCGCCATCGTCGGCCCGTCCGGCGCCGGCAAGTCGACGATTTCCCGGTTGCTGTTTCGGCTTTATGACGTCTCCGAAGGCAGGATCCTGATCGACGGCCAGGATATCCGCAACGTGACGCAGGAGTCGCTACGGGCCTCGATCGGCATGGTGCCGCAGGATACCGTGCTGTTCAACGACACCATCCGCTACAACATTCGCTACGGGCGGTGGAACGCGAGCGATGCCGAGGTCGAGCAGGCGGCGCAACTGGCGCAGATCGACAGTTTCATCAAGCTGTCGCCGAAGGGTTATGAGACCCAGGTCGGCGAGCGCGGTCTGAAGCTATCCGGCGGCGAGAAGCAGCGTGTGGCGATCGCGCGCACCGTGCTCAAGGCGCCGCCGATCCTGTTGCTCGACGAGGCGACCTCGGCGCTCGACAGCCACACCGAGCACGAAATCCAGGGCGCACTGGATCGGGTGTCGCGTAACCGCACCTCGCTGGTGATCGCACACCGGCTGTCGACCATTGTCGGCGCCGACGAAATCATCGTGCTGGATCAGGGCCGGATCGTCGAGCGCGGCACCCATTCCCAGCTTTTGGCAACCGACGGGCTTTACGCCAGCATGTGGAACCGCCAGCGCGAGGCCGAGGAAGCGCGGGAGCGGCTGGCGCGTATCGCTGACGAGAACGAAGCGCCAAACCGGGAGTCGCCGATCGATCATGCCCTGGTGGCGCCGGCTGCGGCCGAATGATTGAAATTGATGGCATCATGATTCGGGAGAGCTAATCGCTTCTCTCCTTGCGGGAGAGGGTGGCTCGACGCTAGTCGAGCCGGGAAGGGGAAAGGAAATGAAGTCTGATGTCCATTGGTAATTCCATCCGCGCGCAAATTCCGCCCATTCATCCCGAAGGCTATCCGTTTATCGGCGGCCTTGCGCTGGCGAGCCTGATCCTGTTCTGGATCTGGTCGCCGCTCGGCTGGATCGGCACGGTGCTCACGATCTGGTGCGCACTGTTCTTCCGCGATCCGGTGCGGGTTACGCCGGTGCGTGAAGGCATCATCGTCGCGCCAGCCGACGGGCGTGTCTCGATGATCGCGCAAGTGTCGCCGCCGGCCGAACTTGACCTTGGCGACCGGCCCTTGCCTCGCGTTTCGATCTTCATGAGCGTGTTCAACTGCCATGTGAACCGCAGCCCGGTCGGGGGGCGGATCGATCGTATCGCGTATCGGCCGGGCACCTTCATCAACGCCGAACTCGACAAGGCGAGCGAAGATAATGAGCGCAATTCGCTTGTGATCTCGACGCCGAACGGCCGCATCGGGGTGATCCAGATCGCGGGCCTGGTGGCGCGGCGGATCGTGTCGTTCGTTCGCGAAGGACAGATGATCGGCGTCGGCGAGCGGTTCGGATTGATCCGTTTCGGATCGCGACTCGATATCTATTTGCCGGAAGGAACCAAACCGCTGGTCTCCGAAGGCCAGACCGCAGTGGCCGGCGAGACTATCCTGGCCGATCTCGGGCTTGCCGATCCTGGCCGGACCTACCGGACCGGTTAACCATTCGCCCCGCAGCGACAATGGCGAAACAGCTCACCGTTTGCTATATTTGAAGTGGCCATGCAGATGCCCGACCATTCCAGACATCCCGATTTGCGCCGACGCCGGTTTCGTCCCATCCCGGTGCGCCTGCTCGTGCCCAACGTCATTACGCTGCTTGCGATCTGCGCAGGACTGACCGCGATCCGGCTGTCCACCGAAGGTCGGATGGAATTGGCGGTGGCCGCCATCGTGTTCGCAGCCCTGCTCGACGGTCTCGACGGCCGGGTGGCGCGCATGATCAAGGGCCAGTCGAAGTTCGGTGCCGAGCTCGACAGTCTCGCCGACTTCGTCAATTTTGGTGTCGCGCCGGGATTGATCCTGTACTTCTGGCAACTGCACGAGCTTGGCAATGGCGGCTGGATCGCGGCGGTGGTGTTCGCAATCAGCGGCGGGCTACGGCTGGCGCGCTTCAACGCGACCATGGACGACCCGAACAAGCCGGCCTTTGCCGCGAATTATTTTACCGGCGTTCCGGCGCCCGCCGGTGCGATCACCGTGTTGCTTCCGGTATATCTCGCCTTCCTCGGCGTCCCGCGGCTGCCGGCGGCACTGATTGCGCTCTACACGCTGTTGATCGCGTTCCTGATGGTGTCGCGATTGCCGGTATTTTCCGGCAAGACCGTGCGCATGCGGGTAGCGCCGGAATTGGTGCTGCCGCTGTTCGTCTCGGTGATCTTCTTCATCGCGCTGCTGATCGGCTATCCCTGGTACATGCTGTCGATCTGCACGATACTTTATCTGCTAAGTTTGCCCGCGAGCCTGAAATCCTACCGCAACCATGAACGCAAGGCTGCGGCGCTCGCGAACGCGCCGGCTGGTGGCGTAGCGCCGTCTAATCCGGCCCCGCCGCCTTTTGCTCCACCCGCATCTGGGCCGGATAGGGATGAGCGGCCGACCCGGCTCAACTGAGCCGAGGATTTCCCCTTTTTGTCGATCGCGGCTTTGTCTTGCGGGGCAGGGCCTGCGCCGAAACAAGGAGAAAGTGTCGTGATGCAATCGGCACCGCTGGCGCCCATCGTGATCCCGCAAGATATACGCCGCCGAACCCTGCGGCCGCCGCGAGACGCCGATCCCCGAGATTGCGTGCAGCCCCGACTTCCCGCTTGAAAAACTGAAGGCGGCGCTGAAGCGTTCGGCCGAGATCCACTGGCGCAAACGGTGCATTGCTGTGATCGGGCGTGAAGGCCAATTCGGATCGGTCCCGCGATTGACTTCGTGGGACGCATGCGCCGCCGAGCGGCTGTGCGTCGATGACTCTTCGGCTGGTCGCGAGCTCCGAGCGTTGGCCACGGAACGATTAACCTCCTCAGGAGATCCTGAACGTGTCCAGCATTCTGGCCAGGGTCGGGCCGATGGCGCGGAGTTCTTTCAAATTGGCTTGCGACAATTTCTGCAGCCGTCTTTCGCCTTCTTTCGTTAGCTTCACCAGGACGCGCCGGCCATCGGCGTCATCGACGACCCGGATCAATAGTTCGAGCTTGGCCATGCGGTCGACGAGTTCGACCGCAGTATGATGTCGAATGAACAGAAATTCCGCGAGATCGCCCACCGAAACAGGCCCCTGGTTGGAGAACCCCCTGATGGTGAGAAGCGCCTGATGTTGTTGCGGCGTCAGGCCGGCCTGATCGGCAGCCGCCTTGCTGAAGGCCTGAAATTTTCGCAGTTCGTAGCGAAATCGGGCCAGCGTGGCATAGTCCACGGTGTCGGACATCTCGCCGTCGTTTGACACGTCGATCGTACGCGCACTCTCCGGGCGCCGCTGTGCTCTCCTTGAAGCGACCATCCACGACCCCGTGTGATTTCGTCCCGCGATATCCGTATCATCTGCGGCGGGTGCCGTCATCCGGATGGCGGATCGTTGCCTGCGTTTTCGGCGGATTAGGCGCTGCTCGGGTTTCCGGCGCCTCGTTAGCTGCCGAGCTTCCGGTTGTCTTCAGAAGCTGCAGCAGGACCTCCTGGGCCGCGACCGGGATGGTGGTGCTTTTGCGGCGAATCGATTTTTCCAGTGCTTCGGTTACTTCCGCATAGCTAAGGTTTCCAGCCCCGAACTTCACGCCGATGTCCCGCCAGATTGCCGAGAGGGATTTGCCAGCGTGGAACGGCGGCTGGATCGTCACGCCGCGCGATGCCGCCCACTGGATGATCTCTGTGACCGTCCGCGGACCGCAATTCCGGGCGGTTGCGAGATGGCTGAACGTCATCCGCCGCAGCAGGGCGGTGGATGGTACCCAATTGTCGCGCGGAGGGGATTCTCCGGTGAATTCAGTCGCCAGCATCTTCAACACGTTAAGAGCACGAATGCTCAAGTCACTGGAATACGGCTGTGGGAATGCAGTCACATTGCCGGGAGGCCGGAAAGCTGCCTGCGCTGCCCCGCCGGAACCACGGTCGGACTCGGGTGCCCGGCCGACATTTTCCTGTAATCCGGCGCTTTCACGTCGACGGGGTGAGTTCACGCCATTTCTCGCCGTCATGGTCACCTCCTGTCCAAGGCCGGACGAGCCAGGCCTCGGCGCCGCTCAATCGCAGCTATTTCTGCCGGCCGACCGCAGTGCACCATCCGAACCGAATTATATCGTAAAACGATATAATTTCCGACGCAAATACATCCTTTTGCGACGAAAGTGACATTGACGGGCGATTTATCGTGACGCGATATGTCAAGCGGTGACATGCGCCCTGCGAAGGCAGCGTGCGCGACCGAACTCTTGTTGGCCGCTTGGCCGCCAAAAAAATATATTGGGAGAATCGGTAGTGAAAAACACAATTATCGGACGGAATTCCGGACTCGTGCTGTCCCGCCGCAGGCTTCTACAGACCGCAGCAGGACTTGCGGGCGGAACGATGCTTCCCGCAGGGATGTTGATGCCGGCTTATGCCGATGACAAGCCGGCCATCGGAACCTATCCGGAGGGTTCGTCCGGCCCCTCGGTCTTCATCGGTATTTCGGTGCCGCGCACCGGCACCTACGCGGTGCAGGGCGAGGATGAACTCAAGGGCTATGAACTCGCGATCGAGCACATCAACAGCGGCAATGAGTTGATCAAGAAGATTTCGCCCAAGACCAAGAAGGGTGTGCTCGGCAAGGAGCTGAAATACGGCGTCGCCGATTCGGCCGCCAAGCCGAACGAAGCCGTGCAGGCGCAGCAGCGCTTCATCAGCGAGAATAAAGCAATGATGATCACCGGCGGCACCTCCAGCGCCGTCGCGGTGGCGCTGAACAAGCTCGCGCAGCGCGAAAAGGTGCTGTTCGTCTGCGGCATCTCCGGCTCGAACGACACCACCGGTAAGGACTGCGTGCGCTACGGCTTCCGCCAGAACTTTTATGGGCAGACCGCCGCTGCCGCGATCAGTCCGGTCTTGATCAAGACCTTTGGCAAGAACAAGAAGGCAGCCTATCTGACGCCGGACTACACCTATGGCCACACCGTCACCAAGTCGATGCAAGACCAGCTCGCGGAAGCGGGATGGACGACAGCTACCAATCAGGTTTCGCCGCTCGGCGCGCCCGACTTCTCGTCCTATCTGCTCAACGTCGCCAACTCCGGCGCCGACGTTCTGATCAACGTCAACTGGGGCCATGACGCCGTGCTGTCGATCCAGCAAGCCAAGCAGTTCGGCGTGCTCGACAAGATGAAGCTGGTGGTGCCGTATCAGGTGCCGTTCCTGGCGCGTGAAACCGGCGGTCTGATGCAGGGGGTCTATTCGGCGACCGATTACTGGTGGTCGATCGAAGACAAATATCCGCTCGCCAAGATGTTCAACGACGCCTTCGAAAAGAAGTACGGCTACAAGCCGGAGTGGGGAGCGGAGAACTCCTACATCAGTTTCGCGCATTGGGCGCGCATGGTCGAAGAGGCCGGCACCTTCTATCCGCCGGATGTCATCAAGACTTACGAGAAGGAAGAGACCATTCCGTCGTTTGTTGGCGACGTGCACTACCGCAAGGAAGATCACCAGTGTGTCCGGCCCGTCATCATCGTGAAGGGCAAGGAACAAAAGGACATGAAGGGCAAGGAAGATTATTACGACATCGTCGAAATCGTGCCCGGAGCAGGCTTGATGCAGAAGCCGGATGCATTCGGCTGCAATCTCGGCGACTACACCTGAGCCATACCTGAACCTCGGCGTCGCGGGGAAATATTTCCTGCGACGCCGTTTTTTTGTGTCAGTATGCCTTGGGTGCGACGCCCCGCAAAATCCAGTTCTGCGATCGTCTTTTATGATTAATTGGCCAAATTTCATTTCGCAGGTATTCAACGGCCTGGCGCTAGGCGCCTTGCTTGCGCTCATCAGTTCGGGGCTGACCATCATCTACGGCACGCTCGGCGTGCTCAACCTCGCGCATGGCGCGATGTTCATGCTTGGCGGTTACGCCGGCTATATCGCGTTCCAGTATACCGGCTCGTTTACCGTCGCCGTCATCGCCGGTTCGCTGTTCGTCATGGTCGTGGGCGTGCTGATGGAGCGGATCATCATCCGCCACTTCTATCACCGTCCGCATGAAGACCAGCTTCTGGTCACCTTCGGGCTCGGCATCTGTTTCGTCGAGCTCGTTCGGCTGGTGTTTTCCAGCGATTCCAAGCTGGTGCCGCCGCCGCCGTTGTTTCAGGGCATTACCTCGCTCGGCTTCATGTTTTACCCGACCTATCGCCTTGCGGTGGTCGGGATCGTCGCGATTGCGCTGGGCGCGCTGTTCGTCGTTCTGTACCGGACCCGGCTCGGCATGATCGTGCGCGCCGGCATCGAGGATTCGGTGATGGTCGATTCGCTCGGCATCAACGTCTACCGCGTCTTCATGATCGTGTTTGGCATCGGCGCGATGGCTGCCGGATTCGCCGGTATCGTCAACGCGCCGGTGGTTTCGTTGACGCCGGGCATCGGCGACGACATCCTGGTCGAAACCTTCGTCGTTGTGGTGATCGGTGGCGTTGGATCGTTCCCCGGCGCCATTCTCGGCGGCCTGATCGCAGGCGAAATCATCAGCATCACCTCAATTTTCGACCCGGGCTACGCCTACGTCATGCTGTTCGCGGCGATGACGCTCGTGCTCGTGGTGCGGCCGCACGGCCTGCTCGGCGTGCAGGGACGCGAATGAGCGTGGTCAACTGATGCTCAAGCAACGTCCATTTCTGATCGAAACACTGACGGCCATCGGACTGATCCTGGCGCCTTTCGTGCTGCCTCATCTCGGATTCGCCCCGAATACCGTGAACCGGATTCTGGTTTGGGGTCTGTTCGGCCTCGGCTTCGATATCCTGTTCGGTTTCACCGGGCTGTTGTCGTTCGGCCAGTCGGCTT
>JAGXAJ010000111.1 GCA_018971625.1 Pseudomonadota bacterium
GCCCTGGAGATCTATGCCCCATGGCTCCGGCTGCCCCAGCTCTTCGGCCGACGCCGCTCCGCCGCTTATCAACGCCAAACCAGTAAACGCTAACCCTAACAACCAACGGCCCATATGGCCAATCGACATCCTCATGCCGCTCGCGCTCCTTGTGCAAATCCCGGCCCCGCACCTGGCGGCCGTCGATGCGGACCTTACAAGCGCGCTACTACCATTATTTTGCAAAGAAGTATATTTGACTCTATTTAAGATGCAAGCCTCGATTTAAGACGCTCGTCGATACTTTGGCTTACAAGGTTCGCGTCGACGATCAACCGGGAGTTTTCGAGCGCGCGATCAACGACTGGAAATCTCCTTGGTCTGTTGTCTTTTAATTGGCCTGTTGTCTTTTAATTAAACCTGTGTCGGCTCAGATCATCGGGGATGCTATCGGCTGCGATGCAAGCGAGATCTGATCGCCGCACACACGCCTGCACGCGCTGGATCAAGCTCTTCGGCGACACACAAGGCAAGCTGTTTGAAGATCGGGTTACCAACGCGTTTCGCGCAATGCACCGCACAAGCGCCCGGCGCTGACGCGGCATCAGAGGAGGCGGCATGAGAAGGTGACCGGCGGCTAAACCCCGGTAGCGGCATCACCGCAAACGGCATCCGCTTTTGGACGCCAAGCTCTTTTGGATGCCAAGGCGATGCGTGCCTTAACTTACTTTCTTTAAAAACATTGCGCGGACAGATACATCGAAGGAACGCGAACTGCAGGCCTTTTTTTCTTGCGCAAAAATATCGTCGGCGAAATCACATTGCACCGATAGCCACAGAGGACACGAATGACGATTTGCATGCAATCTGTCGCCACTGTGCGCAGCCCGTTTACAAAAACTGGCGCACGAGTCCCTCGCCGCGAGATTGTCGCGGAAATCGTTGTGCGCGAGGACCTTGCAGCGGCCCTGACCGGCATCGAGGAATGGTCACATTTGTTCGTCTTGTTTTGGATGGATCAAGGCGCTGAAAAGCCCGATCGATTGACCACGCATCCCCGGCATCGCGCCGATCTGCCGGAAGTGGGCGTGTTCTCCGCCCGCGGCTCCGAACGACCCAATCCGATCGGCCTGGCCGTCGTCGAGCTACTCAAACGCGACAAGAACGTTCTAACGGTCAAGGCGCTGGATGCCTACGACGGCACGCCTGTTCTCGATATCAAGCCCTATGACCATTACGACGCCATCACCGAACTTCGGTTGCCGGAATGGTGGATGATCGTAAGTGGCCGCCTAACCCGGTAAGGGTGTAAGGGTGTGGCGGCGTTTGTATGGGCTAATTCCTTCGGCAAGCGGTTCAATGAGCTACGGCTATGGCATTGGTGACCGCCGCGATGGCCTGGTCGGAACTGTGTAAGGCGGCGTCCTGCGTCGCACGATCAACGCGTCGGCGCTGACTGACGCCATTGTCGCGACAGGCTTATCAGGCGATCTCGAGAAATCGATTTGCCGTGGTAAACGGCGCGTGCCACTAAAGTCGAACCCAGCACGGCGTTTCCAAACTCGTGCCGGCGTATGAACGGGTGATGCGGCAGATAGGTTCGGATCATGTCGTTGTATTTTTCCATGTCGGCTAGCGGGAGCGCTACCCGGCCGGTGCCCTGCAGGGGCCTCGACTCGATATACTGCGCGAGCAACGCCATTTGCTCTTCGGCATCATAAACTGAATGCGGCAACGCTGACTCGCATTGCTCGCTCAATGCTTTCCGCAATTTAACCTGTTCGCGGCTCAGGATCTCATACAGAACCGCCTCGATGACGCCCCATGCCTCGCGGCCGCCATTTGCTCTGAGGTTGTTGGCCACAGTGGTGAAATTATCGATGGCGGCGAGAATAGACCCTACCGCCGCAAGGACCGGGGCGTATCCGCCAAATACCCTGCCTTGTTCGTTTTGCCATAGTTCTCCCGCGGGCAACCCAAGCACGGTTTCGATCGCCTCAAAGTAGGTGGCTATGAAATCTCGAGCGGCTTCCGGGTGTTGCTGATAGTGTGAGCCAGGTTTGGCCGCGGTGGCGGCATACGCCTGGATCAGCTGCCAGGCTCCCTCCTTGTCGAAGAACCCGACTTTAGCCGTGGCGTGGGTAAGTCCGGCCCCTGCGAGTTCAATCGACCGCCGCGCCAGCTCGATCGACTCGAATCTTGCCAAGAAGACCAGCTTCGGCCGTGAGGTAACATTTCGATTGCTCAGCAAAAACTCGGCGCTGCTTGTGAGAAAACGCTCGATTTCCGCCTCGTTCGATAACAATCTTCCTTCGTCGAGAGCGTCTATGATTACCGGAATCTTGCCCTCGTGGAATGCAGCTACGGGGTCGCTTTTGTCAGCGGCTTCCAGATCGGTCAGCAGGATATGGAGAGATCCGGCTGCAACAGTGACTCTGGCCAGATCGAGGATCGGGGCTTTAAGTGTCGCCGATAGTTGTCTCGCCAACGTGCTTTTACCGACCGCCGCAGACGCCTCGATGAAAAGAATCTCCTTCTGGATGGTCGCTGGATCCTGCCCCGGAACATCCAACGTGGGCGCCACAAACGGCTTTGGCGGTTCAGCGATGAAGAGGCGTCCCGCCTCGCCACCTCTTGGGAAATGGACGGGGCGGCTCAACACATTAACGAGTACGTTCAGCGCAGTTTCGGGCATAACATAAACGGTCTCTTGGGGGGAGGCGGCACGTTTTACAATTCCGAAGCCTCTGGTCAATGACCTTGCCACCGACTGGCGGTTTCACCGCAATACGCTCGAAACCAGCCGTGGATCGCCGCCCAGCTTGGACAATCGCCGTAGCGACGTTGGCGAAGATTGTTCCGCACTTCATCGCGCGCCGGTAGTTCCGTCGAGCCCCGACCGCTTCGTCCTCGAACAGGAAATTAGGCATGTTCGAATAGGAAGTAGGCGTGGGCGTGCATGCCCATTGGCATTGCGGACGAGCAAGCAGCTTCAGTCTCTTCGACCGCCTAAGGCTAGCGCAAAGCCGTCCGATTTCACTTCTGGTGGCGGTCGGCTTTCGGTTTCAGCGCGAAACTGAGCGTGATGGTAAGGCCTGTCACATCAGCGCGGACCGCGGCCTTTTCAAGCTCCGCGAAGAGCTGGCATGCGCCTGTCCGAAAGCCTGCCACTGTCATTCGATTGTCAGCGGGAAAATAACATGGAGACCAAGCGTTCATTTTGCTGCGGCGCAGTATGATCGAACGTGATATATAGCGCCAGTCCGCGCAGCGCACCCATTCGCTCAGTTCGGGAGCGAAACAAGCTGCGACTATCAAGCGGGATTCAATTATGAGTACGCAGCCTGAAAAACCTGTGTCATACTAAGCCATGCTAAAAGGTTGGAAGATCAGCGCTGCAAGGCTTTCCAGAGGCGGCGGTTCAATACGTGAGGAACTATTCCTCGTCGCCATTCCCGACCAGGATGAGGCCGTCCGGGCCGTCCAGGCGTGCCTTCCCGACGCAAAAATTAAGATAGATTCAGAAGCCAGTCCGGAACTCCTTGCGCAGTATCAGGTCGTCGACGGCGAAGTCTTGGTGCTTCAGGAGGAGTCGTAACTCCCACGAAGGTGCCTCCGTCGGTCGAGAGGTCGGCGATTGCTTAAATTATGAGCGTGTTCACCTGTGAGCAGGCGGGTGGTGCCGTGAAGATAGTTGCCGTCGCAATAATTCCTATCTGATCGGCGGCCGGCGGCGCCTATTATGTTGGAGCGATCTTCGCCAGCCGATCTCCAGCAAACCGGGCTACATCTGTGGCATATGGGTGCTGAAATGTTCCCGGTTATCGCTCAATCCAGGGCCGACAGGTAATCCCAGGTCGCCGCTTTTGCTATGGCGCTGTTCGTCGTCGGAGTGATGCTCCAGTCCGCCGCTCGCGTTCGCTGGTTGGCGAGCCGGTTGTGCGGTCTATTCTCGATCGCCCGGGAGTAGACGTGTGGCTCGGCCACAGCCGCACGCGGTGCAAAAAGCTTGCGGGCCGGGGCGGGGATCAGAGCATACCGTTGCACGATAAACATGTATTTGATATGCACGTGCAGGCCGCGCCGCGCGGGTGCTGCCATAACGGGCCGTGGATCCGGGAATACCGGGGTTTCTTGGCTCCTCCGTTACCGCTGGGAGTGATTTAGTAATGCATTCGAACCGGACCAACGCGGTTCTCGGCTTCGTGCTGGGGACCCTACTGTTTGTGCAAACGATACGTATCGTCGACGCGATGTTCTTGCCGGGTCATGAGAAGCCGGCTTCTGAAGTCAAGAAAGCCGGCGACGAGCAGTCCGCAGGGGCCGCTGGTGCAGGAGGGTTCAACGCCGCTCTCGCGAGCGCCTCGGCCGAACGCGGCAAGCAGACCGCCAAGCAATGTGAGATTTGCCATAACGTCGAGGAAGGCAAAGGCGCCAAGATCGGGCCCGACCTTTACGGCGTCGTGGGTCGGCCGGTCGCTTCGGAGCCGGGCTTTAACTACTCGGCTCCTTTGAAGGCTAAGGGCGGCAAGTGGACCTTCGACGCGCTCAACAAATGGCTGACCGATCCGCGCGCCGATGTTCCGGGCACGATGATGACCTTCGCTGGCATTTCGAGCGAGAAGAAGCGTGCGGATGTGATCGCCTATCTCAATACGCTATCAAAGAACCCGGAGCCGCTACCGAAGTAGTAGCTTGCCGGCGGCAGCAAGGCCGGTTCTTGGAAGTAGAATATGTCGTTAGGCATGGCGCTTACGAGCGCCATGCTTTTTTGTTTGTTGTCGCCACCAGGCGATGGTTGCGCGCGGCATGCGGCATAAAGTCCAGGCAGGCCACTCGAAGCATGACGTACGGGATTGGCCGAAGGCTGCAAACTGACGGCAGTCGGCAATTCGCCGGTGTTTGCGTAGTCTCGCGCGAGGCTCCTCGGCCGCCGGCCCAACAGCCCCGTGGACCGGACGAACTACCCCCGTGAACAACCGTGCCTGTTTGTCGACGCGCTCGGCTGCGTGTGGAACGGCGCTATCGTATCGCGTTCGCCCGCGCTGGAACGTATCGCCCGCCGCTTTCCGGGACGCACCGACGTGATCGAAGGCACGCTACACGCTAGATGTGAGCTTTCAGGAGGTTGTCCATCCGGCTCGGGTCGGGGAAGCTGAAGTTGTCGAGCTTTAGCATCCCACGGGAGGAACCGGATGGACATCATGGACATCCATGAGAATGCCCGGCTTACGCCACGAGGTCGAGAGCATATTGTGCGGCTGGTGCAGAGCGGGCAGAGGCCGACCGCTCGGAAGTGGATTGATCGATATCACCGCGAGGGCGTGGCGGGCTCGCGCCTCATCGTCTGCGCAACCCAACACCCCAGATCGTGGTCGATCGGATCGAGGTCCTGCGCCGTTAGCGCATGACCGGCAAGCAAATCGCCAAAGACGTCGGCGTGTCGGCGACGACGGTGAGCCGGGTGTTGCAGCGTCTCGGCCTCAACAACCTGAAGGCCTTGGAACCCGCCGCGCCGGTGCGTCGCTACGAGCGCGAGCATCCCGGCGAACCCATCCATATCGACATCAAAAAGCTCGGCAGGTTCGTAAGACCTGGCCACCGCATCACCCGGGATCGCCAGAAGGGCGAAAGCCGCGGCGCAGGCCACGAGTTCGTCCATGTCGCCATCGACGACGCGTCGCGTCTGGCCTTCTCCCAGATCCGGCGTGATCAGAAGAAGGGGAGCGCCATTGCCTTCCGCAAGGACGCCCTCGCTTACTACCGCAGCCTCGGCATGAAGGTCACCGGCATCATGACCGACAACGGCTCCTGCTATCGTGCCAAGGCCTTCATCAGGATGTGCAGGAAGCTCGGGCTCAAGCACATCTTCACCAGGCCTTGCAGGCCGCAAACAAACGGCAAGGCGGAGCGCTTCATCCAGACCGCGCTGCGTGAGTGGGCCTATGCTCGTGCCTATGACACTTCAGACCAGCGCGCCGAAGACCTGCCGATCTGGCTTCATCACTACAACTGGCATCGCCCGCATGGCAGCCTGCAGGCCAGACCACCCATCAGCCGCCTTGGCCTCCCGGAGGACGACCGGTGGAGATTCCACAGCTAGCCAAGGCATTCGGCCGCCTCGGCGGGCTATATCGGCGCCTTATCCGCGCTGATCGACGCCGTGCGTCCCTGCTCGCTTGGCGTCATCAGAACCGCGCCTTTCGCACGATCCTAGTCCTCTTGCGCCCGCTCGAGATCCTTCACCTTGAGGCCGTGTTCGACGAAAAAGCGATATTGCGTAGAGTTCTCCTCATAGAAGGCTTTCTCCTCCACGGGCCCGCCAAGCTCAAAGGCATAGTTATAGAACTCGCCGGATGGCGACTTGTCCTTAAACGAGGCCATTTCCATAATCACGCCAAACGACGGAGCGCGCAAAACCTTCAGTTGATCAATCAACTTGGTTGCCGCCTTGAGGGCCGCCCACTGCAATGTCAGCACCGCGGGCGGCCAATTTTTCCGATCCGGAAATGAACATACGATCGAATACATGCGCGTTGCCGCGGCCGGCGAATTAGGATCGTTCGGATCATAGCTGCCCCGTTTGCTAAGGCCCGATGCCGCCACCGTGCGGGCGGTCCGCCACGTCACCTCATGGCCGCCGTTGAGCTTGACCGTAAATTCGGATTCGGCGGGCACCCAATGCTTGCCGTCGTCGGCGCGAGCAAGAATGCCGCCGCCTGCCTCGCGCGGGCGCCACAGAATAAAGCACCAGCTGATAAAAACCGGGCAAATGCGAATGGTCGATCCGATACGCTCATTGATCAGGCTGTGCCAAAACTCGCCCTGCTTGGCATCACTGAACTCGGTAAGCTCCGGCGACGATGTCTGAAGCAGTTTCAGTCGCGGCACTTCCACATTGCCAAGGCTGCCAAGGCCCGGGTGTTCCTCCAGGAATGCGGGCAACAGCTTCTTCGCCATAATTTTCTCCGGGACCGTGGGGACGAATTGACTTCGCTATGATTGAAGGTTCCACGCGTGGATTTCAATGTGATTGATGGATTGTCGATCGATGCGGAGTACCGGCTTGCTCACTGGATCGGCAGGCGGCGATTGCGGCCTTTCGCCGCGCTGCCGCTGCGATGCGGCGCGAAGGCAACGATTGGCTGTTTCTGGAGGAGCGCTGCATCGTCACCCGCCGAAGTGCTTCGGTAAATGGAACAGCGTGTGGAAGCAGTTCGAATGGTGGAGCACGGCGCGGTTGCCTTCGAGATGTTCTTCGACAATTTGACTTTTGTTGAATTCATCGGCGCATCCGGGCAAATGCTCGCTTCCACGATGATTTTGCGCCCATTTTCGCCGCGTGATCGACTAATAAGTAGCTGAGTAGGAATTGCAATCTCCGTCGCGCACCAGCTTGTCGGGTGCTCGGGCGCGCCGCAATATCAGCGCCGAGAATGCGCAAGGAACAGCCATGCTGCGCGCTGATCATGTCGTGGCGCGCGCTCTATTCGCATTTATACGATGCAAAAAAATAATTTATAAGATGCGAAAAAAATACGTATTTGTGGGGGTCGTTCCCCCTTGCAGATTTCTGACCATTAGTTTAGCGTTTACAGACCGGCGCCGATCATATGGATCTGAGAACGACGGGCCATTAATTTTTGCCGCCCCGCCGATCATGTGGATCTGAGGACGAGGGATGATGAACGAGAAGCCTGTTGGGTCAAGGCGAGTACTGCCTGTTGTTGCGCTAGCGACGATTGCAGCCATGTGGACCGCACTGCCATCTGCGGCGAATGCCGCTGATGCGAGTGCGGGAAAACAACTATTCCAAGACAAGACTTGCTCGGCCTGCCATACCATTGGCAAGGGTCCGCTTGTGGGTCCCGATCTGAAGGACGTCACCAAGAGGCGCCCGCATGATTGGCTGGAGCAATGGATCACGGCTCCGGATGCCGTGCTCGCCAAGAAAGACGAGTACGCCGTCAACTTGATGCATCAGTATCACGACATGGCGATGCCCAATCTTGGGCTCAGCAAGGGCGACGTCGACAACATTATCGCTTATCTCGACGCTGCCGCAGCGGGCGGAGCCGCTGCCGAGAGTGCGCCTGCGGCCGCGCCCGCAGTGCAGGGTAATGCCGATACTGGCAAGGAGCTGTTCACTGGCGTGGTGCGCTTCCAGAACGGCGGACCGCCGTGTATGGCCTGCCACAGCACCGGCGGCATCGGCGCGTTGGGCGGCGGCGCTCTTGGTCCTGACTTGACCACGGTAGCTACCCGCATGGGTGGTGCAGCCGGCGTCAATGCTTTCGTTTCCGGCTTGCCGACGCCTACCATGAAAGCTGTATGGACAGCGCATCCGTTGCTGCCCGAAGAGCGCGCGAACGTCGTCGCCTTCCTTGCCCAGACGGGGGTAAGTGCGCGCCCGACGGAAGCGATATGGCAACTGGCGGGTTTGACTGGATTGGGTGTTGTAATCCTGCTGCTGATCGCGGGCGTCAATTGGCGTAACCGGCGGAAATTCGGAATGCGGCGGCCGATGATGGCCCTTCCCACTACCGGTCGGAGTTCGGGCCCATACCACGGTGGTTGGTTCAAGGGCACCTATCCCGACGGTTGGATCGGCAGATTCAAAAACCCGAATGACAATCAGAGCAACCAAAAGCTTGGCCGCCGGGCACCGAGGAGTCATTAATGAGCTGGATACTTGACCTAGTTAATCCTACGGAGCGCAAGTGGGAAGAATTCTACCGCAATCGCTGGTCCCACGATAACGTCATCCGCAGTACGCATGGTGTTAACTGCACCGGGGGCTGCTCTTGGGCGATCTACGTCAAGGACGGCATCATCACCTGGGAGATGCAGCAGACAGACTATCCGCTGCTTGAGCG
>JAGXAJ010000112.1 GCA_018971625.1 Pseudomonadota bacterium
CCTATCAATCTCTGCGGACTCAGGGAAAGCCCGCCAAGCTCGCCCTCGTTGCTATTGCCCGAAAGCTCCTTGTCACCGCTAATGCGCTCGTCAAAAATAACACTCGCTACATGCCTCAATCCCTTGACAGCTAAGACAGTCGCCGGGCCTGCGCCAAGCGGCGCATCCCGGAATGACGAGAAGGAGATTTGTATCGATGACATCATCCGCCGACGAACCGCTTGTCACAACCGAATGGCTCGCCGCCCATCTCGACGATCCGAAGGTGCGCGTCATCGATGCGACGTTCAAACTGCCGGGCGTATTGCCGCTGCCGATCGACGATTATCTCGCCGCCCATATTCCGGGTGCAGTGTTCTTTGATGTCGACGCGGTCTCCGATCACAGCAATCCTAATCCACATATGTATCCCGACGCCGCGCAGTTCGCGCGCGACGTTGAAGCGCTCGGCATTTCCACCGGCGATACCGTGATTGCCTATGATTCCGGCGGCTGGGTCGCCGCGCCTCGCGCGTGGTGGATGTTCCTGTCGTTCGGCCATCCCAATGTGAAGGTACTGGACGGTGGCCTGAAGAAATGGACGCGCGACGGCCGCCCGACGCAATCCGGCAGGGTCACGCCGAAGCGGGGAAAGTTCACGGCCACGCTGAATCCCGATTATGTGCGCAGCCAGCAGCAGGTGCTGAACAATATCGAGACGGGAGCCGAGCAACTGGTCGATGCGCGGCCGCGGGGACGTTTCGAGGGCACCGCTCCGGAGCCGCGGCCGGAAGCGCGTTCCGGCCATATTCCCGGCAGCCGCAACGTGCCCTATGCCGGATTGTTCGAAGCCGAGACCGGCGTGATGAAGCCGCTCGATGAATTGCGCAAGGCGTTTACCACTGCCGGTGTCGATCTGGCGAAGCCGATCGTGACGAGCTGCGGCTCCGGCGTGTCCGCGCTGGTGCTGACGCTGGCGCTGTATCGGCTGGGCGTGCGCGGCAGCGCGCTCTACGACGGTTCATGGGCCGAATGGGGCCTGCCCAACGGTCCACCCGTCGCGACCGGGCCAGCCTGAGAGCAACAAGCGGCGAAGAATGTTGTCGTGGCCTAACGTGCAGGCTGCGGAGAGAACGGGCTGAGCTGTTGCTGCGCAGCCTGTTGCCGTGCCGCGCGCAAGGCCATCATCCTGCGGCGACGGATTGCGCGCCGGGCGGCGCGACGCCTTCTGATCGCTTCCTCCTTTTTCTTTTCGGCCTTTGCGCTTGCGGCTTTCGGGCTCTCGCCCGTCGGTGTCGCGATGAAGACAGGCCGGCCGTCCCGCGTAGCGATCCTGGTCAAAGCGTTGCCGGCGGGACTGGGTGCGCTCACTGTTTCAGGCGCGACGGGGGCAGCTTTTGCGGCGGCCGCTGGAGCCGTTTCGCCGGCAGCCGCGGGCGCGGTGGCGGCCTGGGCGGTGGCGGCCTGGATCGTAGTTTGGGTCGCGCTTTCGGCCTGGACCTCGGCCGAGGGTTGTTCGGCGGAAGCGACCTTGGGCTGATCCGGTATAGCCGGTGCGGCTGTTGCCTCCGCCTGCGGCGGATTTTCCAGAACCGGATTTTGCCGGGGCTCGGCTTGGGGTTTGGCGGCGTCGGATGGCGGCGTCTCGGCTGCCTGCAGCGCGGTGGTCTTGTTGAGGTCGGATTGAGGCGCGGGGAGTGCGACCTGCTTCGTAGCCGTGTTCGCCGGAACGGTGTTCGCGGGCGGCGGCTCGACCGTGGCATCCTTGATCGCGTCCTTGGAGGCATCCTCGACGCGCAACATCGCGATCATCGGCTGGGCTGCATCGGTGGTCTGTGCAAATCTGGTTTCGGGCGTCGGGCGCCAGGCCGGGGTAGTGGCGAATTCCTCATGGGCGGTGCGCAGCAACGCCGCCGCACCGAGCCCGAACACCAGGATCGACATCGATACGACGATCGCGCCGAACAAGAAACGAAAGCCGGGGAGCATGGACGTCAAGTTCCACTTCGCGGAATTTGCGAAGGCCTTTGAGCTGTCGGGAACGCGGTGATGACAGAATGGCCACGCTCACCACGCTGCTGGCACCGCCAGCGCGCAGCGAATCAGGGCTGATTCAAGGATAGGATAGCGCAAGGTTTTCGTGCGCGTCCGCTAAAAATCGGCAACGCCGGGCGTTCAAAAGCCAAATTTCACGGCTTTTCCGATCGGTGCGGCCCAGTTGCAACGATTTCCGGAGCATCACAAATGCCGGAACCGGCGCGAATAACCCCGATTTGTCTTGAATGTGCCGCTATCTTCCGTCATCTGCCGTTAACGATCCGGTGTCGGCCTGGGGGCTATAAAAGAGCAATGATGACCAGACGCATTCTGACAATTTGCGCCGCGGTGGCGGCTGGCACTGCGTGGGCCTCATTCGCGCACGCCCAGAACTATCCCGCTCAAAGCTATCCGGTTCCCTCCGGTGCCGCCTATTCGCCAGGCAGTGCAGCGGCCGACTATCGCCGCGGACCAGGCGCCCCGGATTTGGACTCGCTACAGGATGATGGCGAACCGCAGGGATCGACGGCCTTATCGCCGCCCGGTCCGGTGCTTTCGCCTGATGATCCACGTTATGGCCGCCCGATGGGCGCTCCGGTTTATTCCGATCGTGGTGCGCCGGCCGGCCCGGTGCTCTCACCCGACGATCCGCGTTATGGCCGTCCGATGGGCGCGCCGGTTTATTCCGATCGCAGCGCGCCGGCCGGCCCGGTGCTCTCACCCGACGATCCGCGTTATGGCCGTCCGATGGGCGCGCCGGTTTATTCCGATCGCAGCGCGCCGACGGGCCCGATTCTGTCGCCGGACGATCCCCGTTACGCCCACCCCAACGGACCGCCGGTGATCTATTCGGATCGCGATGGTCGCGGTCCGGCCAATAATGGTTTGCGTCCGCCCGGCTCGGTTGGCGGCGCCGCTCCCGCCGGTGTAGCCGGTTCGGTCGAGACTCCCGCGGCTCCCGTGGGGGCCGATGGCAAACCGATGGTGATGTCCGCGCTGCCGCCGGAGGAACAGCCGGAAACCGGTCCAGCCCAGCTCGCGCCGAATTTGCGCCGTCAGGAAGTCGCGTACCAGACCAAGGAGCCGGCGGGAACGATCGTCGTCGATACCCCGCATACCTATCTCTACTACATTCTGGGCGGCGGCCGCGCGATCCGCTATGGCGTCCGCGTCGGCCGCGATGGTTTTACCTGGACCGGCGTGCAGAAGATCTCGCGCAAGGCCGAATGGCCCGATTGGCATCCGCCGCCGGAGATGATCGACCGCCAGCCCTATCTGCCGCGCTTCATGGCGGGTGGCCCGGGCAATCCGCTTGGCGCGCGTGCGATGTATCTCGGTTCGACCGTTTACCGCATCCACGGTACCAATCAGCCCTCGACGATCGGCAAGTTCGTATCCTCGGGCTGCATCGGCATGCTGAACGAGGACGTGTCGGACTTGTTCGACCGCGTCAAGGTCGGCACCCGCGTCGTGGTGCTGCCCGGCGGACCGCCGCCGGCTGCCGTCGCCTCGGCGCAGCCGGTGCCCGGACCGAATGCCGGAGCGCCGGTGTCCGGCCAGACGTCGAGCGTCCCCGGCACCCAGCCGACGGTGGTGCCGCCGCTGCCCGCGCCGGTAACGGTGCGCTGACAGATTAGATTACCTTGCTGGCGCTGCTCCGAAGAGCCGGGAGCTGTCATCCTTTTCCACTCGGCAACCCCGCTGAGCATCATTGACCCGGATCAGCAGCATTGCTGAAAAGTGCTGCACCGCATCCGGGAAACGCAGTGGCGCCGGCCGTGCTATGCCAGCCGCTGCTTCGGCTCGTCCTTGAGCCAGGCATCGATGCCGTCGACCATCTGGCTGTAGTGATCGCGGAAGCTGTCCTCGGTGACGTAGCCGAGATGCGGCGTCAGCACCACGTTTTCGAGCTTGCGGAATGGACTGTCGATTGGCAGCGGCTCGACGGCATAGACGTCGATGCCGGCGCCCGCGATCTTACGCTGCTGTAGCACCTTCAATAGCGCATCCTGGTCGATGATCGGGCCGCGCGCGGTGTTGACGATGTAGGCTGTCGGCTTCATCCGCGCCAGATCCGCAGGCCCGACCAGTCCGCGCGAGCGCTGGCTCAGCACCACGTGAATGGTGACGATGTCGGCGTTGGAGAACAATTCCTCCCTGGTGACGTAGCCGACACCGACCTCCTTGCATCGCTCCGGCGTGAGGTTCGGACTCCAGGCGATCACGTTCATGCCGAAAGCCTGCGCCAGCTTCGACACCTTGCTGCCGAGCTTGCCGAGCCCGAGCACGCCAAGCGTGCGGCCCTCGATTTCCATGCCGACGAATTTCTGCCAGGATTCGCCCGCGTGCATTCGCGCATTCTCGCGACCGATATTGCGGGTCAGCTCCAGGATGAGACCCATGGTCAGCGGGGCGGTCGAGTCGTGACCCCATTGCGTCCCGCACACCACCACCTTGTGTTCCTTGGCGGCGTCCATATCGATCGCGGCGTTGCGCATGCCCGAGGTGATCAGAAGCTTGAGCTTGGGCAGGGCCGCCAACAGCGTGCGTGGAAACGGCGTGCGCTCGCGCATCGCGCAGATGATCTCGAAATGCTTGAGCGCATCAGCGGCGGCCTGCTGCGAGGTGAATGGCTGGTTGAACACGGTGATATCGACACGATCCATGACCTTGGGCCAGTCCGCGACCTGCAGGGCCAGATTGAGGTAGTCGTCAAGAACTGCACAGCGCAGCCGCGTCATGGAGACGTCCGTTCAGCGATGATGATGGCGAAAGACCGGTCGTCGGAAACGCTGCCATGGTCGCGCGCCATGCCCAGGCGCGCAAGCGCCGCTATCCCGAAAAGTGTTTCGGGGTGGTAAAAACGTCCGTGATTACGGCGTAGATTTCAGAACCTTCGCGGCCCGGATTTCTGCCAGCATGGTCTGCACCTCGGGCGAGATCGCCATCTGCTTGGCGCGGCAGGCGGGTCCCGGTCCGCGCATATAGTGCAGTTCCGGCCGGTAGGGATCAAAGGCCCGCGCGAAGAACCGGCGCCAGAAGCCGCGGATCTCCGGCTGCTTGTCGTGGGCGGCCGGTGCGGAAAGGGATGCCGGACTGATCGTTGTCATGATGCGGACCTGCTGTCGTGGCGGCTTTGCCGTGCGCCTTTTCTGGCGTTACGAACGAGTTTTGGCCTGATTTATTAAAAGAAGGTTTCAATTGCACTGATCCGCCGGACACATGGTGTCGGACCCGTAATGATCCGTGGTGAACGGATGGAAAACGAAGGCCAGCGGTTGCCCTTTGAGGACCGCGCCGCTACATCAGCGGCAACAAATTTCCTCAAATTCTCCGGTGTTCAGGGATCGCGGATGGCTCGTCAGTTCGTCTATTTCATGCAGGGTTTGACCAAGAGCTACCCGACGCGGAAGGTGCTCGATAACGTGCATCTGTCGTTCTACCCCGACGCCAAGATCGGTGTGCTCGGCGTCAACGGCTCCGGCAAATCGACCCTGCTGCGGATCATGGCCGGCCTCGACAAGGAATATAGTGGCGAGGCCTGGGTCGCCGAGGGCGCCCGCGTCGGCTACCTCGAACAGGAACCGCAGCTCGACGCTAGCAAAACCGTCCGAGAGAACGTCATGATGGGTGTTGCCAAGCAGAAGACGATCCTCGACCGCTACAACGAACTGGCGATGAACTATTCCGAGGAAACCGCCGACGAGATGACCAAATTGCAGGATGAGATCGAGGCCGCAGGCCTCTGGGATCTCGACAGCAAGGTCGACCAGGCGATGGACGCGCTGCGCTGCCCGCCTGACGATGCCGACGTGACAAAACTCTCCGGCGGCGAGCGCCGCCGCGTCGCGCTGTGCCGGCTGTTGCTGGATCAGCCCGACCTGCTGCTACTGGACGAGCCGACCAATCACCTCGATGCCGAGTCGGTGTCATGGCTCGAAAGCCATCTGCGCAACTATCCCGGCGCGATCCTGATCGTGACCCACGACCGCTACTTCCTCGACAACGTCACCGGGTGGATCCTCGAGCTCGACCGCGGCAGGGGTATTCCCTACGAAGGCAATTATTCATCCTGGCTGGTGCAGAAACAGAAGCGTCTCGAACAGGAAGGCCGCGAAGAGGCCGCGCACCAGAAGACGCTGGCGCGCGAACAGGAATGGATCGCGTCCTCGCCGAAGGCCCGCCAGGCCAAGTCCAAGGCGCGCTACCAGCGCTATGAAGAGCTGTTGAAACAAGCCGGCGAGAAGCAGACCCAGACCGCGCAGATCACCATTCCGGTGGCCGAGCGCCTCGGCGCCAACGTGGTCGACTTCGAAGGCCTCAGCAAGGGCTTTGGCGATCGCGAACTGATCGACAATCTCACCTTCAAGCTGCCGCCGGGCGGCATCGTCGGCGTGATCGGTCCCAACGGCGCCGGCAAGACCACGCTGTTCCGGATGATCACCAAGCAGGAGACACCGGACGAGGGCTCGATCACCGTCGGCGAAACCGTGCACCTCGGCTATGTCGACCAGTCGCGCGACGATCTCGACGGCAAGAAGACGGTGTGGGAGGAAATCTCCGGCGGCAACGAATTGATCCTGCTCGGCAAGAAGGAAGTGAACTCGCGCGGCTATTGCTCGTCGTTCAATTTCAAGGGCGCCGACCAGCAAAAGAAGGTGGGCGCACTGTCGGGCGGTGAACGCAACCGCGTGCATCTGGCCAAAATGCTGAAGTCCGGCGCCAACGTGCTGCTGCTTGACGAACCGACCAACGATCTTGACGTCGATACGTTGCGCTCGCTGGAAGAGGCGCTGGAGGATTTCGCCGGCTGCGCCGTCATCATCAGCCATGACCGCTGGTTCCTCGACCGGATCGCGACGCATATCCTGGCCTTCGAGGGCGAAAGCCATGTCGAATGGTTCGAGGGCAATTTCCAGGATTATGAGAAGGACAAGATGCGCCGGCTGGGCCAGGACTCCATCATCCCGCACCGCGTCAAGTACAAGAAGCTGACGCGGTAGACCGGGAGCTGCCAAAGGACGTCAATGGCGGACTGGAGTGCACAGCAATATCTTAAATTCGAGGACGAGCGGACGCGACCCTCACGCGACCTGCTGGCCCAGATCCCGATCGCCGATGCGCGCAAGGTAGTCGATATCGGCTGTGGGCCGGGCAATTCGACGGAACTTCTGGTCAGACGCTGGCCGCAAGCGGAGGTGATCGGCATCGATACCTCAGCGGACATGCTGCGGCAGGCGCGCGAGCGACTACCGCAGCAGAAATTCATCGAAGCCAACATCTCGCACTGGGCGCCGCCGGAAAAAGCCGACGTACTGTTCGCCAATGCGATCTTCCAATGGGTGCCCGGCCATCTCAGGCAGTTGCAGCGGCTGCTCGGCGCGTTGCCGTCAGGTGGCGTGCTCGCGGTGCAAATGCCCGACAATCTCGACGAACCCGTGCATGTGCTGTTGCGCGAGGTCGCGAAAACCGGACCTTGGCGACAGACGCTTGCCGACAAGGCCGGTGTGCGTGATGTCCTGCCCACTCCCGGCGCGTATTATGACGCGCTGGGTCCGCTCTGCATGCGGATCGAGATATGGCACACGATCTACAATCACGTGCTTGAGAATGCAGCCGCCGTGGTTGAGTGGATCAAGGGTAGCGGCTTGCGGCCGTTCGTCGACCCGCTCGAGGCGCCGGAGCGCAAGCAGTATGTCGCCGAGTACACCACGCGGATCGCGCAAGCGTATCGCCCGCAGGCCGACGGCAAGGTGCTGCTGCGGTTTCCGCGGATTTTCATTGTCGCGGTGAAATGAGGACACGATACCTCCGGCATTTCCAACGGATGGCGCCCGTGGTAGTCTTGCAGGATGACAGACCCTGAGAACATCGTTCTGGAACATCTGCGCCACATCCGCGGCGCGATCGATGATGTGCGCGACGATATCCGCGAAATCAGGCAAGGGGTCGGCAATCTCGAAAATCAGTACGCCAATATGTCGAACCGGCTGGATCGGATGGATGTGCGCATTGAACGAATCGAGCGACGTCTCGATTTGACCGACGCGTAAGCGACTTGTTCAGATTTCTTATCGGGACGCTGGGTGCTGGGCTGCTGGTGGTGATTTGCGCGACGGATACGCCCGCCCGCGCCGCCGACACGGCCTTCACGCAATTCATCGCTTCGTTGTGGCCGGAGGCGCAGGCCGCCGGCGTATCGCGCGCGACGTTCGACAACGAAACCCGCGGCCTCGAGCCGGACTACAAATTGCCCGACCTGATCCTGCCCGGCCGGCCGGCGACCGGCGCGCCGGCGCAGGCGGAATTCGTTCAGGTGCCGTCCGATTACATCAAGGAAGCCGCCATCGCGCGGCTGGCCGAGGAAGGGCAGCGGCTGATGCAGAAATATCACGAGGCCCTGACCGGCATTGAAGCCCGCTTCGGCGTGCCCGCCACCATCGTCTTGGCGATATGGGGCCGCGAGACCGACTACGGTCGCTATACGCTGCCCTATGATGCGGTGCGCGTGCTGGCGACGCAGGCCTATGTCGGTCGCCGCAAGGACCAGTATCGCAATGAATTCGTGCTGGCGCTGAAGATCCTCGGCGAAGGCGTGGTGACGCGCAAGGAGTTACGTTCGTCGTGGGGC
The DNA here is from genome assembly GCA_018971625.1 of Pseudomonadota bacterium. Taxonomy (GTDB): domain Bacteria; phylum Pseudomonadota; class Alphaproteobacteria; order Rhizobiales; family Xanthobacteraceae; genus Bradyrhizobium. The sequence continues at coordinate 8,648 of JAGXAJ010000112.1, forward strand.
GGCGCCGTCGGCCTCACGCAATTCCTGCCGTCCGAATACTACAAGCACGGAGTTGATTTCGACGGCGACGGCCGCATTGACCTCTGGCACTCGGTGCCGGACGCGCTGGCCTCGGCCGCTGAGCAACTGGTCGACAAAGGCTGGCAGCCGCACCTGCGCTGGGCGTATGAAGTGAAAGCGCCGGTCAACGTCGATTGCACCCAGG
>JAGXAJ010000038.1 GCA_018971625.1 Pseudomonadota bacterium
AGATAGCGGCCGCTGGTCAGGATGTCGTGGCAGTATTCCTGGTATTTGTCCGAACCCAGCGCGCCGAACATGCCGCTGCCCATGATCTCGGAAAATCCGATGATGGCGTTGAGCGGCGTGCGCAGCTCGTGGCTCATATTGGCAAGGAATTTGGATTTGGTCTGGTTGGCTTCCTCGGCGCGGTTCTTCTCCTCGGAATATTTCTCGGCGAGGTCGGCGAGTTCGATGGCCTGGCGCTCCAGCGCGGTCTGCGAGCGTTTCAGGTCGGCCACCGAAGCGCGCAGGCGCAGGTCGTTGTCGACCAGCTTCTGTTCGTGCTCCTTGATGCGGGTGATGTCGGTGCCGACCGAGACGTAACCGCCGTCCTTGGTGCGCCGCTCGCTGATATGCAGCCAGCTGCCATCCTCGATCTGGGCCTCGAAGGTCCGTGCGCCCGGCGCCGGTGCGCCGCTTTCGTGCAACCGGGTGCGAACCTCCGGCATGCTGCCGACCTCGATCACGGTTTCGTAGGATGTGCCGGGGATGACAGCGGAGTCCGGCAGCTTGTGCAGGCGCTGGAAGTGCGAGTTGCACAGCACCAGGCGATCGTCCGCGTCCCACAGCACGAAGGCTTCCGGAATGGTCTCGATCGCATCGCGCAGCCGCAGATCGGCCTCGGCGGTCTTCGCGGCAAGGCTCTTCTGCTCGGTGATATCGACGGCGATGCCGATCAAATGCAGGCCGTCGTCGCTGGCGTCGTGACTGAGCTCGCAGCGCACCCTGAGCCAGATCCAGTGGCCGCCGGTGTGCTGCATGCGGAAGCTCTGGTCGATGTGGTCGATCTTGCCGGAGATCAGTTGTTCTGCGATCTCGAACAAATCGATGTCGTCCGAATTCACCAGCGCGTTGACCTCGCCGAAGGTCAAAAGGTCGCTGCGGCTGCCGAGACCGAGCAGGGTGAACATCGATTGCGACCAGAAGATCCGGCCCCGCGACAGGTCCCAGTCCCATAACCCGCAGCGGCCGCGGTTGAGCGCGGTATCGATGCGGCTGCGCACCGCGTCGTTGATCAGGTCGCCTTCGCGGGCGCGGGTCGATTGCCAGTGAAAGGCAAAGCCCAGGATCAGCACCACGAATCCGGTGGTGGCGGAAAGCGTGACCGACAGCGCCGCATCCGAGCCCCACAACGGCTCGATGCTTTCCTGCACGACGATGACCCGGCCGGAGAGCGCCTTGACCGGACGCTGGATCGTCAGCACGGCTTCGCCGTTGGGCAGCGTGATGTCAGTCGCCGCCGACGGCTGGCCGGGCGTGGCCGGCGGCAGCGCCGCGCCGAGGAGGTTGAGGATGGCGGCAGTCTCGCCGATCGCGCCGTCGACCGGCAGCCGGGCTAGCACGCGGTTGTCGGCGCCGGTGACGATCACATGGCGGCCAACGGGATTGCCCCAGGCCGGGATCATGCCCCGCAGCAAAAGCTGCAGGCGCTCGAAGGTGGCCGGGTGATCGCCATTGTCGGAAGCGAGGCGGTCGATGCGCTCGGCCAGCAGATCGGCGATCGCGGCGAGATCGCGCTTCATCGCCGCGCGCTTCTGGCGGTTCTGGTCGATCACCTGGACGAAGGCGCCGAGGCAGATGGTGATCAGGAAGGCGATGATGAGGGCGGGGACGGCGCGGCGAAGCGCGGGCTCCGCGGTCAGGAGTCGGTGATAGGCCGGTTTCGCGATCGACTGCGCCAATCCCTTGATCGAATCGGATTGGACGCACGCGTTCGCCGCGTGAGCGCGCGCCATACCTAAGACCCCCAAAACCTGGTGAAGCAGGCTTCGGAAGAACCCCCCACTCGGCTTCCGAATCATCTCGATTTGAATCCAGTTTTCCGGGCCTGTCGAGAGTCAACAATTCGTTAATGCGAAATAAATCCTATCCAACGGAATCGCGGGGCGTGAAAAGTGAGTCCGAAACGGGAACGTGTGACTCCCGGATCTATTCCTGCGAGCTGCGGGTTCACGCACGCGACGGTTCGGCATGGCTGATGACGCGCTTCACGGTCGGAAACGCGCGACGCAGCGCGCGCTCGATCTCGTCGACATTCTCGTGGACCTTGATCACGCTCATCGAGGGCACGGCGCGGCAATGGAAGTTGACGATCTCGCCGGCCTCGGTGTCGCGCACCCGCACATTGTGGATGTCGTGGATCGCGCCGCCGGCGGCAAAGCGCGTCAGCGCCGCCTTGATCGCCTCGACGCGGACGGGGGAGGCATCGGCGCCGAGCGGCAGTTCCGGCTCCAGCGGCTCGATATGGGTATCGACCTCGACGTCGCCGAATTCGTCGCGGATGCTGTGCTCGAATTGGTGGGCGATGTCGTGCGCGGCGTTCAGCGCCATCGCGCCGTCGACCTCGAGATCGATGCTGACGGTGAGCTTGCTGCCGAGATCGTGCACGGTGACGTGGTGGACCGCGAGGCCGGAATTGCGCGCGATCACCATGATGCGCTCGCGCACGCTCTCATTGTCGCGCGCCACCGGCACCGCGGTGAAGGTAAGGTCGGCATCGCCCAGCACGGACTTGACCGCGTCCTGCGCCCGCCGCTTGATCTCCTCGACGCGGTCGATCGGAAAGGTGCGCGGCACGCGTACGATGGCGTCGATGAAATGGGTCGGGCCGACCATGCGCACGCGCAGACGCTCGACGCCGATCACGCCCGGCACTGCCTCGATCGCGGCGCTGGCCTTTTCGGAAGCGCCCTCGGGTGCGCGGTCGAGCAGGGTTTCCACGGTGGAGCGCGCCAGCCGCAGGCCAAGCCCCGCGATCACCAGCGCAACCGCGATGGCGGCCGCCGCGTCGCCCCAGCGATAGCCGAGCCCGGACAGCGTAAGGCCCGCGATGACGGCGCACGCGCCCAGCACGTCGGAAGCAAAATGCAGCGCGTCGGCGGCGAGCGCCTGGCTCGAGGTCGCGCGCGCGGCGCGATGCAGCGCCCACGCGCGCCAGAGATTGACCGCGATATCGAGCAGCAGCACCGCGAACGGGATCGCCGATATCGTCGGCGGCGGCGCGCCCTCGCGCAGCCGGCCCCAGGCGGCAACCAGGATGCCGCCCGCCAGCACATAGAGCATCGCGGTGACGCCGAGCGCGGACAGGCTTTCGATCTTGCCGTGGCCGTAATGATGCTCCTCGTCCGCGGGCCGATCGGACACGTGCACCACCATCCAGGTCACGACGGTGGCGACCAGATCGACCGAGGAGTGCAGCGCCTCCGAGATCAGCGCGAGACTCCCGATCGCCACGCCGACGACGAACTTCGCCGCCGCCATCGTGGCACTGGCGGCAATCGAAATCGCCGCGACGCGCGACTTTGCGGGATGAACGGGAGGACTCTCAGGTATCGGATTCATTGGGGCGGTCTAGCAGTCCATCGTGTCAGGTCAAAGCAGCTATCCACCGCCGCAATCGCCACTCATTTGCAGGAGTAAATTATTGCGAATTGTTCCGATTTGAGTTCGCGATGGTGCAACATTCCGGCGTCATACCCGCGAAAGCGGGTATCCAGTAAGCCGTGATCTTTCGCCTCTATCATTGCCGTCTCGGAATACTGGATCGCCCGGTCGAGCCGGGCGACGACGATATGGCACAGCTTCGCATTCTCACGGCGCGATGCGCCTGAGTCTTGCGTCAATCGTTCGCCCGAAAAAGAAGGGCGCAGGGAAATGCCGGGTGCGCGGGGCACCCGCAGCCCGTGTGCAAGGGTAGTGAGCACACGGCAGTCACCACAGGTACTCCGGACACCCGGCCTTCCCTGCGCAATGGTTTTAACGGCTTACTCCGGGCTCTCCCCGGCGACGAATTCCTTTTGTCACCGTCGTCCGTGGACGAAGCGCGCATCGAAACCCGGTCGGGCTTCGAAAGCGCATCCACGAACTTGACACCAGCAACGGGTGCCAGGACCACACGGCTTCGCCGTACGCAGCAACCTTATTCATCGCCTCAAACGGCCATGTGCGACCGTTCGAGGTTTTGAAGAAGGTGTTGAAGCGCCGATCGTCCTGCGTGCGATCAATCGCTCACGGCAAAGCCGCCCTGCGATCCCTCACGCGCCCGACGCTGCCGCGTCCACCGCATCCCATCCCGCGTAGCTGACGATCATGATACGCCCCTCGTTTCGGGCTGGGACGGTTGGGCAGATGTGACTGATTTGGGTTCGAGGAAAAGGAAAATGTTTTTGTGGATAGGACTGGACAGGGCAAATCAGGTTGATTTGGTTGGGGAAATTAACTGCAACGCGCCGCGCTTAGTGATACTCAGGATAATCAAGGAGAGCTCACATGTCTCATAGGCCGGATTGGGAGCGACAGCGCGAGTTTCTGCTCCGCTTGTATTTCGGTGAAGCTGACGTGAAAGATGGCTTCACAGGGCGCGCCTATCGTGACTTCAATCGGACATTGCACGGCCTGGGGCAGCATGTTGAAAAGGAGCGAATGAAGGAATTAGCGGCAGAGAGTATACGAACATCGTTAGCGGAATTAGCTGCAATGGTGCCGCATACTTCCGAAAATCTACGCGAAGCGTTTGATTACTGGCACAGCAGCGCCTGCTCGTGCATTGTCAGATGCTTCGCTCAATTCGGAGCATTCAATTACGGGCAAGCGCAGAAGTGGCTGAACATGACCATCAAATACCGATGGTTCTTCAGCGAGTCTGATCCGCTCAATGAGTGGTTCAAAGCCGCACATGTCCCGGTTGATGACTACGTTTTGCGCGCTGCAGAGGACGCCGGTATCTCATCGCCCGTGCGACTTCCTTGGTCGAGGTGGGACGCGTCAGCCTATCTCAGCTTTCAGAACCGTGTACGAGAGCATGCGGCGTAGCAAGATATGACGCCGCTTGAGATAGAGCACTACTGGTGGATGTCCAATGGGGACCTTTGACATCAAAGCGCCGCCTAGCTAAGCAGCTACTCTAAACAATGTTGGTGCCGCAGGCCAAATACCCGTGCCAAAGTTTTGAGGTAGTTTGCGGTTCCTTTTCATCGCGCGGCTGATGATCAAAGCGTGATGTACGCGTCGCGTTGCGATGGGAACTTGGGGTATGACTGCGAGCTGGGCAACTTCAGTTGAAGGGCTTGGGGACGTCTTCGAAGTCGTGAGGGCCAAGGGGGCGCATTTGGCCAAGCAGCATAGGTGCTCGTTTTGGTGGAAGCCAGAAGCGGACGGTTGGCACCGTTTCGTCTTCACCAATCACGACGTATCCATCCTGTTCGAGGCCTATTTGCGGAAGGACGTCGTTAAAAAGGGCGCAAATCGCATTAGGCGGTTATGGGTTTCTCGCGACGAGATTAGACTCTTTGCCGATCACTGCGTCCATATACGGTCCGTGTTCGAGTACGCGATTAGGATGTTTGCAGAAAGCACCGAGGCAGAGCGGAAGGCGATGAACGCCGTCGCGCCCCGCTTCTTCGAGGATCTGGCTCAGGTTTTCAACGAATTTTCAGTCTCATCCGCTTGCCGGGTTACCGATCCTTGGATCGACTCGCGTGGCAACAGGAACCTCGCGGTTGGGTTCTTCACAAACGGCTTGAGCAGGTTCGAGCCACTGCACCAGCGGCTGACTCAACTCCAAGCGAGCATGGAGCAGCATCGGGATCGTATCGAAAAGGCGCGGAACAAATTGACTGCCCACGCGGACCTAGAGACCATCATGTTGGGTGAACCGATCGGAGCTGCAACATGGTTACAGTGGGACCAGTTTTGGAAAGACTTGGGTGATTTCGTTTCACTGGTCCACAAGCACGTTCTCGGTTCCCCTTTTGAAATCCGAGCGGCGATGGTCCGGGGTGATGCTGAAGTGGTACTGAAAAAGCTGCAGACTTAGGCGCTCCGAGCCCAGCGCGAAACGGCGCGCGATCATTCCGGTCGATAGGAGAGCGAAAACCGCAATCAGGTATCTCAAATATCGAGCGGCCTAACCTACCGTGCGCGCTTGATTGAACTGACCGACGAGTGGCGGCGCCCCTCAATATTTCCGTCCGACCAGAATGCTTGCGTCCTGCGGGCCGATTTCCTCAGTGTGCGGTTGGCCTGCCGCGACCTGGAAGATATCGCTGGCGCGATAGGTGGTGGGCTTGTCGCCCTCGGTCACGATGAAGATGCCGTCGAGCACCAGGCCTCTGATGATGTAATCATGCGCGTGGGGGAAATTGGCGGGTCTGGGTTCGATGACCTTGGCTGGGTGTAACCGCCGCGCGAAAGCTCTGCCTCGAACACTTTCTGATCCATCGCACGCTCTCCCTGAAAACCTGCTCTCTCGTATTCCGGCAAGTTAGAGCCTTTTCCTTCCTGATGGAATCGGAACGGGGCTCTGGATTCTTTGTTCTGACGCGTTGTCTTTTTTGATGCGTTGTCTTTGCGCGAACCGGTACCCAGTTTCGCTCGAAAACGCTTCGGGCACGATGTCATCGTCGCCACGAGGTCTTGCTTGCGGCGCGAGAAAGCGGCGGCAAAGAAATAGGCGGCCCCGAGGGCCGCCTTTGAGTTGGGAGGTTTAGCCTCCGAGGGTGTTGCGGTTACTGACAGATATGCCGGCGGCCATCCTGGCCCGTGAACCATGTTCCGGGATGACAGACGTAGCCGTTCGGTCCGTACTCGTAGCGGCGATAATAGCGGTCATCGTTATACGAATAGCGGAACGGGGCAGTCGCGATCGCGCCAGCGGTTCCGATCGCGGCGCCGGCTATGCCTGCAGCGGTATCGGCGGCGGCGCCGACAGGCCCGCGGTGATAATAATGGTGGTAGGCATGATCGCGATGATAAACGACGGTCTCCTGCGCCATCGCAGGGGCGGCGACCAGCGTCGTGAGTACCGCAGCCGCAGCCAGCATCTTGAGCTTCGTCATTCTATTCCTCCGTAAAGTAACAGAAGGGCAACGGCCTGCGGCGGACGACGTTTCGCGGTTCCCGTTCAAACGGATGTGAGGTTCCGGTTCCGCTCAGGCATACGTCCACGTCGGATGCTTGACGCAAGCTGCAGTCAGGCAAACAAGACATAAATCTGAACCAATGATGCCGGTCTGGTTGAGTTGCTTGACGGAGACAACTAAACTCGCTCTTCATCGGCAAGCACCCGATAGCGGCGGGAAAATCCATACGTGATGTTGTAATGATGTGCAGATTGGCGTCTCTGGTCTGCTACGGCCTTACCCTGCTTCTCTTTCACCACGCCTATTCGATCGCCGCGAAGGCCTATAATGACCTATGTTCGAGCCAAGGTATCACTTTCTGGGAGGGATATTCAGTCAACTACCTGGGCATTACGCTGATCGTTGTTGCTACTCCGTTATTTCTGGCGCGCAGCCAGGCTTTGATCGCCGTGAACCTTCTCTTGGGTTTAATAACGATTTTGATAGCAACCTCGCTTCTGGTTTCAGCGGAAAAAACTCCCTACGAATGCTATACGACCATGGGGATATACGAAGATCGCACGTCAGGCCTCTCGGACGTCGATGATTGGTTCACTTTAGCGACGTTTCTTTCGTATCTTCTGCTGCTGGTCGATCTGGCGATCTGGGGTGCCAGAAAGTTAATTGGGTGGGTACGAATGCGCCAGGGAAGCGACGCGATCTAAACCGCCTTTAAACCGCATTCAAGCAAGTAAGACGTGGATGGCCGGGACGAAGCCCGGCCATGACGGAAGAGAGGCGAGGGTGTTCGGCATAAGGCCGTCCTGAGCGACAACGATCGCGTGACGCCAGGAGGTTAAGGGTACAATGTCGGTTCTGGATTCGTGCCGACAGAGCGAGCAGCGGAAAGTGGCGGTGCGAATTGAAGACTGTTTTTGCGAGTGCCTCGACCATGAAGAATTGCGCCAGCGTTGTTTTCGCGACTGTCCTGACGTGCCTGTTGTTGATGCCCGGAAGCGCTGCGGCAGAGCCGGTCCTTGACGTTATCATCGGTGGCCAGACCCACCACTTTGCACGGGACGAGCTTCTGCACCGGCCTGATGTGACCCACGTGTCGGTAGCGAACGATATCGCCTACGGCAAGACCATGAACTATGTCGCGGTCCCCGTGGCGGCGCTGCTCGCGCCGTTCAATCCTCCGGCGAATAGCGTGATCGAGTCGGTTGCGCTTGACGGGTTTGCTGCACAATTGCCACTGGACCTTCTCACCAATAAGGACCCGGCCAAGGCGGTCGCCTGGCTCGCGATCGAGCCCGATGATCCGCACTGGCCCGTGCTTCCCGGCAGGGCCGAGAGTGCGGGGCCGTTCTATATCGTCTGGACCGGAGCGGCAGTGGCGCAGATGCGCAGCGAGCAATGGCCGTATCACCTGAAGAGACTGGAGAGCCAATCCTCGCCACTCAAACGCTGGCCCACGCTCAATGTCGATCCGGCACTGCCCGCATCAGATCCGCTTCGCGCCGGCCTTGCGCTCTACAAGACACAATGCCTGCCTTGCCATACCCTGGACGGCGCCGGAACGGGCACCGCCGGCCCCGATTTGAATCAGCCGATGAATCCGACCCAATACATGACACGGGACGGGCTACGCGCCCTCATTCGCGACCCCAAATCGGTTCGCAGTTGGCCCAACATGAAGATGCCCGGTTTTGCGGCGGACCAGATCAGCGACCGGGAGATCGATTTGATTATCGGGTACCTCACGCACATCGCGGCAAGGCGCAGCGGCATTCCGTAAATCGCTCCGGCCTGAGCGAAGCAGGCATCAGAACCGCACCACGATCTTGCCGAGGTGCTGGTTGGCTTCCATGCGCTCGAACGCCTTGCCGATGTCGTCGAAAGCGAACACCTTGTCGATCGGCAATTGCAGCTTTCGCGATTCCACCGCGGGCCAGATGTCCTTTTGCACCTCCTGGAAGATCTCGCGGATCTCCTCGATCGAACGGCTGCGGAAGGTGACGCCGATATAGGTGATGCGGCGCGCGGCATGCAGGTCGAAATTGAACTCGCCACGAATGCCGCCGAGCCGGCCGACATTGACGATGCGGCCCTTGATCTTCGTCGCCTTCAAATTCTGGTTGGCGACGCCGCCGGAAATCTGGTCGACGATCAGGTCGACGCCCTCGCTATCGGTGGCCTTCAGCACCCGATCGACCCAGCTCGGGTCCATGGAATCCACCGCGAGGTCGGCGCCGAATTCCTTCAGCCGGCCGCGGCGCGTGGGGTCGGTCGACGAGCCGATCACAATTCTGGCGCCCTTCAGCTTTGCGATCTGCATGCCCATCAGGCCGACGCCGGAGCTGGCGCCCTGGATCAGCACGCTCTGGCCCGGCTGCAGCGCGCCGTGGGTCACGATCGCGTTGTGCATGGTGGCGAGCGCCACCGGCAGCGTGGCAGCCTCTTCGAAATTCATGTTGGCATTGGCTGGAATGTGAAACAGCCGGCCGTGATCGGCGAGCGTGTATTCGGCGAACGCCGCGGCTCCCGATCCCATCACGCGGTCGCCGACCTTGACGCCCTTGGCATCGGGACCGATCTCGGCGACCTCGCCGGCCCATTCCATGCCGAGCACGGTGCCGACGCCACCGGCCGCGCCATGGGCCTGACCCTTGGTCATGCCGAGGTCGGCGCGGTTGAGGCCGCAGGCGTGCACATGAACAAGCACCTGCGTGCCCTTCGGCGAGGGCTTGGCGACATCGGTGATTTCAGGGCCCTTGGCGCCATAGAAATAGGCTTTCATCGGGACATCCTCCGGATGGAGGCATTGGCGACCGCTGCCACCGGCTCGGCGCGGACGAGGCATTGCATGCCGCCGTGCAAGATCGGATGCTCGACACCGACAAGCCCGGTAAATCGCGTTTTGAACATGTCTCCCCCCGAATGGTCACGCCTGTGCATCGCGTCGGCTTTTGCCGGATTTTTGGGGGCAGGATGACGGCATGGCCGGCAAAAGTCTACCGGGCAGGCGCTTGCGAGCGCTGCGATCATGCAAAAAGCGGAATTTTATTCCCGTGCCGCGGAAGCGCGGCGGCCGGCTCAGGCCGGAACGGGCGCCGGCTCGTCGAACGCGGCAGCGATATCGCGGATGCTGACAACGCCGATCAGGCTGTAATTGTCGATCACGGGCAGATGCCGGATGTGGTTCTTGTTCATGAGGTGACGGACATGTTCGAGCGTATCGCCCGAGCTGCACGCCACCAGTTGCTGCACCGAGATGAGCTGCGACACCTTGATGTTGGCGCCGGCAGCGCCATGCTTGGCGATGGCGCGCACCACATCGCGTTCGGTGAACATGCCAACCGCAGTGTTGCCTTCGGTCTTCACCACATCCTTGACCACCAGCGCGCTGATATCGCTGGCGCGCATCAGTTGAGCCGCAATGGCCACCGTTTCATCCATCCGGATCGTCGCGACGCGCGCGGTCTTCTTGCGCAGGATATCTCCGACTTTCATCGTCGCCTCCACCAAATGTGCTAACGGGATGTCCAGGTTGGGACGAGAATTTGTATACATTATTCCAATTGTCAATTCGAGATTGGTCAGATCGTTAAGCAAGATGCCGAGGAAACGGCAGCATTGCTGACGTTATTCACCGACAACCCCTGGCTCTGATACCGCGGCCCGCATCGCCGGCCGGAAATACTTTCTTCTGGCATTTTGTGTCCAGATCGCTGGAGACAGGAGGCGCACCGAATGCGCCTCCTGAAGAAGTAGAACCGGTCGCCGTCAGGCAGCCCTGATGTTTCGCGCGGCGGCTTCCGCGGTGGCTTCATGGCCCATGATGAAGTTGCGCCGCATCGGCTTGATCACGAAGATCGCCATCAGCGCCGCGGTGGCGTTGAGGGCGACCGCAACCACGAACACCGCCTGCCAGCCGAAATCCCTGGCGACGATACTCGCGAGCGGCACCAGCAGCGATGCGGTGCCCTTGGCGGTGTACAACATGCCGTTGTTGGTGGTGGCATATTTGACGCCGAAGGTGTCGCCACTGGTTGCGGGGAACAGGCTGTAGATTTCGCCGAACACGCCGAAATAGACCGCGGTCGCCAGCACGAACACGAGCGGGATGTGGCCGTACATCGACAGCGTCATCAGCATGGCCGCTCCCGTCGTGAATGCGATGAACATGGTGTTCTCACGGCCGATGCGGTCGGAAACGAATCCGAAGAACGGACGGCCGAAACCGTCGAAGATCCGGTCGAGCGAAATCGCGAAGGTCAGCGCCGCCATCTGGAAGCCGAGCATGCTCACCGGTTCATTGGCGATCTTGAAGTCGTGTGCGATCGGGGCGATCTGGGCCGCCGCCATCAGGCCACCGGCGGCGACCATCACGAACACCAGATACATCACCCAGAAGATCGGGCTGCGCAGCACCTGCGGCGGTGTGAAGTCGATCTTGGTTTGCGGCAGATTGAGTTTCTTCTTTTTTGCCGGCACCGCCTGCGACGGCTTGCGCAGGAAGAAGGCGAGCACGAACACGACCACGCCTTGTCCGATGCCGAAGGTGAAAAAGGCCTCCTGGTAGCCGCTGGTGGCGATCATGTGGGCAATCGGCACCACGGTGATTGCGGCTCCCGCGCCGAAGCCGGCGGCGGTCGAGCCCGCAGCGAAGCCGCGGTGATCCGGAAACCATTTCAGCGCATTGCCGACGCAGGTGCCGTATACCGAGCCGGCGCCGATGCCGCCGAAGATGGCGCCGATGTAAAGCAGCGGCAACGAGTTGGCGTAGGAGTTCAGCACCCAGGCAAGCGTGATCATCACCGCGCCAAACTTGATGACGACGCTTGGTCCAAATCTGTCGACGAACCACGCTTCGATCGGAACCAGCCAGGTTTCCGTCACCACGAACAGGGTGAAGGCGAGCTGGATCGCGGCGCGGCCCCAGTGAAACTTGGCGTTGATCGGATCGACGAACAGCGTCCAGCCATATTGCAGGTTGGCGATCATCGCCATGCAGACGAGACCCATCACAAGCTGCATCCAGCGATAATACGGGGCTTCCGCCATCGGCGTCATTGCCGGTTGTGAATTGGTGGTCATGATTCCTCCCAAGGCACGCTTCTCTTCAACTGAGCGTTACCGTTTGGCTAGTTTTGTATGTGATATGCCAGAGCGCAAGCTCTACTTCCGCCCATTGTGTCGCAGTGCGTCGAACGCGCATTCACGGGTTCTGGTTGGCCGTTTCGGCTCCGCAGTCATTCGCAGGAGTCCTTTCGGGACCGGTTATTCGGCGGCCTGCTTGCGCGGCGGATCGAGCGCGCCGGAATCGTGGATCTCGGCCATCTGGTGATCGCTGAAGCCGAGCACCTGGCGCAGGATTTCGTCGGTATGTTCGCCGAGCAGCGGCGAGCGTTTCACCTCTGTCGGACTATCGGAAAGCTTGATGGGGTTGCCGACCGACAGATACTTGCCACGGGTCGGATGATCGATCTCGACCACGGTGCCGGTGGCGCGCAGCGATTGATCTTCCGCCAGTTCCTTCATCGACAGGATCGGACCGCAGGGGATGTCGTCCTTGTTGAGGATCTCCATCGCCTCGAACTTGGTCTTGGTCATGGTCCAGAGTTCGATGCGCGCGAAAATCTCGTTGAGGCGTGGCAGCCGGGCCGGCGGCTTGGCGTAATCCGGATGGGTCTTCCAGCCGGGCTCGCCGATCGCGTCGCAGATCTTCTCCCAGACCGCGGCCTGGGTGATGAAATAGATATAGGCATTGGGATCGGTCTCCCAGCCCTTGCACTTCAGGATGCGGCCCGGCTGGCCGCCGCCGGAATCGTTGCCGGCGCGTGGCACCGCGTCGCCGAATGCAATGCCGTCGCCGAACTGGCTGTATTCCTTGAGCGGCCCATGCGCGAGGCGCTGCTGGTCGCGCAACTTGACGCGCGAGAGGTTGAGCACGCCGTCCTGCATCGCAGCCGTAACCTTTTGACCCCGTCCGGTCATGGTGCGCTGATAGAGCGCGGTGACGATGCCGAGCGCCAGATGCAAGCCGGTGCCGCTGTCGCCGATCTGCGCGCCGGTGACGAGCGGCAGGCCGTCGCGGAATCCCGTGGTCGATGCCGCGCCGCCGGTGCATTGCGCGACGTTCTCATACACCTTGCAGTCCTCGTACGGACCGGGGCCGAAACCCTTGATCGAGGCCACGATCATCTTCGGATTGAGGCTATGAATCTTCTCCCAGGGAAATCCCATGCGGTCGAGCACACCGGGGCCGAAATTCTCCACCAGCACGTCGCACGCCTTGATCAGCGCGGTGAGGACTTCCTTGCCCTTGGGGTTCTTGGTGTCGAGCGTGATCGAGCGCTTGTTGTGGTTGAGCATGGTGAAATACAGGCTGTCGGCATTGGGCACGTCCTGCAACTGGCCGCGGGTGATGTCGCCGACGCCGGGGCGCTCGACCTTGATCACGTCGGCGCCGAACCACGCCAGCAATTGCGTGCAGGTCGGTCCCGACTGGACGTGGGTGAAATCGAGAATACGAACGCCTTTCAGCGCCTTTGTCATGGTCTTGCTCCGTCTCGTATCTGCTCCTGCCACAGGCAGAAATGAAAGAGGGCAGGGCGCGCGCCCCTGTCCGGATTGGGTCGCCTATTTCTTCTTGCCGAGCACGCTCTGCGGATTGAACTTGCCGATGCGGCCCGATTCGCTGCCGACGGCCGGATCGAGCACGGCGTTGATCAGCGTCGGCTTGCCTGAATCCATCGCCGCGTTGACCGCGCGCTTCAGCTCGTCTGGAGACGTCGCATTGATGCCGACGCCGCCGAACGCCTCGATCATCTTGTCGTAGCGTGCGCCCTTCACGAACACGGTCGGCGCGGGATCGCTGCCGGCGCTGTTGACGTCGGTGCCGCGATAAATGCCGTCATTGTTGAAGACGACGATGCAGACCGGCAGCCTGTAGCGGCAGATCGTTTCGATCTCCATGCCGGAGAAGCCGAACGCCGAGTCGCCCTCGACGCATAACACCGGGCTGCCGGTCTCGATCGCGGCGGCAATGGCATAGCCCATGCCGATGCCCATAATGCCCCAGGTGCCAACGTCGATGCGTTTGCGCGGCTGGTAAATGTCGATGATGCCGCGCGCGAGGTCGAGCGTGTTGGCGCCTTCGTTCACCAGCATCACGTCCGGCCGTTCCTTGACGATGGTGCGCAGCACCCCGAGCGCGCCGTGGTAATCCATCGGCGAATTGTTGTTCATCAGGCGCGGCGCCATCTTGCCGATGTTCTCTTCGCGCTTTTTTGCGATTGCGCTCATCCAGTCGACCGGCGCGGCCTGCCAGCCATGGCCCATCGCGCCGAGCATCGCGGATACGCAACTGCCGATGTCACCGACCATGGGCGCCATGATCTCGACGTTGGAGTCGATTTCCTTCGGCTCGATGTCGATCTGGATGAGCTTCTTCGGCTCATCGCCCCAGGTCTTGCCCTTGCCGTGCGACAGCAACCAGTTGAGCCGCGCGCCGATCAGCATCACGACGTCGGAGTCCTTCAATGCCGTCGAGCGCGCCGCGGCCGCGCACTGCGGATGAGTGTCCGGAAGCAGTCCCTTGGCCATGCTCATCGGCAGGAACGGCGCGCCGCTCTTCTCCACGAATGCGCGGATCTCGTCGTCGGCTTGCGCATAAGCGGCGCCCTTGCCGAGAATGATCAGCGGCTTTTTCGCGGATCTGAGCACATCGAGCGCGCGCTTGACGGCATCGGGGGCGGGGATCTGCGCGGGCGCCGCGTCGATCACCTTCACCAGCGACCTCCTGCCGGCATCGGCGTCGATCACCTGCCCGAAAAGCTTTGCCGGAAGGTCAAGATAGACGCCGCCCGGGCGCCCCGAAACCGCGGCACGGATCGCGCGCGCGAGCCCGATGCCGATGTCGGCGGCATGCAGCACGCGGAATGCCGCCTTGCAGAGCGGCTTGGCGATCGCGAGCTGGTCCATCTCCTCGTAGTCACCCTGTTGCAGATCGACGAGCTCGCGCTCGGACGAACCCGAGATCAGGATCATCGGGAAGCAGTTGGCGGTGGCATGGGCGAGCGCGGTGAGGCCGTTGAGGAAGCCCAGCGCCGACACGGTGAGGCATATGCCCGGCTTCCTGGTCAGGAAGCCCGCGATCGAGGCTGCGTAGCCGGCGTTCTGCTCATGGCGGAACGAGAGTACGCGGATGCCCGAAGCCTGCGCCATGCGAGCGAAATCCGTGATCGGAATGCCCGGCACGCCATAGATCGTGGTGAGGCCGTTGAGCTTCAGCGCGTCGATGACGAGATGAAAGCCGTCGGTTAGCTCCTGCTGCGTGTCGGCCGGCTTTGCATCGACGCTCTGTGCTGCCGCGGACATTCCACTTCTCCCTGATCGTTTCTTGGGTAGGGACGACGTCGGTTGCTTCGTGGTACGGCGGTAAAGCTAAAACAGGACTCTAAAATCGCTTCTCAAACAATTCCTGTCCGTGCGTCTCGACGTATGCGGCGAGCCCGAGCGTATGATCACGCGCGCGCTTTTCCGCAAGTTCAGTGTTGCGTTCCTCGAGCGCCTCGATGATTGCCATGTGTTCGGGCAACGAGGTCGCGGTGCGATCGACGCGGCCGATGGTCAATTGCCGGTAACCGCGAACGTGCAGCAGGATGTCGTTGGTCATGTCGACCAGCACCGGCGACTCGCTGAGCGAGATCAGGGCCTGGTGGAAAGCGATATTGGCCTTGGAATATTCCTCGACATGATCCTGCGGCAGCCGATCCTGGCCGAAATCCTTGAAGAAATCGCGCAGCGCGGAGATGTCCTTCTTGCGTGCGATGGTGGTGATCAGACGCGCGGCCATGCTCTCGAGTGCGGCCCAGGCGCGGATCATATCGACGATCTCGCTCTTGGTGCGGCGTACCACGACAATGCCGCGGCGCGGCACCGTCTTGACGAAGCCGTCCTGCTCCAGCATCGCGATCGCTTCGCGGATCGGCGTGCGGCTGACGCCGAGCCTTTCCGACAACGCGCGCTCATCGAGCATCACGGGTTCGGGGGCCGCGTAGATGTCCATTTTGAGAATGGCTTCCTTTAGCGCTTCATACGCCTTGTTCTTGAAACTGATCTCCGGCGCGATCCGGACAATTGCGATATCTGCATCGGCCATGATCGGCGGCGCCTTGGCTTGTTTCCGTTCGAGCACGATTTGAGCCTCCTATCGACGGAGACGTTTTCCTAATCGTTGGGGATTTTTGGCATACCAGATGCCAGAATGTCAATGTCACTTTGTTTTTCAGCATTTTGTGCCAATGGTTTGCTTTCATAACCCCCGTGCTTGGTATGCCAGATGCCATATAAGCGAATTCGTCTAAGCGAATTCGTCGCGAAGTTTGCGCACCGGGGCAATTGGCTGCGCGGCTGGTGGATTCTATTGCCCTGCGCCGGCGCGCCGGGCAGATCACACTGCACTTCAAGGAGGAAGTGAATGTCGAGTTCGAAAGATGCGGTCCGCAAGGTCCTTGATGCGGTGAAAGCGGACAAGCGCACCAGCCTGACGGCGCCGGAAGGCAAGCTGGTGTGCGATGCCTACGGGATTCCGGTGCCGAAGGAAGGGGTGGCGAAATCGGCGGGGGAAGCCGCCACGATCGCAACCGGCATGGGCTTTCCTGTGGTGATGAAGATCGTTTCACCAGACATTCTACACAAGACCGAGGCGGGCGGCGTGATAGTCGGCGTCAAGAATGCCGCCGACGTCGAAGCGAATTACGCGACCATCCTGGCCAACGCCAAAAAATACAAGGCCGACGCCAGGATCGAAGGCATTCAGGTGCAGCAGATGTTGCTCGGCGGCCAGGAAGTCATTGTCGGCGCCGTCACCGATGGATCGTTCGGCAAGCTGGTGGCGTTTGGCCTCGGTGGTGTACTGGTCGAGGTACTCAAGGACATTACCTTCCGACTGGCTCCGGCCACCAAGCAGGATGCGCTGTCGATGCTGGAGGGCATCCAGGCGCACGAGATGCTTAAGGGCGTGCGCGGCAACGACCCGGTCAATCGCGACGCGATCGCCGACATCATCGTCAACGTCTCGAAGCTGATCACCGATTTCCCCGAGATCACCGAAATGGACCTCAATCCGGTGTTCGCCACCAAGAAGGACGCCATCGCCGCCGACGTGCGCATCGTGGTCGATTTCGCGCCCAAGCCGCCGCGGCCGCGCTCGAACCATGACGATATCGTGCGCCAGATGAACCGCATTATGAAGCCGAAGTCGGTGGCGGTGATCGGCGCGTCCGCCGAGAGCGGCAAGATCGGCAATTCCGTGATGAAAAATCTCATCAATGGCGGCTACAAGGGCGAGATCTATCCGATCCATCCCAAGGCCGAAGAGATCCTTGGCAAGAAGGTCTACAAATCGGTCAAGGATATTCCCGACGAGGTCGACATCGCGGTGTTCGCCATTCCCGCGAGCCTCGTTACCGGCGCGCTGGTCGAATGCGGCGAGAAGAAAGTGGTCGGGGCGATTCTGATTCCGTCGGGCTATGCCGAAACCGGCAACGTGAAGGGCCAGGAGGAAATCCAGGCGATCGGTCGGAAATACGGCATCCGCCTGATGGGGCCGAACATCTACGGCTTCTATTACACCCATGCCAATCTTTGCGCGACGTTCTGCACCGCCTACGATGTCAAGGGCTCGGCGGCGCTGTCCTCGCAATCCGGCGGCATCGGCATGGCGATCATCGGCTTCTCGCGCTCGGCCAGGATGGGCGTTTCGGCGATCGTCGGGCTCGGCAACAAGGCCGACCTCGATGAGGATGATTTGCTGACCTTCTTCGAACAGGACAACAATACCCGGGTCATCGCGCAGCATTGCGAGGACCTGAAGGACGGCCGTTCGTTCGCCGAAGTCGCCAAGCGGGTGTCGAAGAAAAAACCGATCATTGTGCTGAAGGCCGGACGCACGGCGGCTGGCTCCAAGGCGGCGAGCTCGCATACCGGTGCGCTCGCCGGAGACGACAGGATCTACGAGGACGTGTTCAACCAATGCGGCGTGATCCGCGCGCGTTCATTACGGGATATGCTGGAATTCGCCCGCGGCGTGCCGATCCTGCCGACGCCGAAGGGGGAGAACGTCGTCGTCATCACCGGGGCCGGCGGCTCCGGCGTGCTGCTGTCGGATGCCTGCATCGACAACAAGCTGTCCTTGATGGCGATCCCGCCGGACCTCGACGTGGCGTTCCGCAAATTCATCCCGCCATTCGGTGCGGCCGGCAACCCCATCGACATCACCGGCGGCGAGCCGCCCATCACCTATGTCAACACGGTGAAGCTCGGCCTCGAGGATCCGCGCATCCATTCGCTGATCCTGGGTTACTGGCACACCATCGTGACGCCGCCGATGGTGTTCGCGAAGAATATGGTCGAGATCAAGAACGCGATGAAGGCGAAGGGCATCGAGAAACCGATTGTGGCCTCGCTTGCCGGAGACGTCGAGGTCGAGGAGGCCGCGGACTACCTTTACCAGAACGGCATCGTCGCTTACGCTTATTCGACCGAAATACCGGTCGCGGTCCTGGGCGCCAAGTACAAATGGGCGCGGGGCGCGGGACTGCTGTAGGAGATTCCGTCCGAGCGCTGAGCTGTAAGAATGCCGCCCAGAGCCTCGGGCGGCATTTTGATGGTTTCTGTTCTTGGTCAGCGCACCAGTCCAGTCTCGGCAGACTCAGGCCGCCGTTGTATTCCACCCCAGCCGGCGCGTGGTCCAATCCGCGCCGGCAGCGACGATAAATCCGATGCAGACGGCCAGTGCGTCGACGATGAAATCCTCCAGCCGCGCGTGCCGGCCCGGCGCCCAGAACTGCAGCAGTTCGAGTACGCCGGTCGCGATCATGGCGATAACCGCGGTACGGGGCCGGTTTCCGGTATAGGCGAGGCCGAACGCGAGCCCGACCAGGATGAAGGCGAAGGCGTGCTCGCCGTCCTGACCGAGGTCGGAGTGCGGCCGCAAGCTGGCCGGCCCGAGTGTCGCGAAGGTAACGGCGGCGGCCAAAAGCCAGGCGATAATGCGGAGGATGATTGTCATCTGCCCAGGATAGCACGTTTCACCGGTTCCAAGGTCGATGTCACATGAACGTGCAAGTCTGTGTGGTTAACGCGAAAACCCTATAACGCTTGCCGGACGCCGAGACTGAGCATGAAGCGTTCCCGGATCTGCACGGGATCGCGCCGGGTCTGTCCGGTTCCCGGCTTGCCGTCGATCCGCGCTCCGATCAATGTCGGCCCCGGAGCGGCCAGAGATCGATCGACCAGCCGCTCAAAATCCTCTTCATCGGCAGCGCAGACGCTGTCGGCAAGGCCGCTTGCGATCGCGATCGCAACGATATCGGCGGCCACGGCGGCCGGCGTCGGCTGTGCGCCGGTGATTCTGATAGCTGCCGTTGTCCATCACGACCATGCAGAGGTTTTTCGGCGCCAATGATGCGATCGTCGACAGGCACCCGAGTTGCATCCCGAGTTGCATCAAGAGCGAGCCGTCGCCTTCGAGTGCGAAGACGCGGCGCTTCGGTTGCGCCAGCGCGACGCCGGGCGCGATCGGGAAGGCGAGGCCCATGCTGCCCAGCATATAGAAATTCTGCGGCCGGTGTCCGCGGCCCAGAGGTCGAAATTGGTGTTGCCGATGCCGCCGACCACGGCTTCCTCGTTCTTCAGCTTCACGATCAGGCGCGAGGTGAGATCGAACCGGTTCATGATCTTGGCACGCCATCGGCATGCTGTTGACCCTGTCGAAGCGCATCATCGAGGGCGATCGCGCATTTCTCCCGTTGCCGACTTCACGGTGGCAACAAATCACTGCGACCGGCCGCCAAGGCGGTGGCAGTGTTGCGATTTTTGCCGCACTCTCGATAATCGCACTCTCGATAATCAAGGGGTTGTGGCTACATTCAGGCAATGCGCAGGCTCTTTCGTGGAACCGAGTTTTCGGCGCAGCAGGAATGCACGTTATGCAACGACAAGCAGCCTCGTTCTGGAGTGCACGGTCGTGGTTTGCGCGGCGCTTGGTGCGGTTCGTCGCCATCGCGCCGCCAGCCGGCCGGATGTCGGCGTCTGAAACACTCTCACTGAGGCCAGTCGATATTTCTGACGACGCGTGCAATGCCCTGCGCAGCGCAGTTTCGCTCCGTGGCTTGGCGTCGACTCCGTTCTCAGACCAGCACCGGCGCGCGAACGCGGCCGGCATTGCCGAAGATGCGCAGATAACGTTCGATCTCCGAATCCTCGCCGGTGGCCTTTTCCGGATTGTCCGACAGCTTGACCGCCGGCCGTCCGTCGACTGACGTCACCTTGCAGACGATCGAGATCGGATCGAGATCTGCTGATCCATCCGGCGCGCAGCCGATGAAATCATTGGTGAGGTTGGTGCCCCAGCCAAAGCTGAGCCGGACCTTGCCGGCGAAGTAATGATAGGCTTCCTCGATCGAGCCGACATCCATCCCGTCGGAAAACACCAGCAGCTTTTCCCGGGGATCCCGGCCTTTCTGTTTCCACCATCGAATGATCTGTTCGCCCGAGGTGATCGGCGGCGCGCTGTCCGGCCGGAAGCCAGTCCAGTCCGCGACCCATTCCGGCGCGTCGCGCAGGAACGCGGTGGTGCCGAAGGCGTCGGGCAGCGCGATCAACAGATTGCCGCCATAGGTACGGCGCCATTGGTCGAGGACGCGATACGGCGCCCACCGCAGTTCCTCATCATCGCGCGCCAGCGCGGCGGCCACCATCGGCAATTCATGGGCGTTGGTGCCGATCGCCTCGAGATCGTTGTCCATCGCCAGCAGGACATTGGAGGTGCCGGTAAAGCAGGGCCCGAGGCCTTCCTTGACCGCCTCGACGCACCAGCGCTGCCACAGGAAGCCATGACGGCGGCGGGTGCCGAAATCGGAAAGCCGCAAGCCGTCGAGCTTGCGCAGGCGCTCGACCTTGGTCCAGAGCTTTGCCTTGGCGCGGGCATAAAGCACATCAAGCGCGAATCGTCCCAACCCCTTGGTGACCTGGCGCGAACGCAATTCGTTGAGGATGGCGAGCGCCGGAATCTCCCACATCGTGGTGTGGGTCCACGGCCCGTGAAAATGCAGTTCATATTGCCCGTCGACCTTGCGCAGTTCGTATTCGGGCAGTCGAAAACCGCTCAGCCAGTTGATGAAGTCCGGCGGGAACATCTGGGTCTTGCCATAGAAGGTGTTACCGGCAAGCCAGATCAATTCCTTTTTGCTGAAGCGAATGCTGCGGGCATGGTCGAACTGGGCGCGCAGTTCGCTTTCGTCGATCGCCTCGGCGAGCCGGACATGGCGGCTGCGATTGATGACCGAAAAGGTGGTGCGGGTGTCCGGATAGAATTCCCGGATCATCGGAATCATCAGCAGCTTGTAGAAATCGGTATCGAGCAGGCTGCGCACGATCGGATCGAGCCGCCAGCCATGATTATAGGTTCGGGTCGCAATATCGGTAACCGTCATGGGTGAAGCCTATCCCGCCCCAAAGCCTGCAGCCAGAGCCGCCTCGACGGGAATTGGCTGGATATCTTAGTTGGTGGCCGCCGCCGAACCCGGGCGCCGTTTCCAAATCGGCCCAGCGCGGCTTGCCTGGGGCAAATTGTCGCCACAGGATCAGTTCGGCCAATCGGCCGTCGGCCAGGCCATTTCATGGCTGACCGTGTATGCGCCGTGACAGATACGGATTCTTGAGCAAGCCGCGGTAATTAGCGCTGGCGCCGTCAGGAAGTCAGCGCATTGTTGCTTCGGGACTCGCGCCTCGCGTTCGGATGTGTGCCGGCGCGTTGCGGAAGCAGCGCCACGCAGGCAATAATGATGCCGGCAAGGATTGCGGACGCATAGAACCTGCTGAATGAGAGGCCGCCATTATCGAGCGGCTTGTCGAGCAGATCTCCAAGCGTGGCGCCCAGCGGCCGCGTCAGAATAAAAGCGGCCCAGAACAGCAGGGTTCGCGATATCGAGCTAAAGAAATAGGCGACCGCGATCAGCACAAGGCCGGCGGCGAACACCAGCGCGCCGCCTTCATAGCCGAGCCCGTTGGTGTCGGCCATCCAGTCGCCGAGTGCGGTGCCGAGCGTCTGCGAGAACAGGATCGCGACCCAGTAGAACATCTCGATGCGCGGCGTCGAAACCGTGTCGACCGAGATCGATCCCGCCGACCAGTACCAGATCGCCAGTGAAGCCATCAGCAGCACGAACAGCAGGGAGGCACCACCGGGGTAACCTATGCCGAGCGACCGGTCGGCGAAGTCAGCCATGGTGGTTCCCGCCGTGGTGGTGGCGACCACGACCAGCCAGTACAGGAACGGATTAAATCTCTTCGCGAGCATCTGCGCCGCGACCGCGACCACGAAGATGCCGATGAAGATGAAGCTGCTGACCGCATAGCCGAGATCCATCGACATCGAAACGGCGTCGCCGCCGGTTTCGCCGAGTGTCGTTGCAAGAATCTTGATGATCCAGAAGATGAGCGTGACTTCCGGAACCTTGCTCCGTTCGAGATTCTGATTCATGCTTATTCCTTCGGAAAACCACGCTTGGGGTACCGCAGCAACAACAATGGCGCCAGTTATTTCCCGGCCGTCTCCATCAATTCTAA
Organism: Pseudomonadota bacterium; assembly: GCA_018971625.1. Taxonomy (GTDB): domain Bacteria; phylum Pseudomonadota; class Alphaproteobacteria; order Rhizobiales; family Xanthobacteraceae; genus Bradyrhizobium. Next base: position 22,515 of record JAGXAJ010000038.1, read on the forward strand.
TTCGCCGAGCCGGATTAGCGCGATGTTCGCAAGCTTCGAACAGGAATCGCGGTGATCACGTGATGTTGGCTGGTGATAGTGGCGGCGGAGAATACGAGGCGCCAAGCCGTCTTTCGTGCAACAATTTGGTCCCGCGATATACAATCGGTTTCCGCGCGGTTGCGGCCGGGCAAAAATGCCATAGGCTGTTGCCGGGCGTTACTCTGCCGGACCGGAGCCAGCCGGGGACACCCGATGCGCGAATGCACCTTGAAGGAAAAGCCCCGGGTTACCGTCGGCGCCATCATGGCATTGGTCATCGTCGGGTGGCTAATCGTGCTGGCCATCGCATTTCTTTCGGTGCGATAGCGCGCAAAACAGCTGATGCCGAAAAGGGAATCACCGGTCATTGAAGAGTGGATTTTCACCGAAGCGCTGGCGATCGCGTTCGTGGAGCCCGAGCAGTTCGCGGCGAAAAACCAGCCGCGCGGATGCGCGGCAGTGTCGCCGCGCTAATTCGGCATCAAACGATGCTCGTCTTTGGCGCGGCGAAAGTCTCCGTCGTTTCAAAACCTCGCGACCGTCACCGGGAGTTGGTGACCCCGTCGCGAACTTTCAAATCCATGCATCCCGCTCTGCCATTGCAGCCCGACGATTGCTCCCTTGACCGGCTGTAGCAGCGCAAGCGAGGCGATCAGCGTTAGCGGAAGCCAGAGCAGGAACTGCAATTCCAGCGGCGGCGAATAGGCCACTTCAACGGCGAGAATGCCGGGTACCACCGCATGACCGACAAGGGCGATCACGAGATAGGCCGGAAAATCATCGGCACGCTGATGAAACAGTTCTTCGCCGCAACTCGCGCAGTGATTGGTCACCTTGAGGAAGCGCGCAAACAGCTTTCCCTCGCCGCAATGCGGGCACCGCCCGAGAAACCCGCGCCACATCGCTTGAGTAAGGGTGGTCCGTGTTTGGCTTATCATTTTGATGCCCTTTCCTTTCTGATTTTCCTTTCTGATTTCGCATACAATATGAGGTAATGATGTCATACAATCAAAGCAAAACGGGCAAATTGCATGGAGTGGATCCCTACAATCTCAGAGCTGGACGGGCCGCTATATCGGCGGATCGTGGACGCGATGGAGAGCGATATCGGGTCAGGGCGTCTCGTGCGCGGCCAGCAGCTGCCAACCCATCGGGCACTGGCAAGGATACTCGGAATCGATCTCACCACGGTGACGCGCGCATATAGCGAGGCACGGCACAGGGGACTGATCGAGGCGCAGGTCGGACGGGGTTCGTTCGTTTCCGAAACCACGGTGCGGCGGGCGACCGAGAGCGCACCTGAGGTCAGGATCGATCTGTCCATGAACGTGCCGCCTCATCCGCTTGAGGCGCAGCTCGACGATCGCATCCTGCAGGGACTTGAGGCGATCCGGCAAAAGTCAGGGCTGACGGCCTTCCTGAATTATCTGCAGCCCGGCGGCAGTGACAGCGAGCGACAAACCGGGGCGCGTTGGCTGCGCGCGCGCGTTCCACATGCCGCTGCCGAACGTATCGTGGTCTATCCCGGAACGCAGACGATCATCTTCAATCTGCTGATGCGACTTGCCGGCCGCGATGACGTCGTGCTGACGGAAGCGTTGACCTTTCCTGGCATGAAGGCGGCGGCGGCACGGCTCGGTATCCGGCTGATCGGCGTCGCCATGGACAAGGAGGGTGTGCTGCCCGATGAGCTAAAAACGGCGTGCCGCGTCCACAAACCAAAAGCGGTTTACCTTATCCCAACGTTGCACAACCCGACCACGGCCACGCTTTCTCCTGCACGCCGCGCCGCGGTCGCCGCAACTATTCGTGCCGCAGGCACCATTCTCATCGAGGACGATGCCTACGGCCTGCTCGCGCCCTCCGTTTCGCCAATCGCAAATCTTATCCCTGAGCGAACATATCTGGCAACGACGCTATCGAAATGCATCGCACCCGCCTTGCGGGTTTCCTACCTGCTTACGCCCGATGTGGCCGCGCAGGAGGATATGTGCGCGCGCCTCCAGGCGGCGGCGCAGATGCCTCCGCCGCTCATGGTCGCGCTGGTGACGCATTGGATCGAAAGCGGGACCGCGGAGCGTATCATCGCCGCGATCCGCAGCGAGGCGATAGGCCGCCAGCAGCTTGCAGCCCGCGCGCTGAAGGGCATTAACTTTTCGGCCGGGCGCGCCAGCCATCACCTGTGGCTCACACTGCCCGAATCGCGACGTGAGGGTTTCACAGCCTATCTGCTGCGAAACGGCCTTGCCGTGGTCGGCAGCGACGCGTTCGCTATGAATCCAGACGCGCCACATGCCGTGCGTGTCTCGCTTGGCGCCGCGCGCAACCGGGCGCAGCTCGTCGAGGGTCTGCAGGTGATGGCATCCGCGTTGAGGATGCCATCAGCCCAACGGCAAGTTGTATGATTGTCATTAGCTGCTACCTTGCGGATGGCAGTTTTGGAGACGGCCGCTCTGTGCTTCTCAGCCCAAGGTGATGACTGGTTGCGCTAGGGCGCTAACGAGGATGCGTAGGCAGCAAGCGAAATCATGTCTTCGTCGGAGGGTTTCAACGATTGGCTTCATGACTTCTCCTCCCGGACCCGACCTCGTGCCATGTTTGAAATCATAGAGCTGCCGGAAGATATAAGTCGGCGATCGACCGCCTATGCCGGGTATCGTACCTTCGCCGGTCAAGTCGACGCCATGACAACTCCCGCATTGAGCGGTCTTGCCTCCATTATTCGCCAGTTCCTTACCGCGCTCAATGCTGCCGACGGGCACATAAGCTGTGAAACGAGATCGACTGTCACTATCCTGCTGGTGGAGCAGGATGTGCACACGGCACTTTCAGTGGCCGGTCGCGGTTATGTCATGGAGACCGGCTCAATCGTGCGCAGCGGTGCGGCAAAAGTGCTGGTCTCAGATCCAGCAGTTCGCCAAGCCTATCTCGGTTTGTGAACGGCTCACAGATGTTGCGGTGGATCACCGAAGCGCTTTTATCAAGGCTCGCCAGTCGCACGTTGGCGTGGCGAACCATCCTACAGAATAGTAATAGTACGTCACCGCAATCCCGATCGAATTAACGCGATTTTGCGCGTCTGGCGGGTTTGAGTCCTGAAACAAAGATCCCGAGTCATTTGTTCCTGCAGGGTGGCGCCGTTCGCCAACGATGAGGAGAAGCTAGTGAGGAAGGTACAATCATGACGAAATTTCGCTTGTTGATCGCCGGACTCATTGCGGGCGCGGCCATTGTTGCTTTGCCGCTTGTCGCCGCTATCGCCATGCAGAGCGCAGGGCCCGTGCCCTCGAACCTCGCCTTGCTCACAGGGGTGATCCAGCTCGTTCGCCAGGACTACGTGCATCCAATTGGTGCGGACGAGCTGGTCAAGGACGCCCTGAAGGGAATGCTCCGTCGTCTCGATCCGCACTCCGATTATATGGACGCGCAGGAATTCAAGGAATCCCAAGCCGACATTGCCGGCAAGTTCGGCGGCCTCGGCATGCAGATTTCCGAGCAGGATGCAGTGCCCAAGATCATCGCGCCAATCGACGGAACGCCGGCCGCTGCCGCAGGACTCGAGCCAGGCGATGAGATTGTCCTGATCGACCATTCGAGCACGGAAGGGGTAGGTTTGCGCAAAGTGGTGACCCTCTTGCGTGGCGATCCTGGATCCAAGGTGACCCTCACCATTCTGCGTGGCAAGCAGGACCCTTTCGATGTTACGTTGACCCGTGAGATTATCAGGGTCGAATCGGTCAAGTCGTATCCAGAGCCCGATGGGATCGGCTATATCCGCATCACCCAGTTCGGCGAAGATACAGCGGATGGATTCAAGAAGGCCATCGCCGACTTCAAGCGCAACGCAAATGGGAGCGTGAAGGGTCTCGTGCTCGATCTGCGCGACGATCCGGGAGGGCTCCTGTCCGCAGCCGTTGATGTCGCTGGCGATCTGCTCGATGGCGGATCGGTGGTCAGCATCCATGGCCGGCGGGCGGACGAAGAGAAGACCTTCAAGGCGCCCGCGCATGGAGATGAGTTGTCCGGCGCGCCCATTGTCGTTCTGATCAACAGCGCTTCTGCGTCGGCTTCGGAGATCGTCGCCGGCGCATTGCAGGATCGCCACCGGGCGACCATTATGGGAACGCAAAGCTTCGGCAAGGGCTCGGTGCAAACCGTCGTCCCACTGAAGGGATATGGTGCGGTGCGGCTTACGACCGCTCTCTACTACACCCCTTCTGGCCGTTCGATCCAGGATGAAGGCATCGCACCAGATGTCGTGGTCGAAGCTGCCAAGGATCAGCGGATCAGTGGCGGTCCGCTACTGCGGGAAGGCGCGCTGCACGGAGCTTTTGCAAATCCGGGACCGCTCAACCAGCAGCCCGAAAAAGGCAAAGCCGCGCTATCACAGGCTAAATCCAGCTATTCGGCACCGATCAAGGCGGAGCTCATAGGCAAACCGGGTGACGCGCAGTTGAAGACAGCGCTCGCTTATCTCGATAAAAATGCTGGACAGGCTCGACCACTGGATCGGTAGCTTGAGCCCTCAAGCGCTATCCGGCTCAGAACAGACGCGGGTCCAGAACGAATGGCTCGACAAAGAGAACAGAGATCCGTGTCGCGTCCTTGTGAACGTGGTTGATCAAGATGTTGACATCGGGAGACTGATCGAGAGGGACAATGGCAGACGGAATGCGGAGGAGGGGTGTTGCAAGCGAGGCATGCCATTCATCGCCCCGTTGCTGGGTCCAAACTTCCTGGCGCCGCCAATCGGCGGGCAGATCGTCTAAGTCCACCGTCTCGATGCCAAGGTTATCCGGCGCATCGTAGCGCACCATCATAAATGCCGGCATGAGCGTTGGATCCTCGATGTGAACTAGCTTTTCCAACACGCACAGCGCGGGGGACGTGCTGCAGTACGTGACAGGCCGTCCGACCGTATTCCAGCGTCCATCAAAAAGCAGACCGTAGCCACCATCGAACGTCTTGGCGTGCTGCACACCGGACAAACGCCACAGCAGCATCAGGCGGCAGAGCCCCACGCGATCTTGCCGAGTATGATTTCGACAACGCGGGCGCCAGTTTCGGTTTGCGCTACCGCCAACGGCGCCTCACCATGGAGTTCTGCTAGCGAACGACGAAGCCATATATTCGCCTTGTCGACGTCCCCGAACGTGTCCTCGGCAAGTGTCTGTACGCGCAGCAATCGCACTGCCCGATCGGATTCCTCCACGGTGAGCGGTTGCTTTTTCTCCGCACGATGCCGGCGCGTGCGTTGCGGAATGACGAACAACTCGATTTCCTGATCGCTAAGTCCGGCCTTTGCGAGCCCGTGTAGCGCGGTCAGGGGAAGCCGCTTCCGGACTGCGAGGGCCAGATCGGCCTGAGAGCGCACGACTCCCCCAAGGACCGAGCGCCCCCCAAGTTTCCTTGCTACGATTTCGACTATAGACAAAGCGAACCCTCCCCCAACGGCAATATGCCATACAAATAGCGGCACATTGCCGAACTTGCAAGGGCTTCGTGCAGGCGCCCTTGGGCAACAGCTCCTTGCGGAGCAGCATGCAAGCACGCCGACCGTGCCGCAAGCGCATCCGTGACGCCGAGCGCCATCGCGCCAGCCAAGGCATCTTCTCTGCCGGCAGGAGCCGTTCGGCTGCGACGTGTTGGACGGCGACGGTGAAGCGCCCCGTCGCAAACCCGGATGAGCGGGCCATCAGCGCCCGCATGCAGGCCATGCGACGCGATGGCGCGACGTTGCGCGAAATCGGTGCTGCCTTCGGCAAAGGGACTCAAGACCGTGCAGCGGGTCCTTGACCGCCGTGGCCAAGTAGGCCCTCAGCGCGCAACCAAGGCAGGGCAGGCCACATTGGGGATCATGAGATCATTGTAGTTTGCAGAATCGAGAAGGTATCCGCTCGTGGTGTCAACTCCGATATCGGTCGGCTTGACACCAAGCGCCGGCGACCCGCTAAAAGGAATCTCTGCATATTATGGTGCGAAGACGCTGACGCCAACTAACGAACCGGTCCCGGTAAAGGCAGCAGGACCGGTCGTGATTTCCGAGCTGAGACCAATAAAGCTGTTGAGGTAGGACGTTTCGGATCCGGCGTAAGCCGGGCATTCTCATGGATGTCCATCCGGTTCCTCTCGTGGGATGCTAAAGCTTCGACAACTTCAGCTTCCCCGACCCGAGCCGGATGGGCAACCTATTGAAAGCTCGCAGCTAGCTCACGCAGGACTGGCAGGTGCAATGCGGTCCGTGTCGGCCATAGCTACCCATCCGATGCGGACGGGCGCGCGATCGGTCTCAGCCCACGTGTTTTAAGTCGGCGGCAGATGCATAAGTGCACGTTTTCCGTACCGACTGCCCTAACGCCGATCACTCGTTCCAGCGGCAAGGAACAAAATGTGACCCGCCTTGCGGAACGGCATGGAAGAGCTCGTCGTTTTTTCTCAATGAACAAGCTTTACCCGTTATTACTCGAGCATCACTTGCCAATTCTCGTCCGGCACTGCCTTGCAGTTGCGATCATGCTAATGTGCGCTGTGCTGCAGATGGCGCTGCACATGTTAACTGGATACCCTGGCTATTTTCTGCTTCTGCCGGGCATTTTCCTGTCGGGACTAATCTTCGATAGAGGCACCGGTATCCTGGCCGCCGCCATCGCCGTCGGGGCAGGCGGGTATCTCAGTTATGTGGTCAACCCTGGAATCGATTACTTATCGGCCAACGCTCTTTTTGCCGTGACGGCTGCAGGCACTGCCGTAGTAGCCGAATTCCTGCGCGCGGAGATGAAGCGAGTAATGCTCGCTGACAATACAAAAGCAGTGCTGCTTCAGGAAATGGCGCACCGTACCAAAAACAATCTGGCCCTCCTCAGCGCGATGATCCGCCTACAGGCAAGAAACGCGGATGTCAAAGTTGCAACAGCGCTGGAATCGACCGCGCGCCGAATTCACGTCGTGGCGGAAGTTTATGACCATCTCTCGTTCAAACAGGACTTGCGCCTCGTCAATATGCGTTACTTCTTGACCGATGTGGTCGAGAAAGTATTCCAGTCCCTCGCGCCCTCGCGCCCGATAGCCTTCGAGGTTAGCAGCGAAGATGTTGAGCTGCCAAACAATCAGGCGCTCGCAATCGGCATCATCACAAACGAGCTCGTCACCAATTCGCTAAAGTATGCTTTCCCCGACAGTCGATCCGGCCATGTGACCGTCGAGTTCTTTGCAAGGAAAGAAATAGAGCTAACGGTATCGGATAATGGCATCGGACAAGACGGCGGTAAATGCAATTCATCCGGGCTCGGATCGCGCATTATCATGCTCCTCACAGAGCAGTTGGAAGGAACACTCGTACACGAAAATCGCCACCCCGGTCTACGCGCACGCTTGCGCGCGCCCAAAAAGTCGCAAGCCACGTCCATCTAAGAACGCTCAGCATTCCTGCTAGCTGGGTCGCGCCTTCAGCAACGAACAACCTGGGAAGCAAGGGCTTAGCGAGCCCATGGGTACAGGGTGTCGAACCCGAGAAACTGAATCAGAATCTGGAAAGTTGATAAGCGACGAGACTTGCGAATGACATCATTAATCACTGGACTACTGAGCTGCGGAAGCTCGTCACCGACCGACGCTCCGGCAAGTTGGCCATTGTGGCCGTTAAGAGTCTGCCCGTGCGGAGTTTCTCTTCGTAGCGATATGCCAAATCCAGCAATCTTCGTTTAACGAGGGGGGCCGCCACTTCGGCGAGTGCACGGGCGCAATCGCTATAACGTCGCAGTTCGTCTTCGGTCATGTTGCCTTCTCCATCATCAAATTCTAGAAGACGAATGGTCGCTGCGCTGTCGTTCCCGAGCCACAATGGCCGGGCCCCAGGAGGTTTTCCCCAGACGAGAGGCTTTTGCACATATGGGAACAGCGGCTTCTATCCGCCTTCTGGCTTCTACCCCGCAGGCGATCGCGTTGCCGAGTCCCGGCTACTGGGCATTTCGAACAGGCCACTTTCGCAGCATACATCGGACTTCGCCGACTCGTACCCGAGCTGCCGCAGTCATGCGACAATGGCAGTCGATGACGGCATCGGCTCAGAGCTCAAAATATCGACCTCGTGTTGCTGCGCCTGAAGTCGTGCCAAGATAGATGTGAGCGATCCTACCCGAAGCACCATAGCCGGTCGCGGAGCCTGGTCATTAACGTCGCCGCCAACACAACCCACAAAAACAAATCGATGGTCCATGAAACTCGCAATGGATTTTCGCGTTTATAACGGCCAACAGGGAAGCAAACACAGGGAACGACGATGTATACGCGTAGAGCGATTTTGGTTGCGACAACCGCAATATCTCTGGCCTCACCGGCTCTGGCCGCCGATCTTCCGCTGGGCCCCTATAGCGAAGCTCCAATGTACGAGCAGGAAGCTCGTCCGTACGAGTACCGGAGCGCGCCGCCCGTCATTGTGGAGGAGAGGGCCCCCGGTGTTTCCGACACAGTGGTCGTTCGCCGGCCTGTCATTGTAGCGTCCCCGCCAGCGGCGGTTGAAGAATATCCGGTTTATGCACAACGCGTGTATCCAGTACCTCCTGCATATCCGTATGGAGGTCCGGGTTGGCATGATTGGCGGGACTATGATCGTCGCTTCCGCGATGGTTGGTAGATTTGTCTTTCTCAAATGGCGAGCAATCGGCTGATGTCCGCTTGCGTTCCCGATTATCTCCGCCCGCGAGCTGGCTCAGTGTGACCGCGCCATCAACGCTGTTCTCGCCGCTGCAGGCTATAACTTCGGCCTGCTCCTGCGATGGCCCGCAGAGCTCTTGCGTGTCATCATCCGTGCGTTCTTCGAGACCGTCCCGGCTCAAAAACATCCCTTGAGCCCGGTTCTTCACAGGCGACTGCACATTGCTGTGGCGCTCAGAATGTGTTCGACCAACTTCGAGGATCCGTCCGGCTTTACTACCCGGGTCCTTTTACATAGCAGGAAGTGGCAAAAAAGGCAGGGCGGGAGTTTCTACACGAGCGGCATCGCCTGACTCCACGCGTCCGCCGGCGATAACCACGCCAAGCACGCCACATTTATACTTCGGCATAACGGCGTCACTTATCATCTTCTTCCTCAGGCCTTTCTGAAAGCGATCAATCAAGGCGCACGGTGTGCGAAGGCCTGTCAATTCGATGATCGCCGTTTCGCCAAGGTGCAGCTTGGTCCCAAGGGGTAGGTGCTCGAGCTCCAGTCCAGTCGTTGTGACGTTCTCACCCAGATCGCCAGCGCTGACTGGATGTCCAGCATCGCGCAGCTCATCGAAAAGCTCGGCCCGAATTAAATGAACCTGTCGCCGATTCGTCTGCGTAGGCCACACTTTGGCGATGAACCGATGTCGAACGTACTTTCCAGCATGCGCGTCGCCTTCAACGCCGTGGCTTTCAATGAGAATGATGTGCTGCTTGGTCGGCTTGCTGAACCCATGCCGCGTGTCACTCGAAACTCCTACTACCGAGCCGTCGTATTGGTTCATTGTAGATTCCGCTGCGAAGCTGGCATCTCTCCGTCCGATGTCTGTGAGCCGAGAAAGGCGATTGCAGGACGGAATTCGGGCAGGTCCTAATGAGTTCTTCACAAGTCGCGTATAATAAAAGGTTCCAATGCGTGCAGAACGTTCACCTTGGCAACATGCGGCTCATAGAGATTTGCGATACTCAACAAGAGCATCGAAGCGGCCGCAAGTGGATTAGAGCTCACGCTCCGCGGTTGCATGGATAACGTTGCATGGATAACAACGAAAATATGTTGGTCCTATCACACCGGAGGAATGGACATTGGCGAAATGGATGCTTCCGGAGCTTCAGCCGACTGTCTGGTGGATGCGAACCGACCGCCTCGACGATGCCTGTCAACACCGCCTGGGGGCAATCCTCGACCAAACAGAGCACGTGCGCGCAGGGCGATTCGTTTCAGCTCAGGACCGGCGCGAATTCGTGGCTTGTCATGCTCTTCTGCGGGTCACGTTGTTCCGTATCGCCGGCCGGTCGCCTCATGAGTGGATGTTTTCGCTAGGTCCGCATGGTAAGCCGAGCATCGCGGCCGACCACGAACTTCCTGACCTACAGTTCAACATAGCCCATACGAGGGGGCTTGTTGCAGTGGCGCTCGCTTGGCGCCATCCGATCGGCGTCGACGTGCAGATCGTTGAATCCTTTTGCGACCAGGCCGATCTCGCCTCGAGGTTCTTCGCACCCGCTGAGGCCGAACTCGTTGGCTCGGCATCCAAGCTCCATCGTCCGCGCGTCTTTACGCAGCTGTGGACACTCAAGGAAGCTTACATCAAGGCTATCGGGGCAGGTCTGTCGGCGCCGCTCGACAGCTTCGCATTCAATCTCGAGCCGCTCCGGGTTCAGTTTCGGGAAGAAAGCGAGGACCTTCCCGCGGATTGGCAATTCTCCACTTCAGCTATTACCGAACGCCACGTCCTCTCCGTGGCGGTGCACATTCGAAAGGAGCAGGCGCAACGGGTGACGTTGAGCGAGGTGAGTGGCGTGGAGATGCAAACCGCGATCGCGCGCTCCGTTGTTACTGCGGGGCGCATTGCGACAGACCCGGAGTGACACGACTCACGCTCGCGTGAAGCGCTTGGGTCAGATCCCGCACCAGTGTCCCAACGACGTTGTCCGGGGCCGTCTGCAGGAAGAAATGGTCGCCAGGGAACATGCGCACCGCACAGGGCGCCGTTGTCTCGTTGGCCCATGCTAACAATTCCGCCCTACTAACGTCCGGATCTAGGAGGCCGCCATAAGCCACAATCGGGATGTCGAGTTTGGGCCTTTTCGCGGGTACATACGTCTCGGCGGCACGGAAATCCGCGCGGAGGAACGGCATTATCAATTCGAGTAGTTCTGGCATCTCAAGAACCTCGGGTGGCGTAGCGTTGAGTTTGCGCAATCGCCCTAGAAATTCGTCGTCGGGACTAGCGTGCACAGGGTTGTCGACCGATGACACAGAGGCCGCACCATGGCCGGAGACTATGAGGAGAATCGGTAAAGAAGCACCGCGGTTGGAGAGTTGGTGCGCCATCTCGAAGGCCGTCAGAGCCCCCATGCTATGTCCGAACAACGCGTACGGGATGGGCGGAGCGTCCGCCAGCGCACCAACTAGTTGGCTAGCAAGAATGTCGATCCGATCAATGGCACGTTCCGAAATTCGCCTGCCGCGCCCCGGGTACTCCACGCCAATCAGCGCCGTGTCGTGCGGCAAAATATCGCGCCACGATTGGAATACGCGGGCCGACCCACCGGCGTACGGAAGGCAGTAAAGCTGCAAGCGCGGAGGTATGGATGGCTCCTGCAGCCGAACAAAACACCGGCCGGCCATCTCGGGCGATCGATCCCGCGTCTCCAGACTGAACACGCTATTCTGCTCCCAGTGACCTTTAGACTCTCGATAGTGCATCGAGACTCTCAATGAGCGCACCGCACCCGAGTCCGAATTTTCGGTCTCCATTTTGCGGACCAGACTCCGGCTAAAACGTGAATTCACGATGGCGAGTTGCGCCACATACTTGAAATTATGGCCACACTCGATTGCTCAGATCGAACACAAGGCCAATACCCGCCGGCTGAACAGAGAGTGCCTCGACAAAATCAAATATGTGGCCGCACTATCCGGATCGCGGATGCTTTGATTCGGCGCAAAGCACATTACCCTTGCTCTTTCACGAGAAAATCGATGTCACGAAAGCATCGTTTATGTGGCGCCACTCGGCACAGCAACTGATTGTAGCGCGACGGTGCTGCATGTCAGTGATGCGAGCCATTCCAGTGGTTGACTTTCACCGAGGATCGCGGACACTCTGACTTATGCGTCGGGGCATACGAGAGAGTTCGTGTGCAGTCGCTCCGTTAGTGAATGAGGGAAATAGCGCATGCCCGCCAGTGACCAAGAAGACGCGCGAACCTATCTCGTTGTTGTCAATGCCGAAGAGCAGTACTCGATCTGGCCGGTGGACAAGAAGATGCCGGCAGGCTGGAGTGCCGTGGGAAAACAGGGATCCAAATCCGAGTGCCTGGAGTCTGTCGAAGAGGTTTGGACGGACATGAGGCCGCTTACGCTGCGGCAGCGGATGGACGGCGCCGCAGGACCTCCGAATAGAACGCGGTTTTATCGCGGCGGCTGAACGATCGTCACACTTAGGCGCGGCGGCCGATACAGTTCGCGGCTATTAAAGCGACAATCAGTCGAGCCGTGAATGCGTGCAGAGTGATCTGCTTGCATTTATGGTGCTGCGCACTGGGGACAGTCATTGTTGGACTGAGTTGCGGAGTGCTAGGCCCTAACGAGGGCGTAGGTGCTTGCGAAAGACAGTGTCAAGTCGCCTGCCGCTGATTCGCGTTGGCTGCCAAGCGTCAGCGCAATCACGCCGAGCTTTCGGCCTGCGATGCATTGTGTAGGCCATTCGGCGTGCGTTCTCCAGAGCGGTGCGGTGCTGCGCATGTCGGCCGTGCCGACGCTATTGCTGTATTTATAGGTGTTAGTCGGCGCTATTGAACATTGCGTCACGCTTAAGTCATGGAAGGAAATAGGTATTAGAGCTAGAGCAGAGTCGACGGTGCCGTCGATTCTTTTTTCTTTTTTGAATTTTCTTTTTTGAATTTTCTTTTTTGAAATTTCTAAATTTCTTTTTTGAAATTTCTTCGGAACGATTTTCCCCCGTAATCGTAAACGCGCTTACATGCGCTGCGGAATGCCTGGAGATGCCAGCAGCACCGAACCAGTAGCACCGAAGCGGCGTGTCGATGGTCCAATTGAGGGGAGGGGCTGGTGCTGAACCTATCCGTCACGCGCGCTAACACCATCGTTGAGGCGATCTGTCATCACGCTGCGGTCCGAGCCTCAAGCAACGCAGTCCGTTTCCTTCCGGCGGCAGGTGAGCCGATGGAGCTGACATTTGGTGAATTGCATACTGCGGCAATGGGGCTGGCGGGAATGCTGCGTTCGCAGATCCGCGCCGGCGAACGCGTTCTCATGTTCTACCCGCCTGGACTAGATTTCGTCATTGCTTTTTTTGGCGTTCTTTACGCAGGCGGAATAGCTGTTCCGCTAGTGCCGCCACGCCGGCAAGGCGCTCGGCCAGTCATCCGGGCGCTGCTCGCCGATGCTCAGCCAAGCCTTGTGCTGACGACATCAACGTTTGCGCCGCGGGTGAGCGAGCTGCTGCGCGAGGGCGCAAGTCCGCTATGTTCGATCGCAACCGATGAGGTGGCGTTGCAACATTGGGAGGGCGGTTGTCCCGCGCCATCGCCGCAGTCGGTCTGCGTCCTGCAGTACACATCGGGATCAACCGGAACACCGCGCGGCGTCATGGTGACTCACGATAACGTCGCGCGCAATTCGCGGTTGCTCGCACAGCAGGCGGAGCTCGACTCCCGTTCCGTATGGGTGAGCTGGGTGCCTCATTTTCACGACTTGGGTCTGTTCGGAAGTCTGTGCACGCCGCTCTACAACGGAATCGCGTCGGTGCTGATTCCGCCGGCGGCCTTCGTGGCGCGGCCCGTGCGCTGGCTAGAAGCAATCACGCGTTACGGAGGCACAGCCACGGTTGCGCCGAATTTCGCCTACGATCTCTGCACTCGTGAGATATCGGACGAGGACTGCACTGGCCTCGATCTCAGTCAGTGGAGGGTGGCCGGTTGTGGCGCCGAGCCGATTCGGATGGAGACGATGCTCGGTTTTGCGGAGCGATTCGGCCGGTGGGGGTTGAGTCCCAAGGCGATGTGTCCGTTCTACGGCCTGGCGGAAGCGACTCTGCTCGTGACCGGAGGGCCCGTCGGCGCCGGGCAGACTGCGGCGACGATTTCATCCGCAGCATTACGTGAGAACCGGGTCGCGCCAGCCGACAGCGCCGAGGACGGCTATGCGGTGCCCTCGTGCGGCGTGACTTCGCCCGACCATCGGCTTGTCATTGTGGATCCCGAGACGAGGGTGCCATGCCGACCGCATAGTATCGGCGAGATTTGGATTGATTGTTCAACCGTCGGTCCGGGTTACTGGAACAACGCGAAAGAGACCGCGCGGGTGTTCGACGCGCGGACGAACACGGGAGAAGGCCCATTTCTACGAACCGGTGACCTTGGGTTTGTGCGGGACGACATATTATACGTGACGGGCCGCATCAAAGATCTGATCATCCTGCGGGGCCAGAACATCTATCCGCAGGATCTTGAGGCGACGGTGCGGGCCGCGTTGCCTGGCGTACCCGAGGTAGCGGCGTTTGCGGTGGAGGGCGCGAGCACGGAACAGTCGGTGTTGGTCATCGAGCAGCCGAGGCGCGACGCCGCCGAGGTGCACACGATGCTGTCGAGGGTGCGCGAGGCGCTTCTTCGCGAGCACGGAATCGAAGTTCATCGGATCGTGCTCACGCGGCGTCGCGCATTACCCAAGACCTCCAGTGGCAAGCTGCAGCGCGCGGCGGCACGCGCGGCCTTGACTTATGGAACGCTGCCGGTGATCGCCGAATGGCGAGCGGAAAGTTTGCTCGATGACGAGCTCGGAGCTGGCGCCTACGCTGTAGATTTCGCGTTGCGGCTCAAATCGCTGTCCTCGAGCGAACAACTCGAGCAAGTCGAAAACTACCTGTTCGGGTTATTGGGCGAGCTGGAGGCGGCCGACCCGGCCGCATGCAGCCGCCACGAGACCCTCATCGCAATGGGCATGAGCTCTCTCGATATCATGCGACTGAAGCGTAGGATCGAAGCGGAGCTCATGATTGCGCTCGATGCCGGCTCGATCTGGCAGGAGATCGGCGTTGCCGATCTGGCCGCCCACGTACTGCGCGCGCTGCTTGCGACCCCGTTGTGGGCGAACGCAGATGCCGTCGAAAGGCTCGCGGATAAAATTGCGAACATGTCCGATGACGAAGTGCGACGCGAGCTGACGGCCTGACGGCGACGTCAGCAGATCAACGTAACTCCTCACAACGTGTGCCCGACCGAGGGAGGTCACCTTGAGCGAACCAACGTCGTCGTCGAACGCGATCAGCGGCAAGAAATTGGCTTTGCTGAATCGCAAGCTGGTGGAGCAGTTCGGCCATCTCTCGCATAATGTCATTCGCCGGCGTCGAACTGACGAGGTTCCGCCCCTTTCGTTTGCGCAGGAGCGATTGTGGTTCCTCCATGGCACAGGGCTGGTTGGTCCTGCGTACAACATCGCTTTTGCACTCAAGTTGTCTGGCCGCCTGAAGGTTGACGCCCTCGCGGCGGCCTTGACCGAAATCGTACGGCGGCACGAAGCGCTGCGAACTAGATTCGAGGCGCGCGATGGGCTTGGCGTTCAGCTCGTGGACCCGCCCTGGCCCGTCGTGTTGCAGTCATTGACGGTGGCGATCGGCGAGGCACATCAGCGCGCGCGTCTCGCGGCGGAGCGGCCGTTCGATCTCGCGGCGGACCGGCTGCTCCGCGTCGAGCTGTTCCGAATCGCGCCTGAGGATCACGTGCTGGTGCTGGTCATGCACCACATCGTCTCCGACGGCTGGTCGATGAAAGTCCTGATCCGGGAGATGCAGGCGCTCTACGGTGCAGCGGTGGAGGGTCGCCGGCCGACATTGCGCGAATTACCCATCCAATATGCCGACTATGCCGTGTGGCACCGGCAATGGCTTGCGAATGGGGTTGTCGACCGTCAACTCGCCTATTGGACGGGGCGGCTTGCCGGGGCCCCGGATGGCCTTGCCCTGCCAACCGATCGGCCCCGGCCGGCGGTGCAGAGTTTCCGTGGATCGGCCCATCGGTTCGCGCTGACGGGCGAACTAATGACCTCCCTTCGCTCGCTGGCGCGCGCGGAGCGCGCGACATTGTTCATGGTGCTGCTCGCGGCTTTCGACGTTCTGCTGATGCGCTGGAGCGGTCAGCGGGATGTCGTGGTTGGCACTCCGATTGCGGGACGTCCGCGGGCGGAAACCGAGGGTTTGATCGGGTTCTTCGTGAACATGCTTGCGCTGCGGCTCGATCTCTCCGGCGATCCCTCCTTCCGAGAGGTGGTGCGCCGGGTGAAGGTGGCGGCGCTCGAGGCATTTGCGCATCAGGATCTGCCGTTCGAGAAACTGGTCGAGGCGCTGCAGCCAGCTCGCGATCTCAGTAGGCAGCCGGTTTTTCAGACGGCTTTCGCATTGCAGGACGTTTCAATCGAGTCGATTACGCTTCCGGGACTCGCGGCGCGGCCATTGGATGAGGAGGTGAGGTCGGCCAGGTTCGATTTGGAGCTGTCGATGACGGAGGTCGCGGGAGGCCTTTCGGCCACTCTGAACTATGCAACCGACTTGTTCGATAGCCCGACGATCGAGCGTCTTGCGGGGCATTTTGTGCGGCTGCTGGAGGCGCTGGTTGCGGACCCGTTGCGGCGTGTGTCGGAGGTCTCGCTGCTGGGCGCGGCGGAGCGCCAGCAACTGGTGACGGAGTGGAACGACACCGCGGCGGCCTATCC
>JAGXAJ010000039.1 GCA_018971625.1 Pseudomonadota bacterium
ATCACGCGATCCATCATTCATCCGAAGATCTGGACTGGATCTCCGCGGCACGCTTCCATCCGGTGAACTTGTTTATCGGCACCATCGCGGTCGATGTCATCCTGCTGATGGCGGGAATTTCACCGAATGTCATGCTCTGGGTTGGACCCTTCACGACGTTTCATTCGGCCTTCGTCCATGCCAATCTCAACTGGTCGCTGGGGCCATTCAAATATGTGCTGGCGACGCCGGTGTTCCATCGCTGGCATCACACCGCGCTGGAACAGGGCGGCAACACCAATTTCGCGGGTACGTTCCCGCTCTGGGATATACTGTTCGGGACCTTCCGGATGCCGAAGAACCGGTTACCCGAAACCTACGGGATCGACGACCACGCGTTCCCATCCGAGATCGGCGGCCAACTGGCCTATCCATTCCGGCAACTGGCCCTTGAACAACGGCAATAGTTTCTGCGGGCCATTTGCAGTTCGTTCACTAATTGTCGTCAGATTTGCCGCGTCGGGCGCCGGTTCCGCTGCGTATCGCTTTAGCCGGCTTGTCAACGTCCCAGGGTAGAGTATGTCGTCCAAGCATCTGCGTACGCGCATCCGCGCTTTTTCCGCTTTCCTCGCGGTCGGAATCCTGCTGGGGCCAGCCGTGGCGCTGGCCGATCCGGTCCCAGAGTCGATCGCGGTCAACGTCGATCAGGCAAAGCTCGTCAGGCTGCCCTCCCGCGTATCCACCATCGTGGTCGGAAACCCCTTGATTGCGGACGTAACCCTGCAGCCCGGCGGGCTGGTCGTGGTGACCGGCAAGGGTTACGGCGCGACCAATTTCATCGCCATGGACCGCGCCGGCGAGGTGCTGGTCGACCGCGTCATCCAGGTCGAAGGGCCGACCGACCAGCTCGTCACGATCTATCGTGGCGTCGAGCGTGAATCCTATAGCTGCATGCCGATCTGCCAGCGGCGGGTGACGCTCGGCGACGGTTCGGAATATTTCAAGGCAGCGATGGACCAGGCCGGCAATCTCAGCAGCCAGGCGAGCGGAGCCGCGGCGAGCAAGCAATAAGCCGATCGACGCAGGAATCTCGCATGCGCCGGGCGAATCGAACGGAACATGAAGACGCATCCTCAAAATGGTTAAAGTGGGATTAATTCCGCGGCCCCCGCCGCTCGGCTAAGACGAAACACTTCAACAATCAGTTTGAGGGAAAGACAGGCGTTCCGCCGAGCGATGTCACCTTTACGCGTCCCGTGAGTGGGCGTGCGTTGTATATTCCGCGCCGGCGTCAGGTGGCAGCATTCTTCCGCCTTGCCCCACGTTGTGACGGTTCGCCGTCATCGAAGCTCGATCGGACCAAGCAGCTTGCAAAGAAAAAGGCCGCGCGTTGAGCACGGCCTTACTACGTTGTCGTCTCATTGAACCGAGATCCTCGAGGATCCTCGCGAGCCCGGCCAACGAAATTCGCTTAACCGGCGGCGCGCAGATTGTCGGCCGAAGACTTGCCGGAGCGGCGGTCAGCCACGATCTCGTAGGAGATCTTCTGGCCTTCACGCAGCGTGCCAAGTCCGGCGCGCTCGACGGCGCTGATATGCACGAACACGTCGTTGCCGCCATCATCCGGTTGAATGAAGCCGTAGCCCTTGGTCGCGTTAAACCACTTCACGGTTCCCATGCTCACGGGATAGTCCCTTCTCAAGATAGATATACTAAAAGCCCACTTTGAATGGGCTGGTGAGATCGAATTTTTGGAAGGGTCGTCAGCGTCTAAACCGGCTGTACCGGTGGTTAGCTAATGTCGTCCGGCCGAAAATCGATAGTGGTATTTTATGCGAAGCGGAATTCCAAAACAATCCTGAGGTGCACGATTTTTTGATCGGCCAGATTTCGCCGCAGTTCGAGCGGCGCCCCGCATCGACATATCTGTGTCATCGCCGGGCCGGAGGTATGTTTTGGCGAGATTTACCGGCGCCGGAACTGACCTCGGGGCGGTGCGCCCCGCGGTGCGCCGCTTGGGCGCTCGTCCTTGTGCCGGAAAATCAGGCGGCCCTTCTCCAGATCGTAGGGCGACATCTCGATTGTCACGCGGTCGCCCGCCAACGTCTTGATCCGGTTCTTTTTCATCTTGCCGGCCGTGTAGGCCACGATCTCGTGGCCGGCATCGAGCTGCACGCGGTAGCGTGCATCGGGGAGGATTTCGGTGACCAGTCCTTCGAACTGGATCAGCTCTTCTTTGGCCATGGATATCTCCAGATCGATCGGTGTTAGCGTGGTCGTTGAACGCGGTTGGGACGGATATTCGGGCGGCTTTCGCGGTGCAGGAAAGCGACGCCCTGGATGCTTTCAGGCCCCAGACCTTCAGATTTGGCGCCGCCATGCGACGGACGGATAGGTTCCTGCCGGTTGGCCTCGTGCCGGTTGGTTTGCGGATGACCCTTCTTACCACCGCCACGACGGTGACGGCGAGGGGCTTTTGCACCGGCCACGGTTTCATTTGGCCGGCCGGAACGGCCGCCGCGATGTTGCGCTTGGGCCGGCGCGCTATCGCGATGGCCCGGCGTGCGGCGGTCTTCGCGAGGCAGGCTGATGCGGATCAGCTTTTCGATGTCACGCAGATAGGCCAGCTCCTCGCCGCCTGCGACCAGCGAGATCGCGATGCCTTCGGCACCGGCGCGCGCCGTGCGGCCGATGCGGTGGACATAGGTCTCCGGAATGTTCGGCAGATCAAAATTGACCACATGGCTGATGCCGTCGACGTCGATGCCGCGCGCGGCAATGTCGGTGGCGACCAGCGTGCGGATTTCGCCGGAACGGAACGCCGCCAGCACGCGCTCGCGATGGTTCTGCGATTTGTTGCCATGGATGGCGTTGGAGGTGATGCCGGCCCTGGCGAGACCCTTCACCACCTTGTCAGCACCATGCTTGGTGCGGGTGAAGATCAATGCCCGACCAACCGCTTCCTGCTTCAAAAGCTGCGCCAGCAGCGTCGGCTTGGCGGTATGATCGACCTGGATGATACGCTGCGTGATGCGGTCCACTGTCGAGGAGACCGGCGTCACGGCGACCCGTGCCGGATCGCGCAGCATCGCTTCGGCAAGCTCGGCAATGTCCTTTGGCATGGTGGCCGAGAAGAACAGCGTCTGCCGCTTGATCGGCAGCTTCGCGACAATCTTCCGGATGTCGTTGATGAAGCCCATGTCGAGCATGCGGTCGGCTTCGTCGAGCACCAGGAACTCGACCTGCCCAAGCTTGAGGCCATTGCTCTGCACGAGATCGAGCAGGCGGCCGGGCGTGGCCACCAAGACTTCGACGCCCTGCATGACCGAGCGGACTTGGCGTCCCATCGGCACTCCGCCGATCGCCAGCGCCGAGGTCAGGCGCATATGGCGGCCATAGGCATTGAAGCTGTCGAGAATCTGTCCCGACAATTCGCGGGTCGGGCTTAGCACCAGTACGCGGCAGGCCTTGGACTGCGGCCTGATGCGGCTCTGCAGGAGGCGATGCAGGATCGGAAGCGCGAAAGCAGCGGTCTTGCCGGTGCCGGTCTGGGCGATACCGACGACATCACGACCGGTCAATGCGATGGGAATGGTTTGGGCCTGGATGGGCGTGGGCGTGAGATAATTCTCTTCTTTGAGCGCACGCGAGATGGGATCGGCGAGGCCGAAATCCTGAAAGGAGGTCAAAAGGAGGTTTCTTTCCATTATAAAGCAAACGCCCGGCGCTAATGGCCAGGAGCGTGCGAGGTGTTCATGGACACCCGCGTGTTTGGGGCGTCGGTGTTGGTCAGCTGAAGGGGCAAGCCAGAAACCGCTAGGGGATCAGAACACGCGGCTCGCAGTGACCCAGTGATTCTCTGGATCGTGCGGCTGATATGGAACATGAACACGGCGCTTTCAAGGTGAATTGCAGCGCTCCAGCGCGGTTAAGGACACCGATTCCTGAACGACTTCGCGTCTGACCAAAAAGCTCTGCCTTTAATTTATGCATTTCTTAAAATGCATACAATTTAGGCTGATACTGATGGGGTTAGGCTACCGCTGATGGAGGCGGAGGTTCGCCGCTTGGCGATCTGCACGGGTACCCATGGCGCCGAAATGGCTCGCGAATTGATCACTTGGAAAGCCTCGGCGTCGGCCTCAGCGTCCGCAAATCCATGTGTTCAAGGAACTGAACTTGATCCTGTTCTATCCCGCACAATACGAGGGACGAAAGAACGAACGCGGCGTATTCCATCCAGCTGCCGCACCGATCCGCGGGCAATTCGTCATCGAGTATCTGATCACGGAAGAAAAGTTGAAGCGTTGGTGCTGGCCGACAGCGACCACGTCCATCAGCGCACCATCACCACATCGTCAAAGCCGAGGCCACGGCGCGCCAAGGTAAAAACATTCATTCTGCGCAGCAGATCGAGCATGCCTCTGGCACCGGCGTTCACTTCAATGCTGGGCGGGGCCGGGCCGTCGCACGGCAATTTGTCGGTTGGAATCTCAAAGCCCGCTCGCCCAAAACTGACTCGCGCCCGACGACTTTGGAATTTGCTCGCGCGATTCGTTAACGTTTTGGATATGAGGCACTGACGAGGAAGATTCTCAGCGCGAGCCGGAACAAAATCGATCCAGCGCAATTAACATACTCTGGCTCTATCTCGCCGCCACTGAAGGCGCGGACCATAGTTTATTTTTGTCGACCGCCGTTGCACATCGATGATCGCTCCGTCACTATTTCCACTGGCTGGTGCCCTGCATTCTGTTGCAGTTTGCTGCCGTCCCGGCGAATGTTGCACATGTTTGATCCTGTTTTAAGCCGATCCCTCTTTTTCGAGTAAGCGAGTGGTTCGGCTGGGCTTCATCATTGGGTTTATCGCGCTTATCGGGACTCTGCTCTCCGGTCTTGCGGCCTATCGGGTGCACGATCAGGAATTGACGCTCGACCGCATTGCAATGGCGCGCGCCATCGATGTGCATGCCAGCCTGGTTCAGGACCGGCTGACCGAGCGCGAACTGCTCGCCCGCGTCGCCTCCGGCTTGTTTCACACACCATCGGTGATCAAGGCCGACATGCTGCAGCCGTTGCGGGCCTCGATTTATGCCTTCAAGACCGATTTCGTGGTGGCCGGCTGGGTTGCCCGGCTCAAGCCGAGCGAATTGGACACCGCGCGGGCGGAACTCGCGAAAGCCGGATTTCCCAATTCCACGATTCGTAGCTACGACGATTCGCCACGGGATACCAGCGCACTGACCCAGCCGATCGACGTGCTGATGGATGTCGAGCCGCGCAATGCGCAGACCATGACTTTCCCGGGGCGTTCGCTCGACCAGAATCCCATTCTGGAACGGATGTTCACGCAGGCGATGGCTGAAGAAAAACCGATTGCGTCGGACCCAATTGCCCTGAGTCCCCACGGACCAATCGGCCTCGTGCTTGCCGCGCCGGTGATGCAGGACACTGGTAGTTCGCCAGTTGGCTTCGTGACGTTTTCCTACGAGCTGGCGTCGTTGATGCTGACCAATGACGACCTCGCGCTGTTCTCGGTGGTCTTGAAGGACCCCCAGAGCGCCGATCAGGAGCTGATCGCCGACGACCGGGGCGTCGTCTCGGAGCGCACGGTCGATCCGTCAGCGCCATCGCCTTCGGCGATGCGGACCGTGACGTTTGGCGGGCGCGACTGGTCGCTCGGCTACTATGCCAAGACCAATGCGGAGAAGCGCGCCGAGCAAACCGCTGCGATTGTGGCTGCCATCGGCTGCGCACTGACCGGGATCATCTGTGGACTGTTCGGCTATGTCGCCTACAACAACCTGCGGCTCAGCCGTGAAATCCAGGTCAGGATCGGATTCGAGCGCCGGCTGACCGCCGTGATTGATGAGCTTAATCACCGCGTCAAGAACATCCTGGCTGTGATCCAGTCGATCGTGACGCGGACGCTGCGCCACGGCTCCGACGTTGACGTTGCGCGCGAACTGCTGATTGGCCGGATCCACGCGATGTCAAACGTGGTTTCATTGCTCAGCGAAAGCCAGTGGCAGGGCGTGAACCTGAAAGGATTGTTCGAGGCGCGGGCGATCCCGCATTCCGAACGCATCGCCGTGAGCGGACCGGATATCGCGGTCAGCGCGCGCGCCGCGCAGAGCCTGTCGCTATTGTTCTTCGAACTGGCGTCGCACTCCGACGAAGGGCTTTCGCTGGTGGGCAAGCACCCGCACATTGTCGCGCAGTGGGAAGTAACCGGCGAGGAGCAAGACGCCATTTTTCACTTCCGCTGGGAGGAGTTCAATACCAGCGCGGCGACCCGCCGGGAGGACAGCGATTTCGGCGTCATCCTGCTCGACCGCGTTGCGCCGGAAGCGCTTGGCGGTACGGCCCAGCGATATTTCACCGATGTGAGCTATGTCTATGAACTCACCGCGCCGATGGTGACGGTGGTCGACATGACCGAGCGCGATCGTACCGAGCAATTGTCACGGCGCTGACACACCGCTTCGTTCGGCGTACCGAGCCCGGAAAGTTTGCGCCCGTGCTAGCCGTTGCCGCCGATCACGGCACGCACGGTCTCGTCCGGACCAAAGTCTTCGGCGCCGTCAACATAAAGCAGCGCGCTAAGCTTGGATCGCGCGCGGTTGACGCGGCTCTTGATGGTGCCGACCGCGCAGCCGCAGATCGCCGCCGCATCTTCATAGGAAAAGCCGGAGGCGCCGACCAGGATCAGCGCCTCACGCTGGTCCTGCGGCAGCTTGTCGAGCGCTGCGCGGAATTCCTCAAACTCCAGATGCGCGCTTTGCGCCGGCTGCGTCTTCAGCGTCTTGGCATAGCTGCCATCGGCATCCTCCACCTCACGCCGCCGCTTGCGATAGTCTGAGCGGAACAGATTGCGCAGGATCGTGAACAGCCACGCCGGCAGATTGGAGCCGGGCTGGAACGAGTCGATATTGGCGAGCGCGCGCAGCAGCGTTTCCTGCACCAGATCGTCGGCGCGATCGCCATTGCCGCTAAGCGAAATAGCAAACGCGCGCAGACTGGGCACCGACGCCAAGATGTCGTCGCGCAGAGAATCTGTGAGAGGCATTAGTCCCTCCCGTCATTTTTGTCGCCCGCAGTACCCAATTGGGGATTGGGCTCGGAAGCATCAAGCTTTCGAATCAATTCTGCGAAGCGCTCAGGCACGCCCTGCCGTACGACGTCGTCATACATGGCGCGAAGTTGATGACCGATCCGGGACTGGATTTCGGCATTTAGCCCGCCCTGCTTGCCGGGTGTGGCATTCTTGGACTTTACATCTTTCATGACCTGATCCACGTTTCCCCGAGGGTTAACTCCCTGAATATTCGATGTTATCGCAGAATCTGGGAACCTCTGTAGGAGGGCTAATGCAAAGTCCGCCCGAAAGTTCCCCGCGTTGTGGAACTTTTATCCGGCTGAAGCGTAATCAGGCGTATCAGGGGAACCGGGTCGCCCCGACAGCCAGTTCGACCCAATGAGACCAATGGAGTGGGGATGACCCGATCACAGCTCGTTGCTGAACATTTACCGTTATTGCGGCGCTACGCCCGTGCGTTGACGGGAAACCAGACGTCGGGCGACGCGTATGTCGGAGCCATGCTCGAAGCGCTGCTGCAGGATCCGTCGCTGCTCGACGAAAAGCACGGCCCGCGCGCGGGCCTGTTCCGGCTGTTTACGCGAATCTGGAACTCCGTCTCACTCAACGACGATGCCGAAGTCACGACATTGCCAATGCCGTCAGAGCGCCGGCTTTCAAATATCACCCCGCTGCCGCGCCAGGCCTTTCTGCTGCTGTCGCTGGAGGGCTTTTCCGAAGAGGAAGTGGCCTACATCCTCGGCACCGACGTCGCGGAGACTCGCAAGCTTGCCGATACGGCGGGCCGGGAAATGGCAGCCGAAATCGCGACCGATGTTCTGATCATCGAGGATGAGACCTTCATCGCGATGGATCTCGAGAGTCTGGTGAAGAATCTCGGTCACAACGTGATCGGCGTCGCCCGCACCCATACCGATGCGGTGGCGCTGGCCAAGAACAAGAAGCCCGGGCTGATCCTGGCGGATATCCAGCTTGCCGACGGCAGCTCGGGTCTCGACGCGGTCAACGAGCTTCTGAAAGTGTTCGAGGTGCCGGTAGTGTTCATCACCGCCTATCCGGAGCGTTTCCTGACCGGCGAGCGTCCCGAGCCGGCGTTCCTGATCTCAAAACCGTTCCAGCCCGCGATGGTGTCAGCGGTCGCAAGCCAGGCGTTGTTCTTCCAGCGCAACTCGCGTAACCGCGCCCCGCGGGCAGCGGCGTCCTGATTCTCAGCACCGGCGTAGGCGAAGCCCGGCGCGTTTCACGGCGCGCCGGGCTTTTTATTGTTAGGCTGCAGAACCCGACATGCGCCGCACGCTAGGCGAGGCGGCGATCGCTAACAGCGGGTTAGGCTGAATATAGCCGTCACTCCAGCCGGGAAGAACGTCATAAGACGAATAGAAACGTTCGAGGTTGTCAAAGGTTACTTCCGCTCAACCGAGCGGAGAGCGAGGATGGCAGATAGATCCTATTCGCGTCGCGACATGGCCGGCGCTGGCGTGTCGATGGCCGCGACTTCCATGACTCCAGCGTCCGCCGCAACAGATGCGCCGTCGACCGTACAGACCTTGACCGACCCAGTCGGCAAGTATCCGAAGCCTCCTTTCAAGAAGCAATCGCAGCCGTGGCCGGGACTGGCGAGCCAGATGGAGCCGCCGCCCGATCACGGCGAGCATTCGTATCGTGGCTCGGGGCGGCTGGCCGGCCGCAAGGCGCTGATCACCGGCGGCGATTCCGGAATGGGAAGGGCGGCTGCGATCGCATTTGCGCGCGAGGGCGCAGATGTCGCCATCAATTATTATCCGACCGAGGAGCCCGATGCGCGAGAGGTCATTGAGCTGATCAGCGCCGAGCAGCGTAAGGGACTCGCTTTGCCTGGCGACATCAGAGACGAACAGTTTTGCCAGGAGCTGGTGCGCAAGGCCGTCGAAGGGCTCGGTGGACTCGACATCGTGGTCAGCAATGCCGGCAGGCAACAGTCGCGTCAATCCATTCTCGACATTTCCAGCGAGGATTTCGATGCGACCATGAAGACCAACATCTATGCGCCGTTCTGGATCATCAAGGCAGCGCTCCCGCATCTCAAGCCCGGCTCCGTGATCATCGGCACCACGTCCGAGCAGGCCTACGATCCGTCTCCCGATCTCTACGACTACGCGCAGACCAAGGCGGCGACGATGAACTATGTGAAGTCCCTCGCCAAGCAGCTCGCTTCCAAGGGCATTCGCGTCAACGGCGTGGCGCCGGGACCGATCTGGACGCCGCTGCAGGTGTCGGGCGGTGCGCCGATGGAGAAACTGGAGAAGTTCGGCGGTCAGAGTTCGTTCGGACGACCGGGGCAACCGGCCGAGCTCGCCTCCATCTATGTTCAACTCGCAGCAGCCGATGCGAGCTACGCCACCGGTCAGGTCTACGGTTCCGCAGGCGGCACGGGTCAGCCGTGACCCGGTCAGCGCAACCTCACATATAGAGAACGAGAGCCGCCTGAAAAGACTGGAATGAACGCGTCGGACAGCCGCCGATGCGCTGGAAGCAATCAAACAGGAATGTTCGGGGCAAGGTCGTGTCGAAGCTGGATGAAGGTCTGCCTGGCACCTCACGATGTTCACCAGAGCTTTTTCCGTTCCGATGGAATCGGAACGTGGCTCTAGATTCACGTTGACAGATTCATGTTGACGCATTTTCTTTACGCGAGCCGGTATCCACTTCGCTCGAAAACGCTCTAATCCTAAAGAGCAATCCCGACAGGATGGCTGAAGATCTCGAAATCGCGCCCTCGCGCGATTCCGACAAGGGTGATTCCGCTGGCTTCCGCGGTGCGTATCGCAAGCGCGGTCGGCGCCGATATGGCAACAATGATTCCGGTGCCGATGGCGGCAGCCTTTTGAACCATCTCCACCGATATCCGGCTGGTCAGAACGATGGCGCCCGAGCGGCTGGACACGCTCGCTGCGGCGAGCGCCCCCGCAAGCTTGTCGAGGGCATTATGTCGACCAACGTCCTCGCGAACAATCATGCCTTTGGCGCCGGGAACGAAGAAGCCGGCAGCATGGATCGCTCGAGTTTCCCGGTTAAGCTCTTGTGACGCTACCAAGGTTGCAACCGCCGTGGCGATCTGACAGGGCGTGAGAAAGATCTCGCGGGCAACCGACGGATTGGCGCGCCTCGCCTGCTGCAAGCTTTCGATACCGCACAATCCGCAACCGGTGGGGCCGACGAGGCGCCGTTGTCTTTCCTTCAGCAGTCGGCCGCAATCGGCGCGCAACCACATCCTCAACTCGATGCCGTCGGGGCCTGCGACGACATCGAGCGCTTCGATTTCGCCGGTGCTCCGGACGATGCCTTCAGTCATGCTGAAGCCGGTCGCGAGATCGATCAGATCGGCGGGACTCGCCATGAGGACAGCCATGGTGCTTCCGTCGTAGACCAAGGCAACCGGGCATTCCTCTGCCACGACGCGCTCGTCGTGCGTACGGTTTGACGTGAGCCGGGGCATCTTGATCGAAGCGGCAGCCGCGTTCACCCGATCGCGTCTGCTGAATTGTAGGCCATTCATCGCAGCGTTCCTTCGACGAAGTATCGACGCGCGAGCGGATGTGAGGTTCCTAGCCTCTAGGAACTTGCCATCGCATTATCGGTTTCCCGCTTGTGGCATGCGTCGAAAGGGCCAACCATGAGGCAAAAGGCAAAGGTCGAGAAATATGAAGCCCCGGCCGGCGGTTGGGGATCACTCAACGCGGTCGCCCACGTCCTGACTCAGGAAGAGGTCGCGATCCTCGGCAGCGAAATCCTGCTCAAGCAGAACAAGCCCGATGGATACATGTGCGTCAGTTGCTCCTGGGCCAAGCCTGCCAAGCCTCATCCGTTCGAGTTCTGCGAAAACGGCGCCAAGGCGACCGCGTGGGAGATAACTGCCAAGACGGTAACGCCGGAGTTTTTCGCGCAACATGCCGTAACGGAACTACGCGGCTGGTCAGACCATCAACTGGAAGAGCAAGGGCGGCTGACCACGCCGATGCGCTACGATCTTGCCAGCGACAAATATGTGCCGGTCGATTGGCGCGACGCCTTCCGCGAGATTGGAGCCGAGTTGAACAAGCTCGATCCCCGTTCGGTCGTGATGTACACCTCCGGCCGCGCGTCGCTTGAGGCCAGTTATATGTACCAGCTATTTGGCCGCATGTACGGCACGAACAATTTCCCCGATAGTTCGAACATGTGCCACGAGACGACCTCGGTTGCGCTGCCGGAAGTGATCGGATCGCCGGTCGGAACCGTGTTGCTGGAAGACTTCGAGCATGCCGATTGCATTTTCTTCTTCGGCCACAACACGACGACCAATGCGCCCCGCATGCTGCATCCATTGCAGGAAGCCGCGCAGCGGGGAGTGCCCATCATCACCTTCAACCCCCTGCGCGAGCGCGGCCTCGAGCGCTTCGTGAATCCGCAAGATCCGTTTCAGATGATCGCGGGCGGCACGCGTATCAGTTCGCAATATCACCAGGTCCGGCTTGGCGGCGATGCCGCCGCGATCGTCGGCATCTGCAAATGCGTAATCGAGGCTGACGATCGTGCCAGGACGAACGGCGATCCACGCATACTCGATGTCGACTTCATTGCGCGGCATACTGCCGGCTTCGAGGACTTTGCGAGCTTCTGCCGGAAGGCGAACTGGAACGACCTCGAAAGGGCATCCGGCCTTGGCCGCGATGCGATGTTCGAGGTTGCGGGCGCCTATATGACGGCGAAGGCGGTGATCGCCAACTACGGCATGGGCGTGACCCAGCACAAACACGGCGTTGAAACAGTCAAGATGATTGTCAATCTGCTGTTACTGCGCGGCAACATCGGCAAGCCGGGCGCCGGAATTTCGCCGATCCGGGGCCACTCCAATGTGCAGGGCCAGCGCACGGTCGGCATTTCGGAGAAGACCAAGCTCGTGCCTCTCGACAAGCTCGCCGGGCTCTATGGTTTCGAGCCGCCGCGATGGGACGGTTTGTCGACGGTGGATGTATGCGAGGGCATTCTAAAAGGCGACGTGCAAGGCTTTGTCAGCCTCGGCGGCAATTTCTTGCGCGCGGTCCCTGAACGTTCGCTGATGGAGCCTGCCTGATCCGGGTTGCGGCTGTCGGTGCAAATCGCGACCAAGCTCAATCGCAGCCACCTCGTGCCGGGCGAAGTCACTTACCTTCTGCCGTGTCTTGGCCGGATCGAGATCGATCAGCAGACGAGCGGCCCGCAGGCAGTCTCGATGGAAGATTCGACCGCCTGCATCCACGGCTCGCGTGGCCAGCGCAGACCGGTGACCGGGAATGTCCGTTCAGAGCCGGCCATCATCGCCGGTTTGGCAAAAGCCACGCTAAAGCCCAATCCAAAGCTCGATTGGGACGCCTGGGTCGCCGACTATTCGCGGGTTCGGGATGCCATCGAGCGCACCTATCCCGACCAGTTCAGGGATTTCAACCGGCGCATGTTCGATGCCGGCGGATTTCCGCGACCCCTGGCGGCGCGCGAGCGGAAGTGGAAGACGCCTAACGGCAAAGCCAATTTCAGCGTCCCGAAATCCGCATTGGCGCCGCCATCCGAGGGCGACGAAATCTACCGGCTGATGACGATGCGTGCGGACGGACAGTTCAATACGACGATCTACAACGAAGATGATCGCTTCCGCGGCATCCATGGGAGCCGTTACGTGGTCTTCATGAATCCCGCGGACATGGCCGCCGAACGGCTGGAGCAGGGCGACACGGTCACGCTATCGACCGAGGCGGACGACGGCGTGGAACGAGTCATGAGCGAGCTTCAGGTTGTTGCCTACGATATTCCGCGCAGGAGCATCGCGGGCTACTATCCGGAATGTAACGGCCTCATTCCGTTGTCGCACTATGCCGAGGGGAGCAAGGTCCCGGCGGCGAAGTCCGTTCCGGTTCGCATCGCAAAGGATGTCGTTCCCGAGATCATCGAAGCCGGCGAAATTCC
Source organism: Pseudomonadota bacterium (assembly GCA_018971625.1). Classification (GTDB taxonomy): domain Bacteria; phylum Pseudomonadota; class Alphaproteobacteria; order Rhizobiales; family Xanthobacteraceae; genus Bradyrhizobium. The sequence goes on from JAGXAJ010000039.1 coordinate 13,037, forward strand.
AATTTCGACGCGCTGAACAAAGAAGCCAAATTTCCGGCTTCGAACTTGGAATAACTGGTTTGATCGGCGTGTCGGCGCCTTTCAGGATTTGCTGCGCCTTACAGCTTCGACAACTCGAGTGAGCCATCGGAACGGTCTCGCACACAGCGAACTCGCCACGCAAATCGGCTCCGCAATAAAGAATCTCGAACCAAGGTTTTGGAAACCATTCGCGGGCTCAGTTGAACCCGCTAACGAAATTGAAAACCGGCCTTGGCACAGTCGCGCGCGCTAGAGCAAATAGGGGGGACTTCATGAGCGGCAGAGCTGTCTTGGAAAACGTGCGCCGATATCGTGCGATTGCTTCACTGTATCGTCAAACGGCGGCATTCCGGCCGGTCCAGAAATGGTCTCTTCTGGCCCAGGCTCAGGAGTACGAGCGACTGGCGATTACGGAGCTCGAAACGTATTTTGGGGCGTTCGAGGGTGCCCTCGCTAACTAAATGTTAGTCACAAAGTGACCGCGCGCGGTACATCCGCGGCTATTGGCGGCACGCGCCGGCTTCGCTCCGGTTCCGAGAGCCGGAACTCAAAGCCTGGCAAGCGCGTTATCCTACGGAGGGGTTCACCCACGGAGGAATTACGATGCGTCTGAAGTTTCTTGCCGCCGCTGCCGCGATTGCGACCCTGGTGGCTGGCCCGGCGAGCGCGCGGGTTTATCACCATCATCACGTTTACCATCACTACTATCGCGGCGTCGGGCCGGTAGGCGCCGCCGCCGGTATCGCCGGATTGGCGATCGGGACGGCCGGCGCTATCGCGACCGCCCCCTTCCGCGACTCCTATGGTTACTATGGCTACGACCGCGGTTACGACCCGTATTATGGGCCGGGCTCATATTACGGACCTCGCTGGTAAACGAAAAAGGCGGCCGGTTCGGCCGCCTTTTTCAATGAAGCCGATCGTGGTGCGGCTAACTCCGAGGTTCGCGCCTGTTGCTATTATTGATCGTCGGTCGTCGCCGGGGCGCGGAAGCCGCGACGAAATCGGAATTACTTTCTGAATAAGCCGGATAGTGTTTGCCTACCTGGAAGGCAATGTTAACCGGATGTCTCGAATCCTTGAATGAGCCGGAACGTCTTAGCTGAATTCGCATTTTATTACCCGTGTGGATCATGGAGTAACAAAAATGCGAAAACTCGCTCTTGTTGCCGTGGCGGTCGGCGCTATTTCCACCGCAACCGTAGCCCCTGCGGAAGCTCATTGGCGTGGAGGCTGGCGTGGACCCGGAATCGGGTTCGGGATCGCAGCCGGTGCTTTGGCTCTCGGAGCAGCGGCCGCGGCTTCGCCTTATTACTACGGACCTGGCTACGATTACGCCTATGGACGCAGGTACTACTACCGGCCTGCGCCATATGCTTATTACGGTGGTCCCGTGTACTACGGGCCGCGATACTATCGCTGGGGACCGGCTCCTTATTGGTGATGACAAAATTGGTGATGACAAAGGCCCGGTCAGATTCCGGGCCTTTTCATATCCCATCCTCTCATATCCCATCCTCACCGTTTTTGGCGCGCTCTCACCGCGAGCTCCGTGCACGGCGGCTGAGATAACCTGTCATCGCGACGGTTGCTGGCCTCTTTACCCGCCGTGTGATCCTGAAGAAAGGCGCGCGTTCGAGGTTGCTGGGCTGATTGAGCCCCCGTACAGGTCTGGCGGGGCGTGGCAAACGCCATTCACGGATTCAGCAAAATCAAAATAAAAATAAAGCAGGGCGCAGCTGGCATCACCACAGCTGCGCTATCTGTCGGCCAGCGTGCGCCAATGTCCGCATACATCAGGAAAAACAAATTTGATTCAATAGCTTACGTTTGGTATGATTTCCGCTGATGTTCCTCCCGGTATGCCGGAAATCGTCTTAATCCGGCGCCAATGGTGGGGCGGTTTGGTGGGGCGGCTATGGCCGGACGCAGATTGCACAAGCTCTCCGCTCGTACGGTGGAGACGATCGCAAAGCCCGGGCGCCACAGCGATGGCGGGGGCCTATATCTCGCCATTGAAGCGGGCGAGCACGCGCGCCGCTCATGGGTGTTCATGTATCGAGAGCGCGGCACTGGTCGCCGAAAGGAGCTTGGACTAGGCGCCGCAAAGGGGCCAAATCGGCCGGGGCTCAGCTTGGCGGAAGCGCGCATTAAGGCGGCGGATGTGCGCAAGATCCTCGCGCACGGCAAAGACCCGAAAAAGGAAAAAGTCGTCGAGCGCGGATCCAATGAAACCTTTGGTCCCTTTGCCGACGTCTATCTGAAAAGCATCCTTCCGGGCCTTAAAAGCCACTCGGCTGAAGCCGACTGGAAGCGCGATATCGAGGTGCGGTGCAAACCAATCCGGCCAAAGCGACTGGGAGACGTCACGACGAACGACATTCTCGCAATCCTATCGCCATTGTGGATGACGATAAATCGGACAGCCCGAGAGACGCGAAGTCGGATCGAGCGGATATTCGATGCCGCCGAGTCCAAGGGGCTTCGTTCTGGCAAGAATCCGGCCATGTGGAAGACGCTGAAGCCGCTCTTGCCGAAGGCCAGGCGCTCCAAACGCCACCACCCCGCCGCACCGTACAAGCAAATTCCCGGCCTTGTGCGGTCGCTTCGTGCCAGGTGCGACGGGGCCGACACAGCGGTGAACCAGGCGGCCGAGTTCATCATCCTGACAGCGGTCCGGACCAGCGAAGCCCGCTATATGCGAGTAGGCGAAGTGGATTTTTTCGAGCGGCTTTGGGTAATACCAGCCGAGCGAATGAAGACGGAAGAGGATCCTGAGGGAACGGATTTTGAAGTTCCGCTCAGCGATCCGGCCATTGCCATCTTGAAGGCCATCATCCCGCGGGGAGCTGGCCCCGATGCTTACGTCTTTGCCGGACAATGGTCCAAAGATCACACGAAGCCACTGGGTCAAAACGCCGTGTTGCATGCTCTGAAGGCGATTTATCCAGCGATCACGACACATGGGTGCCGGTCCAGCTTCCGCGATTGGGCCGGCGACGAAACGAACTTCCCGCGTGAAATCGCCGAAATGGCCTTGGCTCACAAGATTGGTGACGAAGTCGAACGGGCCTATCGCCGTGGGACCGCGCTTAAGAAGCGCCGGCAGCTCATGGACGCTTGGGCGCGCTATATCGCAGTTTCCTCAAACATTATCGCCATGACGCGGTCTGCGTAATGAAGGGGCCTATCGGGTAGTGTCTCAGTTAAGACACTACCGCCTATCGATTGATAGGCCCTCGGCTGGCGATCCCTCATTAATGCGCCTACACAAGTTTATATAGGCTTCGGCTGACCAGTTGAGCGAGCGCAGCGGCGAATGGGACCGCAGGCTCATTTTCTCTGTCTAAATCCTCTGGAAAATAGGTGTCATCCTGAATTATTTGTTCCGCGAAATACGCCAACACGGCCGCAGCGCCGACGATCGTTGTAGGTTCGACGGTTAACAAGGCGCGCGCCGTCTGGTCTGTGGTCTCGAGGCCGTTATTGACGTCCTCGTCGGCGCCTTCATCAAGGCTCGAGAGGTATTGAGTGTAGGTCTGTCGGTGGGCCTCAATCGCGTCGAAGATCGGATCGGGCGCAGGCTCGACGGCGGGAGCGAAGGCGTCTTTTGCAATGCTCTGGTTTGGAATAGCGGTGGCTGATGCGACGGCGGCGGCTGATACGATGCTGTTCATGATAAGGTTCCTACGCGATACATGCGCCGGTGGCGCGATCGGCGAATGATTCGCGCGTCCGTCGACGCTGTCGCTTCGACCATTGTGGGGGGAGTCGACAACGGGTGTTGTGTTGGTGATCGTCGACGTGCCGTTAAATGCCCCTGAAGGCGACAAATTCGTTTGGGCCGGCTGATCGCGGTGGGTTGCGCTGGTCATAATGTATCTCCTTTTTTAGGATGGTCGTTTACGCTGATTGCAATTGTCGGATTTCGTCGCGATAGGCGGAGACCGTCATGCGCCACGTAGGGCCGTGATCGATAAAGCTGGCGCGGTTGATGAGGACTTGCAGGGCGTCGACGCGTTCTGCCCTTTCCGCAGCGGGGATCGCCGCGATGCGTGCGGCTTCGCGGGTGTCTTCCCAGGCCTTCCGCAAGGCCCAAGCAAAGCACTTGCGGCCGATGCTGGAGAACTTGATCTGCGGATACTTGTAGGTTTCGCGGAAGATTTCCCAGGCGCGCCGCATAACAGCGCCGCGGTCGATTCTGGGCATAGCTCCGCCGTTCACCGGAGTGGCGTTTTTGATCATCGGGGTTGCTCTAGGTTGTGTTTGCGTGTTGTGCTCGCGGCCCGCAGCCGCGAGCAACGAGAGGCCGGCGCGTGAACTAGGCCGTGACGAAACGTGCCGCCGCCGGCATGATCTCGCTGGCACCGCCATCGAGCGCCTTCGGATGGTCGAGATCGACCGGGATAGGGGCGAGTCCATCGTCCTCGGCGGCGCGGAAGGCCGCGGCGACGAAGGGGTCACGGATCATCTGGGACAGGCGGATGCGATTAACTGCGATCAGAAACTGGGACGAGCGCGCGCGTTGCATGTTATGCGGTTGGGTAGCCTTGGCCATGGGGTGACTCCTTCGGCTGGGTTAGGGCCGGATGGAAGTTGGCGCTTCCTTCCGGCCTGATTTTGTGATAATCCCAAAATATGAAGAAGTCAATAAAGGATTATCCTAAAAAAGGACGAGGCCGGCCGGCCACCGGAAAGGATCCAATGGTCGGGGTGCGGATGTCTGAGCAATTCCAGGAAGAAATCCGGACGTGGGCTGGCAAGCAGCAAGATGATCCGCCCTTGGCGACTGCTATCCGCCGGCTGGTCGAGATCGGGCTGAAGGCGAAGGGTGCGAAATGAATCCGCTGGATCGGGGGCGCAAGCATCAGGCGATGCGCCGGATTATGGTTCTCCTCGTCCTCGGAATTTGTGCCCGATGCGATGCGGGAGCAGCGCAATCCCTCCGCGATTATGAAGCCGGGATTGACGTGCGAATTAATGATCTCGAGCGGCGTATTGAGATCCTTGAGCAAGATCGACGCCAAAGGCTCGATGCTGAACACCAAACCGAGTTGCAAAGACAGCAGGATGCAGTAACCTATCTTGCGGCACAATGCCGGGCATTCCAGCAAAACCCTGATGCACTTAAGCTTTTCAACGAGTGTCAGGCGCTCCGGCGCGCCGCGCAGCCAATCAGCCTCGAATGCGCGATGGTGGAACACGATGAAAGCGACTGCCATCCGACGCATGGCTATCAGCCCCACTAGGGACCCCGTCGCAGACGGTTGCCGATTGGAATAGGTGGGATCAGAATTTCACAGTTGGTTCCATTTGCCCGGCGGATAGGGTATAGATCAATCGTGGCAGATCGCCACAAAGATGATCGGACCCTGCAGATGATGGCAGGGTCGATAGGCCGACGGCCTGAGAGCGCTGGGCCCAGCGCATTTGATGATTGGGTGCGATGTACACCCTTGATTCTGATTAGGGCGATGCCCCCCAAATGGAGCGCGGCGCCTCAGTCCTGTTGTGTTGCGCGTATTCCGACCGCGGCGAGTTGGTTGAGCGCTCTGGATCCGGACCAGATCGTCACCAAGGTCACGTTGTCGACCTCGAGGTAATTGGCGCGCGCCATAGCATGCGCCCTTGATTGCGCGGGAGCTAGGCTGATCCCCGAAAGCTAGGCACCACACCTAGTTGCTCCCGCTGCACCTTTTTGTGGCTTCGCCAGTGGAGCGAACATATGTCCGATGAAAACATCGACGGCGCTCCGCCGCCAATGCTTGGGCTAAGGGCAAAAGGGCCCGAGCACAAAACGCCGATGCTTGTTGGCGAGTTTGCGGGATTTGCTGAAGCAACTTGCTGGCTCTTCAACGTTAAAGTCAATCGACCGGGCGCCGATGGATACGGGCCACATCCAGTTTTCATCGACACCAGAGAACAGCGCCCGTGGTACGGCGGCCTTCTCAGTCAATGTCACGATGAAATCATTCGAGCATGTAAAGAAGGACGACTTAAAGCATACAGCTGGAAGACGGGCGCGGCGCTGTCGAGACTTGCGTTAGGGATTGAGCGAGGGGACAGCCGTTTCATTTGCGCCGATCTGAAGAAGCTTTGGCCGTTCGAATCGAGCCCGTGTGTGCATCCGGAAGTCGCGCCCCAGGAAAGTCGATCAAGCTGGGACATTTTAGCCCATGTCGCGGCGGCAAAGACTTCTGGCGTTGTTGCACTCAAAGAAAAAAGGAAGGACCAGGCACGAAGCGAAGGCATCATGAAGGCCATCGCTGTCTTTGTCGATGCCGGTGCGCGGCCTCGAAGAAAACTTAGCAACGTCAAACAGAGAAAGTTTTGTTACTGGCTGGACAAATACCTCCATAGGATCGACGTCCCATTCGGTCGTCGGTGGGTGCCGTCCGACGGCTTGTCTATCGACAATGTCCGAAAGCTGCTTCGAAAGATGATGTCCGATCCGGAGTTTGCAAAAAAGATTGACTCCCCGGGAGATCCTGAGTTCCTGAAGAAGGTTCTAGAGCCAAGCACAGAAACTCCGGTCAAAACCTAGAAACTCCGGTCATGACCGGAAACGCTCCCTTACGCTGACCGGAAGGGATCATGCATCTGTCCGTCAACGGCCGCCGAACATCGGCGGTCGCAAAAGAGGACAGGACCATGTTCTTCCGCGACTTCATGCAGAAATATCGGCCGGCGTATGCACCGGCTGGGACAGCGGCGGCATCCCACGCAAACGCCGCTAAGCGAGACACGAGCTCAACCGAAAACCACATTCCCTTCGCAGAGCGGCCCTCCTGCACGATCCAGGAGGCGACCCAGGCGACTGGCTTAAGCCGGACGACGCTTTACGAGAAAATTGCGTTGGGCGAGCTCTCGACGAAAACCGTCGGTCGTCGTCGTCTGGTCAATGTGCCGTCGCTGCTTGTGCTCGTCGGCGCCGCCGACACTTTCGAAAAATCAACTAGCTCCTGAAAACGAAACGCCGCCCCTGGCCGGGCGGCGTTCGTATTTCAAACACTCTGAAGGCACCAACGCCATGGCTATAGCTCACGATGAAGTCGATCGCAACGCGCGCGAGCCAACGATCGTTGCTCAATGGGAATTAAATCGCCGCGAATCCGTTCGCATCGAGCTCCACCAATTCAAGGGACACCCGCTTATCGGGATCCGGAAATGGTTTGCGGCGGAGGATGGAACGCTCAGGCCGGGCAAAGACGGCATCAATCTCAATGTGAAGCACTTGCCAAAACTCGCCGCGGCGATTTCCGAGGCGCTTTCGTTGGCCGACCTTAACGAAGAGGGTGGGACGGAATGAGCGCAAGGCGCAAGATCGCATTCCGTTCCATCGCCATCATCGCACTTCGAAACGCCGAAAACATTGTCGCTCGTTGGCTGCCCGGCGGCCGGCGCGAAGGTCGCGAATGGGTCGCAATCAATCCGACACGGAGCGACGCGAAGAAGGGCAGCTTCAAGGTGAACCTCAACACCGGTTGCTGGTCGGACTTTGCAACAGGCGCCGCCGGTGGCGATCTGATTAGCCTGGCGGCTTATCTGCATCACCTGAAGCAATCCGAAGCAGCCGTGCGGGTTGGCGCAATGTTGGGGGTTGATCCGTATGAGTGATGATCCGTTTTCGCCGATAGGCGGCGAGGCGGGGCGCCCTCGGCCGAAATCAGAATGGTTCCCTCTGCTACCGGTACCAGATGGCGCGCCGCGGTCGCCGGCATCACATCCTCGCCATGGAAAGCCAATCGCAACCTGGACCTATCGGGACTCAGCCGGAGCGGTCCTCGGTTATGTCCGCCGCTTCGACACCCCCGACGGCAAGCAGTTCTTCCCACAGACTTACGGTCGACCAGCTCAGGGCGCACCGCCAGAGTGGAAGTGGAAGAGTTGGACCGGTAAGCGGCCGCTCTATGGGCTCGATCGACTTGCGGAACGCCCTCAAGCCCCGGTCATTGTGACGGAGGGTGAGAAGGCGGCAGACGCAGCCGCGCGGCTTGTGCCTGATATGGTTGCCATCACCTCGCCGAACGGATCGAAGAGTGCCGGCAAAGCTGATTGGTCACCGCTGCGTGGCCGAGTCGTGACGATTTGGCCGGATAGCGACGCCGCGGGCCTACAGTACGCACAGGATGTCTCCAAGTTAGCACATGCTGCCGAAGCGGAGTCGATTGCGATCATCTCGCCTCCGCACGGTGTTTCGATTGGTTGGGACGCAGCGGACGCTTTGGACGGCGGATGGTCGGTCGCACAAGCCGGGCAACTTATCGCGGATGCGCGGCCGGCGCCGAATGGCGGCGCAGCGATAGAGCAGGGTGATGCGCCGCAGAGGCGGCCGGCACAACGCGACGTCGTGATCGACATGACGGATTGTTGTGAGTTTTGGCATGATGCGAACCGAATAGCGTACGCGACATTTCCGGTGAACTCGCATCACGAAAATTGGCCGATCAGGTCCCGTGAATTCCGCATGTGGCTCTCGGGGCGATATTACCAAGAGACGGGCAGAGCGATCGGAGGCCAGTCGCTTGAGGACGCGATCAGAATCTTCGAAGCGCGTGCAGTTCATGACGGGCCGGAACACAAACCATTCATCCGCGTAGGAGAGCACGCGGAAAAGCTCTATCTCGATCTATGTGACCCGCGCTGGCGTGCCGTCGAGGTCAACCGAAACGACTGGCGCACGGTCACCTCAGCGCCGGTCAAGTTCATGCGGCCAGCATCGTTGCGGCCCATGCCTGAGCCGGAAGCCGGCGGGATGATCGAGGAGTTGCGAACCTATCTGAACGTTCCGGAAGACCATTACATGCTGATCGTGGGGTGGCTGGTTGCGACTCTCCGTCCCAAAGGGCCCTTTCCGATTTTGGTTTTGAATGGCGAGCAGGGTAGTGGAAAGTCCATGGCATCACGCATGCTGCGGGATCTGGTCGACCCGAGTGCGGCGGCGATCCGATCGGTGCCTAAGGACGACCACAATCTGATCGTCTCTGCCTCGAACAGCCACATCCTTGGCTTCGACAACCTTTCTTCCGTTCCGCCCTGGCTTGCGGATGCCATGTGTCGCCTCTCGACCGGGGGCGGTTATGCCACGCGCACGTTGCACACGGACAAAGATGAGACAATCTTCGAAGGTCAGCGGCCGATTATGTTAAATGGAATCCCGCTCCTGACCGATCGGGCCGACCTGGCCGATCGCGCGCTCACGGTGCACCTGCGCGCCATCCCGGAAAGCGAGCGGCGGCCGGAGGATGAGATCAGGGCGGACTTTGAGCAGGCGCGTCCACGGCTACTCGGAGCCCTCCTGAGCGCGGCCTCGGCCGCGATCCGCAGCCTGCCGGCCACGCGGCTAGAGCGCTCTGGCCGAATGGCTGACTTCGAGAAACTTGTCACGGCGGCCGAGTCTGGGCTCGGGTGGGATGCCGGCAGCTTCCAGAAGGTCGTTCGAACGAACCGCCAGGAGATCACGGAGGCGGCTTTCGAGGCGGATTCGGTGGCGGTGGCGATCGCGAAGCTTCTTCGAGCGGAATTCCCTGATGGGCTCACGGCGACGGCAACAGAACTGCTCACCAGATTGAACGCCACCGATCTGGTTTCCGACGGCATTCGAAAGCAACGGAGCTGGCCGGCGACCGCTCAGGGCCTCGGCAATAGGATCGACCGCATTGCGCCTCTCCTCAAGGCGCAGGGTTTCAAAGTGGAGCGCAAACACTCCGGAGTCCGCACGATCACGATTGTGCCGCCTCAAAGTGGCGGCGACGCGGGCGTACGGCCAAACTGAACATTCCGCCAATTGGCGGAATGTCGGGCAAAACCGACACATGTGTCGGATTGTGGCCCTGGGCCGGCAGGCGACAAACGCTCCCGGCCTTCCGCAACCTCGCGGGATCGAAGGAAGCGGCCGGCCGGTTCGCGATGCGGTCCCGCTCGGCGAGGCCGAAAACGCTCGTGACGTACAGCGAGGGCGATGATTTCAATTACGCGATCGGCTTGCTCAATCTGGATGGTCGTGACTTTGCTGTCCGTCTGGTTTTTAGGAAAACCCACGATAAGCATCGAGGCTCTATCAGTTCGAGGGATTTGACCTCGAAAACACAAATCCCGGCGCGCAGGCCGGGATCGGTGAGCAGACTATTGCCGGCTACCCGCAAGAGGATCACCGGTTAAGCGGTCTGCCAGCGCAGAGCGCAACGGTAGGCGATCTGTTCGACGTTTTCAATAGACAGCAGCCTTTCACGCCCAATAGCTGCACATGTGCAGGATTTTCCCCTCGCGAATTGCTCGCCGCGGAGCGCGCAGGACCGGCTTGACGATTACAAGCCCTCCCACGGTACGCGTCGAGACGTTCAACCGTTTTGCCGCAGCCTCTTGAGAAGTCTGCAAATTTGCAGACTTTTCTTCCGGCCGATGCGGGGGGACCAAGGTGCAAATTTGCAGCTTGCTAGCAACGGCAGGCACTATTTCGCCCGCTCTTGGCTAACTTACTCTTCCCCTTGGCGGGAAGCGTAGCGCTCCTCATTCCCCGCACCCCTTAATCATCGAGATTCCGACACGCCGTCCCGGGGCGACTTCAACAAGTGACGACGTGATCCTTCTCAATTGTGACGAGAATCTGGATTTGCGGACCCTGCAGGACTCCCCTGCTGCGACGCTTAGCGACTCTCAGCGACTCGAACACGAACGGCGGAATTTGCGAATCCGATCAGTGAGCAATTTGGGCAGCTGCGTGTTGCGATGATTCCGAATGATTTTGCGGAAGATGGACGGCTCTGGTCGACCTTGGACGCTAGTGCGGATCCTTTTAAACCTCGACAAGTAAAGGGTTTTGGACGGCTTGGACAGCTTGGACGGCTCTCTTCTTTAAAACTAAAGGGGTGTCAGTGAAGACGTACAGAGTTGGCAGAACGTCTCGTGAATGAGCGCGTGCTGATAGCGATGATCACACGCTGTGTAGACAGTAGGGGCAAAAAGCCGTCCAAGCCGTCCATGGCCGAAGTCCTCTCGATATTTCATGCGTTTAGCGCGAGCACTGATGTTGTCCTGGGCCTTCCAATCTGTGATCCAAGCCGTCCAAGATCATCGCGCGCACCAGAGAGGCGACCGACGACGCCACCCGACCCATGCACGATTTGCATCCCATCGCCTTTGGACGGCGCGTGCAATTCGTGTCGAATTATGAGGATGAGGGCGCGAGGGACATCAGAGCTGAGCTCCTAAATGCGCAACGTATTGCGGATTTACGAGCCACTGAGAAACTCCGGTCAAAACCTAGAAACTCCGGTCATGACCGGAAACGCTCCCTTACGCTGACCGGGGGAGGTCCTGCACATTGTCCGCGAATGGTGGCCGGTATTCGGCGGTCGCCAGCGTCAATTACGGTGGTGCATTGGTGGGACGTCTCCACAACTATCGGCACGAATTGTTCGCGGTCGCGCTTGCCGAAGGCAAGTCGCGAGCCGACGCCATGGTCGCTGCAGGCTATCCGTTCCACCGGGGCAATCAAAATCGATTGGCAAAGATGCCAGACATCGTCCGGCGCGTGGAAGAAATTAAACGAGCCAGCGAAGATATCGTTGATCTTCGAAAGCTCGACCGCGCGCGCATTCTGACTGAACTCGCTCGCGTCAGTGCAGCATGCGAGCCTCTGCGAGCAGCCATCGTGGCGGCGGGAGCGGATGCGCTCCCTGATGATCAGCCAGTGTTGCACGTCACCGTCCGGCTTGAGGGCGCCTTGGCCAAGCAACTTGAGATGCGACTATTCGACGATCGTGGCGCGCTGACCGCTCTTCTGCGGGATGAGAACGGGGCCTGCCAGCCGGCCCATTTAGATTTTAGCCAGGCAAAGCCAGCAGACTTTGCAGTCTTTGAGCGATGCTTACGAGCTCTATTGGTTGACCGCGAAACATCTCTCAACACCGAAGGGACTCCATCATGAATCGAAACATCCTGCGTGAAATTCCAAGGCTCAATAATGCGCCGCCGGTAGAGGAAGCGCTCCTAATCGAACACATCATCGAACAGACCGTCGAGCAAAATCGACAGGCAGTGATCACGTCGATCGACGCTCTCGTTGAGCGATATGAGGCTGCCAAGATCATCGTTGGTCGGGCCAAGGCGGGCGAGAAGATCCCGGACCTTGGGCCGGCTTCGTATCAGGGGTTGGATCAAAAGCAGCTTGAGCAGCTCGAGCTCGAAGTTTCAAGCCTGGTGACTCGTCTTGAGGTCCGTGCCGAAGTGCTTGAGCGCGCACGCATCGCTAACCTCTCTGAGACCGAAAAGTTGAAGGCGAGGGTAGAAGATCTGGAGGGGTGGGTTCGAGCGCTCATGAACCGTGTCGCCGTCCTTGAGGGACAGGAGAGAATGGACATCCCTGAGTCTCGGCCGCACCGTTCGCGTCAAGACGTGCCGATGATGCTTGTGCCTTCCCAAGGGCCGCCGGGAGCCGGTTTGGGCGGGGTATCAGCGTCTTTCGGAAACCGGCCAGCACCAGGGGGAGGTGGTGTCCGACGCCTCGGCGGCGCGCCTCAATAATTCGTTAGGAACAGACCCGATGCCTCACATGCAGATCCAGCAGACCAACGCAGCGGAAGTTGCTGAAGCGATGCCCGAGACCAAACTCTACCGCCTCACCGCCAAGGCGCAGATGCACGGCGAAGTCCGCCAGCCCGGCTACATCTTCACGCTGCCTGACGGGGAGCCTGGCCCGCATAAGACTGCACACGCTTCTCAGGTTGATGGGGATTGGCGGCGCGGATGGCAGGAGTTCCCGGATGGGGCGCGCGATGAGCCATTGTATGAGGAAGTGGTCGACAAGCCCACGGTAGCGAAGGAGCCGGCGACAGCGGAGGATTTCGCGGCCGAACTCGAGGCGGCGAGGGGGCGCGGTGGGACACTGCGGCGCGAACTGGTCGAGACGCAAACCAGGCTCGACGCGGTCAACCGGAAGATTGCAGCGGTGATCAACGCTCTGAAACCCCCTAATCCTCCGCAACGGGACTCTGGGCCCTACTTGCCCATGTAGAGTTGCGTCAGTGTTGAATTAGAAATCCCCGGCGCGGCTACGCCGGTCTAGCGCGACCTGAGAAGGTCGAACCATGTCAAAATACAAATTCCTGCTTATGCTCTTCATTCTCGCTGTCGGTTCACCATCGCTCGCGAGAAATCCAGAGGACCAAAGGACGTCGCCAACCGGGGTCAGCGCACTAGTCGGCGAACGATCGGTGCAAGTGATTGGCGCAAATATCTCGCGGCGCGGGATCGTCTTCTTCAACGATAGTGCGGACCACACGATTTGGATCGTGCCTGCGAACCAACCTGCGGCACGTGGTCGAGGAATCCCGATCCTGCCAGGGGGGGAGCAGTGGTTCATCGGTGAGGGCTATCGATTTACGAGTGGTTGGAATGCCGCCACTGATGCGGCAGAAGTACCTATCGAGATCCTCGAGCTGTTCTGATCAAAACCCTGCGCGGCTACGCAGGAAAATAGCGCGACGACCCTTTGGAGTCGTCGGAAATGCGCACGATCAGCGCCGCGTGTGCGGCCATCTTTCTTGCGATCGCGATTTGTTGCTTGAGTTTTGTAGGAGAAGGGTACGCTGGATGCGGTGCGGATAATCCCAACTGCGTCGTTCCGACCGCGCCGGTTGGCACAAGCAACAACCAGGCGGCTTCGACAAAGTTCGTGCAGAACCAGATCGGCGCCGGCATCCCCTACACCGACGTCACGGGATTGCCCGCCGATAGCATCCTGGGCTCGATCTCAGGCGGCGCCGCTTCCGCATTAACACCAACGCAGGTGACGACGTTCTGCAACGTCTTCACCTTGTCGCTGAATGGCTGCGTCGCAGCTCCCATATCCGTCTCCGGTCGCTATCTCGGGGACGACGGCGGCTGGCATGCAGTGGCCACCCAGACACTGACGCAAGGCACTAACGTTACTTTAACCGGCACCTGTACGGGCGCTGCACTGAACTGCCAGATTAGCGCAGCCTCGACCACACAACTGGTATTTTCCTCCCGCGCTGCGGCGAGCGCGCTTAATCTGACGGGTGTCTCCAGCATCCAGACGCAAGGTTATGCTGCTGCCGGAGACGGCGGCGGCGCTACATTCAAGAATGTTGGCACGTCGCCATTTCTGGATAGCTTCATTCCGGCCGGCACGGGCGGCGGAACGATCAGTTCTGGTGGGGCGAGCTACACCACAGGAACATATTATGGCGTTGCACTGACCGGAGGCCACGGCACCGGCGCCACAGCCACTATCGTCATTTCAAGCGGTATCGTCCAAAGCGTGACGATCACGGGCACCGGCGGCAATGGCTATCAGGTCGGCGACGTGCTCAGTGCGGCCGCATCCAGCATCGGCGGTACGGGCAGCGGTTTCGCGTGGACGGTCAGTTCCGTTACCACTCCGACCGGCAGCTTCACGGATTCGGCCGGCAATCATTTCCAGATCGTCATCGACGCCGGAAATTTCCCGAATGCCCGCCAGTTCGGCGCCGTGCTAAACTGGACCGCGGCGGGCGGCGATGGCGCGGCGACGAACGACAAGAGCGCAATCCAGAGTGAATTAAATTTTGCGAGCTACGGCGCGGGCTCGTCCGACGCTGGAGGCTCATCGGGGAAGTTCGCCCTGGTTCCAGCAGGAACTGCGCTGATCTGCGGCGGTCTGGTGATTCCGACCACGGTCAGGCTCAAGGGCATCGGTGAGAGCAGTACCACCTTGAAGGAGTGCGACGCTGAAGCCAGCACTCAGCCCTTCATCACGGTAGGGGATCCAAGCAGTCACCGCACTGCGTTCTTTGCCGGCATCGACGATCTGACTTTGTTCGGTGCCAATGCAGGGATCACCGGCACCGTGCCGATGGTCTACAGCAACAACGTGCAGGGCGATATCATCCGCAATGTCGCGATCTACCCCATCTATCGAAGCTGCGTCTTCACCGAAATAGGATGGGGCGGCCCGAGCTTTATCCATATCTACAATATGTACTGCGTTCCCAACAGCTCCGTGACCCCGTTCGGCGTGTCGCTTAATTCGGCATCCAACCAGGTGATCGACGGTGGCACATGGTTTTCGAGCGGCGGCACACCATGGTCAGGCTCGGCTATTTTGGTGACAACTAATGGTCCCGGCATCGTCAATAGGTTCATCGACGTTCACTGCGAAAATATGACGTCTTGCGTGCAATACAACGTTCCCGCAGGTGGCAATGGCACCATGACTTATATTCAGGGCATGAGCGGCAATGCGACGGTCTCCTACGTCATTGATCGGCTGACTGGTAGCGCAAGTGGGCAGCTGCAGGTCCAGAACAGCTCAGGAAACGGCGCTGGATGCCTGGTGTTCAACGCAGGCGCTTGTGCTCAGACAACCCCGCTCATGGGACCGACGGCTTATTGATCGTCCTTCGGATTGCCGCTTTTCCGCTCTCACCGGCAACGTCATCACATTCATGAATATCAGCGGCGGAGCCGTGTGGTAACCGACCTCATGGTACTGGCCGAGGCCAGTACCACCTCATCAAGATCGAGTCTGGAGCGGCTGCAGCATCACCTACCTGGAGGCTGTACTCAACAACGGCTCAACTCACACCGTCAATAACAAGGGAACACCCGTTACGGGCAACGTAACCAGCTGCACGTTTTACTAGCAGTTCTTGGGTTAAACACAGACGAAGGCGTTTTTCATCGGCCTATCGAGCCGTCCGGCAGGATCAAAAACACAGGTTTGCCTCGCGAGCGTGCGTATCTCAGGGTAGACCAAGTGCCCGAGCGCTGTTGTTCTTCGGCGTGAAGAGGCGTTGCAATCAACGACGAGGCTTCATCAACAATATCGCGGTTTCTGGCAAGATACGGCTTTTCGGGGCGCATTAGATGAGGCGGAACATCGCACCACGCGCGCTTCGAATGGTTTGTCGGCGGATGAAGAATAGGGCAATAGCCACATTCAACAGCAATGGCGTGGGCCTGAGCGTCTGCACCGATGCAGTCGCCATGGTGGAATTCTCCTGCGCCGCCCTCAAGCAAGCGCAATAATGTGGCTTTCTGCGCCTCGGTCATTCCTTCTTGCGTGCCTGTGAATCCAATCGCTGTCATTTGACGATCCTATACAGTGGCAAAGTTCAAAATTGAACTTAAGCTTGCTCGCGCTCCGGCGCTAAATTGGTAGCCCCTGGCACCGGGCCTCACTGCGTAGAGCTCCGGCGGGGCGACTTCGGGCGGCTCGGGCCGCGCTTACGGTGTCGGATTGATCGGAGTCAGGTTGATCGGCTTGGGGTCGGTCCTTTGATAGGCGCAGCTATGGACGCCACAAGGGCGGCGATCCATAGGGTTGCCCTGGTCCATCCGTCCATGTGAACAGCCCTCCGTTACTTGCCTTTCGCCTTCAGCCCGAGCTCGACGAGACAGCGGATGGCCTCGGGGCGGCTGATCTCGCCCCGCACTTCGATCATGATCGAGAATTTCCTGGCGTTCGCCTCAGTACGTCAAGATGAGCAGTCGCTGAAGTATCGCGCCCAAACATATCAGCACGACGAGCAGTTTCAGCAGGTTTGCCAAGCGACCGTCTGGTGCAAACCGGTCGATCACCCAAAAGCAGATAGCACCCACGACCACGATGATCAGTATGCCTATTAAAAGGGTAATGATGCTCATCTGTGCTCAGGTGCCCCGTGCGTTGTCCGAGTTCCAAGCCTGCAACTCACAACGTGACCGATCGGTTCCCCGCTGCAAGGAAGCCCGCCTGATAATTGGTTCAATTTGGGTCTACTCCAAGCGAACTATTTTGCGCTTGGTTCAATAAATCGGTTTGACAATTCAAAATGAACCGATATTATATAAACCATCCAAAATGAACCCGGGGGTTTAAAATGTTCGTTCGGGCTTACCTCAGAGCTTCGACATCCGAGCAGGATGCCAACCGGGCGCGGACCCAGCTGAAGTCATTCGCGGCAGAGCGCGGACTCACGATCGCCGCCTGGTACGTCGAGAACGAGAGCGGCGCCAAGCTCGCCCGGCCGGAATTATTCCGGTTGTTGGCCGACGCGCACCCTGGCGACGTGCTGCTGGTCGAACAGGTCGACCGTCTCTCCCGTCTAACGGCCGATGACTGGGAACGCCTCAAGGCGGAATTGACATCGCGTCGTGTTCGGGTCGTGGCGCTGGATTTACCGACGTCTTGGATGATGGCCACCAACGCGGGTGACGAATTCACTGGGCGCATGTTCGAAGCTATTAACGGCATGTTGCTCGACATGCTGGCTGCGGTCGCTCGCAAGGACTACGACGATCGGCGGCGTCGCCAGGCGCAGGGTCAGGCCAAGGCGAAGGCTGAAGGTCGGTACAAGGGCCGACCTGAGGACACTGAACGGAATGAAGGAATCGCTCAAATGCTTACCGCTGGTCAGTCTTGGGGCGCCATACAGAACACAACCGGCTGCAGCCGAGCCACCGTGGCGAAGATTGCCAAGCGCCTGAAGAAAGCCGCTTAGAGGAATGACAGCAGTGTCACATTCTGAAGATGCCCAGTTCGATGGCACCACGCTGGGGTACGCGCAGCGAGTCGTCGAGGAATGGCACACCAGATACCTTTCCTCTCTCCGGAAGCGTCGCGCGACTTGGCCGAACGGATAGAACGGGCAATGTTTTGGGCTCGCGACGAGGGCTAGAGATCCAGAGCGTGACTGGATGCAGCCGCGCAACGATCGCAAAAATTGCCAAGCGGCTGAAGGAAGCAGCTTGAACGAGTAGCATCACGTCCTTTGCCGAAAAATTCGATTGCTCATGAAGGCTGCGGCAGCAGATGACAAGGCTGAGCCTCGGGTGTCATGATTGACACCGCGCGGCGGGCCCGCGTAGCAGCAACATGCAGGTTGAAGCGAGCGGATCGCTCCCCATCGGCGCCTAGTCTTTGAATGTAACGTGAAAACAGGCCTTCGAACACTATAACCTCATCGAACTCCTTCCCCTTGGCTTTGTGAATGGTCATCACAATAACGCCCTGTTGGGGGCGGGTAGTCGCCGTGAACTGATCGTCCACAACGGCCGCGGCGAGCAAGGTGCGGGCGTCTTTATATGCCCCATGGGCGCGCCATCCTCATGCCGCGGCACCGCGAACCATGTCTTGGCGGTGAAGTCATCATTCTCGGGATCGTAAGCCCCTTCGAAACGGATACGAACTGCGGGTTCGATCCCCGGCTGTCGTAAGTTCGATCCGTGACCTGGTCCGAGGAGTGACCGATCGGCCTCCCGCCAAAACTCGAGATTGTTACGAAATTTTGTGCAGTGCTCTACGTCGAGATCGACGATGACAACTTCAACAACAATGTTCTTTGCTGGCGCTCCTTCGATGGGGAGATAGTCACCGCCATAAAAGTCGTGCTCATCGATAGCTTGGGTGCGCGCCAGTCGGTCCGGCCCAATGGCGAGTTCTATGGCTTCGAATATTGTTGATTTACCCGTGTTGTTGTCGCCGAGCAGTACGGATGTTCCAGAAAAGTGGACGTCGGCCCTTCTAAGTCCCCGAAAGTTCTCGATGCTGGCTCGCGCGATCCGCACCATATCCCCCGCTGGCTTGAGGCCGCGCTCAGAGCGGCTGACGTCGATTTTGGTCCTCCGATAAGGGGGAGTCCATCCTAGACTAACGTCTGGTTGCAATTGGGCGTGCCTGCATGCGGCGGGAGCAATCGGCAATTCGGTCGCCTATTATGCCAGGCTGGGCATCCGGATCGAGCGCGCTAAGGAGTACTCATCAATTCTGCTGGGCATTTTTCTTTTCCGGGAGTGTCCGCGCACCTCCTTATCCGCGGAGCAAGTACCAACGGCAATAGCAGGATCGTCCGCCCAATGGTGGGGCGGCTGGTGGGGCGGCAAGTGAAAGAGCGTGTATATTCCAGCAAAATAAAGCAGGGCGCAGCTGGCATCACCACAGCTGCGCCCCACGTCGCCGATCAATGGGGCAGGGGGGATGACCGGCTGCGGGGACTACGCCAAACGCCCCGAACTCGTTCCCATCGCCGTGAACTTTTTTAATACACGGTTAAGTGATGGCCGCTCCCTGAACCTCTTCCTTCGGGCCGCGTTACACCGTTGATCGCCATGGGGCGGGGGTAATGTCATGGCAGTCCTATCCAGCGGAATATCCAAGGGTATTTTCGGGGCAGCCGTACTGTCGCTAACCTTCGGCGCAGTGGCGTGGGGCCGCGATCTGGTTCAGCATAGCGTCCTGAACCACGTTGGCCAAACCAATCCCGACACTTCAGCGACCGTCAACCGTGCCGCCAAGGTCGATCGCGCCGCCCTGGGCAGATCGTCGATCCAGAGCCGGACCGTCGCGCTGCGGCTAAACGATCTTGCCAATACCTCGGTCCTGATCCGCATCCCGGCTGTCCGGGAAATCCGCAATGAGGCCCGCAGCGGCGCTCCGGCCTCGCTCTTGATCAAGTCCGGGGAAAACAAGCCGACGATCGCCTGCGAACCGGCGGTCAGTGTTTTGACCGAAGTCGCCAAGCGACTGCGTCCCGGCCGCTGCATTACTTAAATCTCGTCAGGACTTAAATCTCATCAGGCTTCTGGCGCTTCTTCATCCTTGGACGAGCCGCCCCGGCTAGCCATCAGGCCCAACGCCAGTCCGCCGATGGCTAAGATCGGAACCAGCCTTTTGATGCCAATCGCGCGGATCAACTGGATGCCGGTCGCAACCAGCATGGGATCCGCGAGCGCGGACTGCACGCCCGACTTGGCGGTCTCGGCAGCGCGCTTCCGGATCCTGTTCTTGCGCATCATGTAGCAGCCGGCCAAAATCAGGGTCACCACGAAGAATAACGCCGCGCCGGCCAGGCAGGCCTGGATCAATCCATAGTTCTGCAACACATAGACAAAAGCAGCCGCGCACAGGAAAGCCAAGGTCACCAACAAGGTGAACGCCGTCGCCGCCGCCAGCGACGTCAGCCGCACGGCCGTTGCGGCAGACTGCTTGAAGTCATCGATCATGCGCTGAAACATCGGCGGCCTCGGGCAAAAAATATCGCAGCTGGTCGGCGCGATCACTTGCGCCGCAGTCAATTCAAATCATCGATGGAGTAGATGCGACCACGACGAGCGCCCGCGTGTTTGATTGCAGGCCCAGAACGTTATCTGCGCCACGCCGCGCCGATCAGGAAGCCGAGGCCGAGCGCAAGGCCGACGGTCGCAAGCGGCCGCTGTGCAATGATGTCCTCGAGCGATTCCTCGATTCCATAGGCTGCATCCTGCGCGGCATCCATCGCGGCCGCTCCGCGCTCGGACATGTCATCGACGGCGGCATCGACATTGGCGCGCGCCTGCCTGTAGCCGCGCCGCGCCTGTTTTTGGGCCGTGCCGGCGAAGTTGTTCAGCACGTCGGTGATCTGGTCGGTCAGCGCTGAGATATCGTTTTTCACGGCCGCTATATCCTTTTCCAAGCGTTCAGAGGTCGCTTTATCCGTCAGATTTCGCATTCCGATTTCGCCATCCGTACTCGACATCAAAAGCTCCCGGGTTGCAGGAGGAAACGCCCCGGGTTCCCTTAAGTTCCTCAACCTTGCGAGAGAGCGATCAATCCGGAGGAAGTTGCGGCGAATCCACCGGCATCAAATGCTCCTTGAGCACCAGCGCCACCATCAGGAGCGGCGAGGACAAAAAGCCGCCCATCGGTCCCCACAGCCATGTCCAGAACGCCAGCGCCACAAAGACCGCGAGTGCATTAAGCTCCAGCCGGCGCCCGATAATGGTCGGTGTGACAAAATGACCATCGAGGAACGTCACCCCGCCAAACAGCAATGCGGCGATTAGTCCCGCGCCGAGCGTGCTCGCGGTGACAACGCCGACCAACGCCAGGATCACGAACATCGCGATCGGGCCGATGATCGGGAAGAAGTTCAGGGCTGCTGCCAGCGCGCCTAGTCCGGCCGGATTGGGCGTGCTGGTGATCGCGCAAATAGCGCCGGTGGCGACGCCGACACCCATATTGATCATCGTGACGGTGAGCAGGTAGCCGCCGAGATGGTCTTCGATTTCGTTGAGGATACGCAACATGCGCAGGCGCGCCGCGTGATCGGCAAATGTCATGATCAGCGCGCGCCGCAGGTCGCGCCAGCTCGCGATGAACAGGATCAATGTCGCGATGAAAAGCAGGAACTCCGTGAAGGTCGGCGACAGGAATCCTATCGCCGGCTCGACCCAATCGAATTTCGGTAACGGGAATCCCGTGCCGGAGCCGGCAGGAATGCCGACCATGGTCTGCAGTTCATGCCAGAGCGCCAGCGGCCGGTCGAATACATGCATTTTGTCTTTTAGCTGCGCTCCCAGTTCGGGAAGCCGCGTGCTCCATTCCACCAGCGGCGCGGAGATCAATCCGACCATGAGTGCCGCGCCAGCCCCGACGGCGCTGACGATCAACACCGCGGATAAGGCCCGGGGGATCCGGTATCGCTCCAGGAAGCTGGCTGCCGGTGACAGCATGGTGCCGACCACGAACGCCGATACCACCGGCAGGAAAAAAGCCTTGCCGACGTAGAGCACCACGGCCACGCAAATCGCCAGCAGAAAGACCAGCGCAAACGCCACCAGTTCAGTGCGACGAATTAGCGGCGGCTGCTCGACTTTGCTCTCAGGCAAAGGTGTGCCGCTTGCGTCAGCAGGCCCACGCTCATCGGGAAGGACACGCAACTAACTCTCCCAGCGCGAACGGTCAGGACGCCGGTGCGCGTTGCGGGCCGGGCTTCGTCAGCGCACAACGGGTATGAAGGGAAAAAGTTCCATCGCAGAAATGCCAGGGGCTACTTGGTTGACAAAATGCTGCCCTATCGCGTTTGCCACGGAACTACAGCGCCGCCGTCGTGTTTCTGATCCAGCGCATCGCTGCGATGCGCATCAGCGGGGGCGGCACATGGCCCAGAATCTCTCACGCGATGTTTCAGGCGCGCGCAGCCGATCGCGGCGCATCGCTCACGGTTTGATGTTCGGTGGGCTCCTGTCGATATCGGTGGCTTTTTCCGGCGAGGCCGCAGCACAAATGCTGGGCTACGCCTCCACGGCGCAAAGCGGCTTCCCTTCCGACAACATCATGGTTTCGCCGGATGAAGCTGCGGCCGGCAATAATGATAATAATGATAATGACCGCGCGACGGGGCTGCCCGAGCGGTTGCAGCGCGCCATCGTCAATCTCAATACCCGCGAGGCGCCGGGCACGGTCATCATCGATACCGGCAATACCACGCTTTACTATGTGCTCGGCCAGGGCCGCGCGATCCGCTACGGCGTTGGCGTTGGTCGCCAGGGCTTTACCTGGGCCGGAACGCAGACCATTAGCCGAAAAGCCGAATGGCCGGATTGGCATCCGCCGGCAGAGATGATAGCGCGGCAGCCTTATTTGCCGCGCTTCATGGCGGGGGGCCCCGGCAATCCGCTCGGCGCGCGCGCAATGTATCTCGGCACCAGCGAATATCGCATCCACGGCACCAACGATCTCACCACCATCGGCAAGTTCGTTTCCAGCGGCTGTATCCGGCTGACCAATGCGGATGTTGAAGACCTGTTTAGCCGGGTCAATGTGGGCACCAAGGTGGTGGTGCTGCCGAAGGCCGGACCGCATATCGAAGCAAGCGCCGCAACGCCGGCTCGTGCCGCCGCGATGCCGACGCGTCCTGTAGTGACCACGTTGCCATCAGGTCGTCAGGCGATGAACCTGTCGGTGTCGTCAATCTACTGAGCAGAGCAACCGCTCGCGAGGCCAATATGATCGGACGGTTGGGCAGGCTGGTGGGAGCGTTGGTTGTGTTGTGTGTCCCGGCGTTGGCTGGCACGGCGCATGCGGAAGATTTCTTCTCAGCGCTGTTCGGTCCGTTTGGTGCCCGCCAGCCGCACGCTCCTTCCATGCCGTTGCCGTTCGCCAACGAACGTGAGGCGAATGCGCCAGCTTCGCCCGGCGAGGCGCGCCGTCGTCTTGCCGGTGGTCAGGCCTATTGCGTGCGTACCTGCGACGGACGCTATTTCCCGGTCTCGGGGCCCAGCAATGAAAGCCGGGCGGCGGTCTGCAACAACTTCTGCCCAGCCAGCGAGACCAAACTGGTCTATGGCAGCAGTATCGATAGTGCCGCGACCGAGGCCGGAAAACCCTATTCCGAGCTGCCGAATGCATTTCGCTTTCGCAACGAGATCGTGGCGGGCTGCACCTGTAACGGCAAGGACCAGATCGGCCTTGCCAGGATCAAGATCGAAAATGATCCGACGCTGCGCAAGGGCGACCTGGTTTCTGCGGTCAGCGGACTGATGGTGGTCGCCGGCCGAAGCGGCCGGCGCGGCGGCACGTTGAATTTCTCACCGGTCTCGCGACGGCTCAGCGCGCGTTATCAGGGCGTGCCGGTGGTGGCGTCGGGTGAGTAGGGATCGGAGAACTCCTTCGACCCGGCGATCAACAGCCTTGAACAAAGTTCAGCTTCGCGCCTGTGATCAAAACTGGTAGATATTCAGGCAGCAGCGTCCCGGAGCCTTGAAAGGCCTCGGCTTTCTCCTGCTTCGCCGGGTTCCAGCGCGGCAACCGGCGGGCCGGGTCCGACGTCAAGGGTATGACAGCGCTTTTCTCATCTGGCGGGTTTTTAAAAAGGGGCACCCATGCTTATCAGCGCACTCATCATCTTTCTGGTTGTCATTCTCGTTCTGTATCTGATCAATATGCTGCCGCTCGACGGTCGCGCCAAGAAAATCGTGCGCATCATCGTCATCATCATCGGCGTGATCTCGCTGCTGAAATTGATCGCGTTCTAGGGATCGTACGCCTTCGCGGCAGCGCGGGCGATCCGGCCTTCATGAGGCGAATTATCCGCTCGAGCCGGGCGGGCAACGGCGAGCGCAAAGCCACCAGCCCGGCCTTTAAGCCCACAGTCTGGAGCGCGGTGCCTGTAAGCGCGGCTGCGGCGAGCAGTTCGATGAATTCGTGGAGGCCTCGCATTCGCGCCAGGATGCCGTCGCACAGAGGTGGAATCGCAAAAAAGCTCAATCGTTCCTCTCCTCAACGTAGGCGCAAAAAAGATCGGGGTTCAGCCGTGTTGCGGATGGTCAGGATTGACGTGAAAGCTTGCCGATGACCTCGGTGGTCTGATGTACCAGATCAATGATCAGACGGGCGGCATGCATATGCTTGAGCAATGGGCTGATCTGTCCCGCTTGCAGCGCGAGCAAATCCCCGCGTCCCTGGTTGGCCGCTGCCTTACGCAATGTGGCCATTAGCCAGCTCTGGAACGGATAGGGCAGCAGTTCCGCCGGCCGCGTTTCCATCTCGTCCATGAAACGGTTGCGAATAGCCCGCAATAGCCGGCCGCTAAACACCCGAGTGAGCCGCGTATCAGTGACCCTCGCTTGAAGCAACATGTCACGATGGATTGAGCTAACCGCGGATTCCTCGCATGCAAGGAATGCAGTGCCCATTTGCACTGCCTGAGCACCGAGTGCGAGTGCGGCTGCAATCCCGCGGCCATCGGCAATGCCTCCGGCGGCGATGACCGGAACCCTTACGGCGTCGACAACCTGGGGCACCAAAGCGAGGGTGCCGATAAGGGACGCTTCAGCCTTCATCAGGAACGATGGCCTATGGCCACCGGCTTCAAATCCCGTCGCGACGAGCGCATCGACGCCGACTTCTTCAAGGTGGCGCGCTTCGTCAACGTTTGTCGCGGTACCGACGATGAAAATCTTCCGACCGTGACAAGCTTTGATGACCTCTTGCGAGGGTGCCCCGAAAACAAAGCTGACGACGTGCGGTTTGGCTTCGAGCACTGCCTCCACCTGGGCTTCGTAATCTTGTGCGAAATCCCTTGGCCGAACAGGACGATCGATGCCGAGTTCGTGCCAATAGGAATCGAACAACGAACAGGCGCGCTCGAAATCCTCGGCACTGAGCGTTGGCCGGACCGCATCACCGACCCACAAATTTAAGCCAAACGGCTTCTCCGTCCGCGACTTGATATCACGGCTAACCTGAACGATCTCTTTTGGCGAGAAGCTGTTAGCACCGAAAATTCCAATTCCTCCTGCATTCGAGACGGAGGATACGAGCTCGACGGATGATAATCCGTCCCCGAACGGCCCTTGGATAATCGGGTATTCGATCTCGAGCCTCTGGGTGATTGCCGTGCTGGTCCACATCTCGCGATCTAGCTCCAACATCTTCAGCGTTCGCTTTGCCGCGATTACCTATCACGAATGCCTGGAGGAGGATTACACCCGACCGGCCAGACGCGTCCAGCACGAGAGGGCGCGGTCCCTTTCCGTCAACGGCGCATCGACGTCTCTGGACCATCTATCAAACGAAAGCGTCAATGGAGGAAATGCTGCCGACGACGTCCGCGGCCTCGAACGTGTAGATGACGGTCGCGTCATCTGCGGCATTTCCCACGGGACATGTGTGATGAATTATCAGCTCAGCCGAATGATGACGGGCCGCGATCGCTAACTAACCCGCTGCCTTGGCTTCCCTGCGGCGCGCAGTCAGGATGTATTCGGTGTAGCCATTGGGCTGTTCGCGGCCCTTGAACACAAGGTCGCAGGCGGCCTTGAAGGCAACGCCGTCGAAGCCGGGTGCCATCGGCCGGTACAGTGGATCGCCCTTGTTCTGGCCGTCGACCACGACCGCCATCCGCTTCAGCGATTCCATCACCTGCTCGCCGGTGACGACACCTTGATGCAGCCAGTTGGCGAGGTGCTGGCTCGAGATCCGCAGCGTGGCGCGATCTTCCATCAGGCCGATGTCATGGATGTCGGGCACCTTGGAGCAGCCGACGCCCTGATCGATCCAGCGCACGACATAGCCGAGGATGCCCTGGCA
>JAGXAJ010000113.1 GCA_018971625.1 Pseudomonadota bacterium
CCACGCTCCACCAAATGGCAGCTTGCGCACCATCGTTTTGCAATTTCTTTGCCGTGATCCGCATCCGCCGCGGCAGATGACGTGATGATCGCGATTAGGCAACAGCCGGCGAACAGAAATCGGACCAGCATGACGTAGGGCTCCGAAGGGTTCTGATGTTGACTAAAAAACGGCCGTCTCGGTCCCTTGTTCGCTGGGCTCGTCAGCGCAGCCGCCGCTCCGTACTTCATTCGGGCCTGCGGACCTACGATGGAAAATCCGCCGGGTCAACCTTGTGCGGCGCAAGGTTGAACATGGGTAGCAGTCCGCGCGCAATATCGCTAGGATCGAAGACAGGTTACGGCAAACACTCGACGCCGCATGCCAGCACCTGCTCAACCAGGGTGGCGATCATGAGAGGAACCATAAGTTTTTGGCTTTGCGCCTGCTCACGCGAGGAGGAGGGGCATTACCCGATCAGCTTCGCGAAAGCGGCTGAGCGCGTATTCGCTGACCTCTCAGGTGCTAAGTAAGCTTAGGCGTGCAATTCGCAGTCTGACGAGGTTGGCGCGGCGAGCTGACTAAGACGTGCGATATCTGATAGGCTGGGTTTGGACGGCATGCGCTCAGGCGAGCGCCGTCGGTTTAGGCGGGTGGCCCGTTCGCGGATGGCGGTCGTGCAGATAGACGGCAAGCGAATGTCGGAGATTGTCGTTCCGCTGTCGTCGCGTGCTCAAAGAGCAGTTCCTGCGCATCGCGCGGCAGGTCAGGACATAGCTCAAGGGCAGGATGGCGCCAGCAGCGGCTTACCGCGGGGGAACGGAAAAGGATTTCGGGCTAAGCTACCCGGGCGTCAGGGTCTCGTCGAGTGTGCTGTAGCGGGCGATCTCGGGATGCTCGGCCGGCTGCGTCGCCGCCAGGAGCCCGGCGTCGAGCGCGGGAG
Source organism: Pseudomonadota bacterium (assembly GCA_018971625.1). Lineage (GTDB taxonomy): Bacteria > Pseudomonadota > Alphaproteobacteria > Rhizobiales > Xanthobacteraceae > Bradyrhizobium. The sequence continues at coordinate 923 of JAGXAJ010000113.1, forward strand.
TGGCCTTGAATTCCTTTATGATCCTGTGCCTCCTCGATGATGCCCATGATGGGGTCGCAGGTCTTGCCGCGGGGGGCGTCTCCTCGATTTCCTCGAACACTTTTCCAGCCGGGCGTTCATCTCGATCACTGGCAATCAATTGCAGATCACGATTCAATGGTGCTGGGTCCCCATTCGAGTATGACATAAACTTGCGCTTGCAGCACCCAGCCTGCCTTGCTGCAATTTTAAGCTGTTCTGAATGCTTGCTCGGCGGCCTCTGGCTTCGGCCCCTTCGCATAACAAGTCAGCCCGCTTTGCTTTCTGCTCCGCCAGTAGCCTGTGCAGGGTAGCGATTTTCTTGGTGTCTGTTTCCCGAGCCAAAAGTTCTTTAAACTGGGCGATATTCGCCTCAATAATAAAATCTGGCATGCACGCCTCCTTCGAGTAGCGCGAAAGTCGTCGTGCGCTTCTAAGGCGAGGATATCGAGTCATTTTTGCCAAAAGCAGGCGGCCCAGCCAGCCCGACGACTCTCCGCATTCCTACGTCAGTAATGTTGCCATACTCGTTGGCCATAGAGGAGCGCTTGCAGAATCCGAAGCCGTGTGGCCGCGCGACAACATGGCGCACTTGGTCTCTCAGCCACCTAGCTGCAGAGCCGAAGCCCAATGATGCGACTTAATGGCTTGTCACGGAACAGTGTTTCGTCTCACCCCTTTTGGTCATCCCACAGAACTTCGCCGCACGGACATCTGTATGTCCGAACCTCTTGACTCATCTTCGGATCGAACAGCTTTTGGATCAACCTTAGCTTCTTCCCGCATCTCGGGCAGCTGGGGGTTACTGGGGGAGGGACAGCACCATACTGGGTAGATGAAGACTGCATCTGACCGTTCCAAACCGGATTTCAGGAAATTTTTAAACGTTGATTTAGGATGATTTCGGATGAATGGCGATCACCTGAGTTAAACACCGGCCTATTGCAGACAGTTACAAGGGTGCAACCGGCGCTAGCTTATTGGTGCCGTTCTTGTTCATAATGGGAACCAGACCTTATTGCCCGCGAAGTCGGCGAAAGTCAGATGAAAGAGATGTTGTTCGGAAGTTTAGTCGAATCCTCCGACCGTGGCCGCTGATGGCGGCGGCCATCAGCGTATGGGAGCTATTTAATGCGCAAAGGCAACGGAAGACCTTCGTCGGAACTGATCCAGCTTCCAATTTTTCAAAAATCGTCTCTTCTAGACGATCGGCCATTTCACTCCCAGCCGGGGATTTTCCAGAAGGCGGGACAATTTCCTGCAGCCGAATCAATCGATGTTCCGCTCAGTCAAGAAGCCCAGCGCTTCTACAAAACTGGCCGGCCATTCTTGCAAGGATATCTTCCACTTCTGGCTCGCGACATTGGTGGAGAAGGCGCTTGTCGTGCTTATCCCATCGGCGGCGTTGCTGTTCCCCTTGTTTAAGTTCCTGCCGCAGTTGTACGACTAGATGATGCAGCTCAGGATTAGGCGGCTATATGACGAGATCAGGTTGATTGAGAGCGAGATGGAAGCTCAAGGAACGGAAATTGACCGTAGCGCGCTAAGTACGAAACTGGATCTGATAGACCAACGCGCGAACCATCTGCAATTGCCAAAAGGTCTATGCGAGCAGTTTATATACTTTGCGGAGTCATATTGATCCCGTGCGCACGCGTCTTTCGGCATGACTTAGAGCTTGAAGTGATTTTGGCCGCAAAGACAGTGACGCCGTGCGGATCATGCCACTACAAAGGGATGAAGTAAGCGTCTACGCTCCATTCACCGCACGCAAACGCAAGCTGGCGCGGATGCGGCCGCGCCTCCTATGACGGACTGACGAGTTTGTGCGACGTGCAGCAACACTTACAAGAGTTGCCGGCCCATGCGGGGCGGGCTTGAGCGCTCCGAATCGAGTGCGAAAGACCTTCATCGTGTGGCCACCGCACCGAACTCATGGCTGAGTAGAAATGACGATGGCGGCGAACCGCAAACTGCGAGTAGAGAGCCGAACCGCAGCGTAGTAGCGGAGTTCTGCTCCGCTTGGGTGGCCGCATCTCAAAATCCGCGCGGCCATTTCCTCGACCTATGTCTGGCTCGCTATACCCAGTCGATTCGCGCTGGCTTCCGGATTACGGCAGGTGCTTCGGACTTGGGATGTCCGACGATAATGGGAGCTACCGGCGTCTCATGGGCGGAAAGCTTCAAAATTGACTTGCCGTCAGGCGTAGCAAGCCATCCCTGAGCAAAGCCGATCCAGCATGTTCCGAGCCCGGCTTCATGCGCCGCCAGCATCAGGTTTTCTGCTGCGAGTGCACAATCTTCAACCACCCATGGGCCGGCTGGTGCGGAAATTACGATCAATGCCGGCGCGCGGTAGAAAATATTGAAATTCGGATCGTTCAATATGGTCTGGAAATGATGAGAGGCGAGCGCCGCTTGCGAATTCCGGAGCATGTGAGCCTTTGTGTCATCGGAGATGCGCGACAGCAGCGCGCTATCACGTACCACCGTAAACAACCAGGGTTGCTGATTGACCGCGCTCGGCGCCTGGATGGCGGCGTCGATGATCTGCCGAATTTCAATCTCATCAACGGCTGCCGTCGTGTACTCGCGAACCGCTCGACGGCCATAAATTGCCTGCTTGAGTTCCATGAACGATCCTATTGCGGTGACAGAAGCCGATCGCTCGGCTCCGGCTTCTCCCATTAAGTCTTCAGCAGTGATCTCTGGATGCGATTGCCGGATCTGGATTGTTCTGGAACGGCCCAGCCGTCACCTGATTTGACGTAGGACCGCTTAACCGCGGCCCAAGCGGTGCGATGAGTGATTTCTTCCTGGCGCGGATCGCCGCGACGTGACGCGAAGGCATGATTGAACACCTCGCGATAGATATCCTGCGCGTGCGCTGGCAAATGATTGCGCACCGGGGCCGGTAAATCGTGGTTTGAACGATACGGCATCAATCCCCACTACTTCGTCAAAGCGGCTGCTCGAACTCTTCCATGGAATGGCCGAACTGAGAGAGACCATCTTCGAGAAGGTCGCCGAGCAGCGGAATGCCAAACAGATATTCAGCCGTGCGCTTGTTGTGGGCATGAGACGCTTCTGCGCGAAGATCGTCCCAATCGTCGACATTCCCGTCGCCGCGGCCCAGCCACGCCAGCGCTACGAGATCGATCTGCTCATCCTCGTTCAGGCCGCGAATGATTGCGGTTAATTCCAGTCGAACCGGATCGTCCCCATGATCTTCGAGGACCGACAGCATTGCATCATCGGCGGCATTGGAACTGGAATCAGGGTCGGTCACAACGTCCTTGACATCAAATTGCCGGGCTTTAGCCGCGATGGTTGCGACGTTTGCCAGAGAAATTGTCAATTCAGGAATTGATTTTTTCATCTTCGTGCCATTGCTAGAAAAACTACTATGCTCGGCGGCTTGAGGGTTTGATCGAGGTCAAACGATGATGACCTGGCTGAATGCAGGCCGAAACAATGCGCTTCGGTGCACCGCAAGTGATGTCGCTATCGGCCGCCTGCGCTGAACCGGAGCTTTGAGTGTCCGGCTTGCATGGATATTCGGCTGCATTCCATTGCTGGCGTCGAGCCGCACCGCGATCGCAAATCCGGTAATCGCAATGGCCGCCATGAGAGCTAACGTTACAATGCGTACATGAACCGCACCGTCTGCATTATGGATGGTCGTATTCATCAGTGCCTCCTGCCAAGGATGGAAGCATTTTACCCACACTGGCGATTACCGATATTTCGTTTGTTCTCTGAAGTAACAATACGGATATCGCGCCGGCGCTTTAGCGACCTGTCGGGTCGGACACCTGCCTATATCGGCACGTCATCTTCCGCGGAAGATTCTTCCTCCAGGGAGGCAATATCGCCACCTCCCAGGTCCTCTTCTGCTGGCGGATATATGGTCAGTTGATCGTAGATTTGCCTGACACCCGCAACGTTTTCCGCGGCAACGACAACCGCCTTGCGCTCGTTGTCGCTTTTGACGGAGCCCCGCAAGGTCACCATTGCATCCTGGACGGTTACGTCAAGCGCGTATGGCTTCCAGGGAACCCGCGAAAGAGCGGCCAGAACCGAGTTGCGAATATGATCGTCCGTGTACGAACAAACCCCCGTGCCACGTGCAAGCTGGGAAATCGCTGTCATGAAGTCTGCTCGGGTAACCATCCCGACTATCGCGTTGCCACGCACGACTGGAAACCGCTTCACATTGCGGGACTCCATCAGGCGAACAATCTGCTCAAGTGACGTGTTCTCATCGATCGTAACCGGGTCAGGGGTCATGATCTCGCTAACCTTGCGACCATGCTGGCGGGCAAAATCCAGCGCGACCCGGTCAGTACCAGCGAGAAAGGAGAGCCATCGGCCCCGTTTCTTCTCCGTTCCGATTTCCGCGCGACGGAGAAAATCACCTTCCGAAACAATTCCGACGAGCCTTCCCTGGGGGTCAACGACCGGCAGGCCACTGATGCGGTGAGACAGCATGGTCGCTATGGCGTCCTTTACAGGAGCGTCAGCGCCGATGGTCACGACATTTCCTGACATAAGTTCGCGCGCGCGAATTTGGGAATCTCCGGATAAGATCCGATCAAGGTTGGTGGAGAGCGTCATGTCATCCTCTTGCTCGCATCATCTGCGATAGGCGCGTTGCCATACCGTCGGCCTTTCAATGCGACATTAGTGTCGGCAAGGTCATGGTCTGCATCATCGCGCGCGTCACTCCGCCTAAAATTCCTTCCCGCAGGGGTGAATGCCCGTAGGCTCCAAGCACCAGCATGTCCAGGTTTTCGTCGGCCGCCAGCGACAGGATCAAGGGTTGAATATCGATGCCCACGCCCGGCATATCGACGAGTTTTGTGGGGTGTCCGTAACGGGCCAGGTATTTCCCCAGCTTCTCAAGCGACGCCTCGGCCGGTGTCGTGCCGGATGCGTCGATCGAAAGAGCGCACAAATAGTTGGCCCGGGCGAGAAAAAGATGGGCATCACGAAGGGCTCGCGATGCAAGCCGACTTCCGTCCCAGCAGATCCCAATACGTTTGGGCTGGAACGGACCGTTGAAAATGTAGGGAACGAAAAGCACGGGCCCGCCGGCCTGTAGAAGGATGTCCCGAGAGATCGTGTTGTCAAATGTGTGACGATCAACATCTGGCTGTAAAACGACTGACAGATCATGAAGCCGCGCCGCGGCACCAATTGCATCGGCTGCGTCCGCCGGAATGCCTTCAATCGAGTGTGATCGGTAGGACACGCCGGCATTTCGTGCCGCGACTTCGAAAACGGCAAGCGCTGCGGCGGTGCGTTGGGCGGCCCGTTGCTGCTCGAGGTCGAGATTGGCCGCAAGCACAGTGGCAGCGGCGCCCTCCACGACGAAGGCGGCGCTGGTTGATATATAGCCGAGGGAGAGGGCATCGAGCTCGGCGCCAGACGTTTGCGCCAGCGATATCGCAACATCTGTCACCGGCCGTATCGGCCGTTCAGTGGGAATATGGACCAGAATGCTCTTGATCATAACGACTCTCTCCACTTGCACAAAAACAGTCGCATGGACGTCAAAGGCCGCTTTGATGTCGATCAAGGAAGGCGTTTTTTATTGGGGGACCGCAAGCATGGGCCTCTGTCGATATCGACACGTTCGAGGTAATATTCAGTGCAACAATCGTTCGATACGCCTTTCCAGTTTGCGCCTGTGTTTTCGGTATTGCGGCGGTCGGCTTCCGATTGATCTGCGCAGACGTCTGAGGTCCCGCAGATCGCCCAGAGCTTTGTGTACCTGCTTCGCGATCTCGCAGTAGGAAAAATCTTCTAGCGAGAGTGGAATATTCAGACGGAGCAAACTTTCCACCGCATAGCGGTAGTTCTTGCTTTGAATTCGCAGCCGGTGCTGCCGCTTGGCTCCGAAAGTGCAGACATGCCGTCCCTGTCTGGAAAGTTCATCTCGCCAGGTGCGCAGGCGCTTTTCGCAAAAGGTGCTTACGCCTTCGAGCGGCGCTGCTTCGCTATCCTTGGGTGAACGACGTTTCCCGAGCAAGCGGTCGAGCTCCAGCATCAGGCCGTTGTATCGGGCCGAGCAAAGCTTCCTCACCAGCTGGCGATGGACCTTGTCGTGCGACCGCAATAGCTTGCGGCGGGACTGTGCTGCCCAGTGTCGGTATCGCCTTCTCTTCGAATATTCGATAGTGACATCGAGATTTCGAGCTTTTCCGAGAGCTGAGTTCAGCCAGTCAAGCTCCTTGTCAAGGAGCTGCCACTCAGCCGCTGAAATCCAGGGCTCAAAAAACAGAGTTGCGGCGCGAAGCTTGGTGAGTCCGATCCGCATCGTGTGAACAGCATCCGGGTCACCCCCTACGGCGCGCTGCCGATTGGTCCGAACCGCGTGGACACAAGCCTTGGCGATCTTGCGGAAAATCGCCGAACAGTCCGGGCCGTCCTGCGACCAGGTCACCAGGGCGAGGTTCGGCAGAGCAGTACTGTCTCGAAGCGCACTGGTCCTCATCTTGCCTCATCCAGGAAAAGGTTCAGCTTGGACAGCGTCAAGAAAACCCGATCCCGCTCCTTCCCGCGTTGACGTGGATCAACGGCGAATACTGCACAAATCGATATGTTGAGAAGAACTGAAAAAAGGAAGCGAGCCATGACATCGTTATCCCAACGAGAACACGCTCTTGAGATGGAATTTGCCCACCGGCAAGACGTCAAATTTCAGACATGGAGAGGGCGGTCAAGGCATTGGCGAAATGGGCGGCAGAACAGCTCGGCAAGGCCGGGAATGCCGTCGCGGCATATGGCGACGAGATCATCGGGGTCGCCGTCGCGAACCCGACCATGGGAGGGACGATCGAGCGCATTGCCGAAGGCCTCGCGCCAAGAGGAATAAGCGAGGTCGAAATACGTCGAATGATGGATCAATTCATGGCGACAGCGGTAGCAACAGCTCGGAGCACAATACAGTCCCCGCGATAAGAGGCAGGTCATGCGCGTCACGGAAGTCATGCGGAGTTCGTTTGCAACGGTGAAGCCTGAGACGCCCATCATCGAAGCGGCGCGGCTGTTGTTGCAGACGAACCAGAGAGGGCTTCCAGTATTGGACAAGGACGGCCGCCTGGTCGGGATTGTCTCGGAAGGCGATCTGCTCCATCGAGACGAACTGGGTGTGAGGCCTCCGGCAGGAAACTGGCTGGAGGAGATTCTTGGGATCGAGGAAGGTGGGCCTGCTCGCGAACGGATGCGCGCACTGCGCGTGGGGGCTGTCATGACGCCAAATCCGGTCTGCGTCGACGAAACCGCCACGGTCAACGACGTGATCATGGCGATGGATGTGCGCAAAGTCGCCCAGATTCCCGTCGCGAGGGCCTCCAGGATAATCGGTATCGTCAATCGCTTCGAGCTGATAGCTGCACTGGAGCGAAGTCTGAGTCAGGACGAGGAAAGGGCGGAGGTTGCGCAATGAAACCACTGCGGGTCAATTTCAGTTTGCCAGAGCTTCAGGAGAAGCTCGATGCGCTTGCCGAGGGAGCGCTGCTTCAGATTTCAGCACGGGATTACAGGCGTCTGTTCGGGGTAAATGACGTCGCAGCCGACCG
>JAGXAJ010000040.1 GCA_018971625.1 Pseudomonadota bacterium
ACCGTATCGGGCTCCGGCTCGTCAACCTCGACGAATTTCTGCAGCGAATGAACCAGCTCCTCGCGCAAATCCTCGGGGGAAATCGTCGAATCCGCGATTTCGCGCAGCGACACAACCGGGTTTTTGTCGTTATCTCGGTCGACTGTGAGTTGCGAGCCGGACGAAATCATGCGGGCTCGGTGCGCCGCCAGCAGAACCAGGTCGAACCGATTGTCGACCTTATCAATACAATCTTCCACGGTGACGCGCGCCATCGATTGTCGCTCCGTTAAATGGGATCGAATATGATGAATAGGTCCGGTAGTTATAGCGACCAGAACCGTTCCGCAAGACCAATTTGTGATTTGGCCTCCGCAATCGGCTCTGCTAACCCATGAACTGGGCGGCATCGCCGGAGTGTCCGGACACATCCAGACATAGGTCGGATACCGCCGCGACAAGAAATCGACTAATTACAAGTCGAAGGTATGGGTTTTCTGGCCCTCGCCACACCACATTTACGGTGGCGCTTGTCGAGTCAGATTCAACCGCACTCAAGACGACCCATTCCGGATGCGCGCTATTGCCGCTGCGCCAAGAACGTTAACAACCCGAGTGAACGTGATGTCCCCTGCTTCCAACAAGATTGCGCTCTTTATCGATGGCGCCAACCTCTATGCGACCGCCAAGACACTCGGCTTTGACATCGACTACAAGCGCCTGTTGAAAGAATTTCAGAGCCGCGGGACCCTCGTACGCGCATTCTATTACACCGCGATTATCGAGGATCAGGAATATTCGTCGATCCGTCCGCTGATCGATTGGCTCGACTACAATGGTTACACCGTCGTCACCAAGGCGACCAAGGAATTCATCGATGCCAGCGGCCGCCGCAAGGTCAAGGGCAACATGGACATCGAACTCGCGGTCGATGCGATGGAACTCGCCGAGCATGTCGATCAGATCGTGCTGTTTTCCGGTGACGGCGATTTCCGTTCGCTGGTCGAGGCGGTGCAGCGCCGCGGTGTCCGGGTGACCGTGATCTCGACCATAGCAAGCCAGCCACCGATGATCGCCGACGAGCTGCGGCGCCAGGCCGATGTCTTCACCGACCTCGTGGAACTGCAATCCAAGCTTGGCCGCGACCCCTCCGAGCGTCCTGCCCCGCGCGAGCCGCGCCATCACGCGCCCCAATTCCTGCAGCGCGCCACCACCACGGCGCCGAGAGGCGGTGACGACGATTTCGACGACTGAGAACGACCGGCCGGCGAAACCCGTTGCCGGGGCAGCCCTCCCCCATTCCGAGCCCGATCGCAATTGCCCGCTCTGTCCAAGGCTGGTCAGCTTCCGCGAGGAAGCGCGCCTCCGCGAACCGACCTGGTTCAATTCACCGGTACCCTCGTTCGGCGATCCCAAGGCACGCCTGCTCATCGTCGGCCTTGCGCCGGGTATGCAGGGCGCCAACCGGACTGGCCGCCCCTTCACCGGCGACTACGCCGGCGACCTGCTCTATGCCACCTTGCTGGAATATGGCTTTGCCAAAGGCGTCTATCAGGCACGACCCGATGACGGGCTGACCTTGATTGATTGCCGGATCGGTAACGCGGTCAGTTGTGTGCCGCCGCAGAACAAGCCGTTGCCGGTCGAGATCAACACCTGCCGACGTTACCTTGCCGCAAAGATCGAGACTATGCAGAACCTGCACGCGATCGTCGTGCTCGGCCGCGTGGCCCATGATACGACGCTGAAGGTGCTGGGTTTGCGGGCGGCGGAAGCGCCGTTCGCCCATGGCGCGGTACATCGCACCGGCGCGCTAAAACTTTACGACAGCTATCATTGCTCGCGCTACAACACGAATACCGGCGTGCTGACGCCCGATATGTTCCGCAGCGTGTTCGCGGCCGTGCGGGCCGATCTCGATAAACGGTCGGCCGGCTCCTAAGCCGGGTTGTCTTTCAGACATTGCAGCACGTCTCCGGCGTTCCGATCCGGCGGGAATACCGGATAGAACACGTGGGTGATGCGGCCATTGTCGATGATCAGCGCGAGCCGCTTGATCAGAATCAGGCCCGCAACCTCCATGACCGGCAGGTTGAGCGCGCGTGTCAGCGCCAGTTTTTCATCCGACAAAACCGGGAACGGCAGATGCAGCCGGGACGCCATCTCGGTCTGGTAGGCATTGCTCTGGGTCGACAGGCCGAACACGTGTGACGCGCCCGCCGCCTTTAATTCCGCGAACAGGTCGCGGAACGCGCAAGTCTGCGGCGTGCAGCCCCGCGCGCCCGGAATCATGTCCCAGTCATCGACCAGGCCGATCTTGCCGGGCTCCCCGGTGCGCGGATAGGCGAACACCACCGTGCGGCCCGGCAGCGAGGCCAGCATCACCGAACTGTCGTCGGTGGCCACCAGCCCGATCGGGGGGACCTTCATACCGACCAGATGCCTGGCCGCGCCGTCGTCCGTTGGCGCCGGAATCTTGCTCCAGTCGACGTCAAGCAGGTTTGGTTGAGCCATGCTGATTTTCCTTAAAGAGCGAATAGCGAGTGGCGAAAGGGGAAAGCAAAATTCCCGGTTTCCTATTCGCTGTCCTTACCTTCGCTACTCGCCAGTCGCCATTCGCCCGTTTCCAAATTCGCTACTCCCTATTCGCTGTTCGCCACTCCCCTTCTCATCCCCGCGCCCGCATCAAGCGGCCCTTCTCGCGACTCCAGTCGCGCTTCTTTTCACTTTCGCGCTTGTCGTGCAGTTTCTTGCCTTTGGCGATTGCCAGCAACAGCTTGGCGCGGCCGCGCTCGTTGAAATAAAGTTTTAGCGGAATCAGCGTCATGCCATCGCGATCAACCGCACCCATCAATTTGTTGATCTGCTTCCTGTGCAGCAACAGCTTGCGTGGCCGTTTGGGCTCGTGGTTGAAGCGGTTGGCCTGAAGATATTCCGGGATATTGGCGTTGATCAGCCAGATCTCGCCGTCCTTGGAATCGGCATAGGATTCCGCAATCGTGGTCTTGCCATTACGGATCGACTTGACCTCGGTGCCGGTCAGCGCGATGCCCGCTTCCACTGTGTCCTCGATCGCGTAGTTGAATCGGGCTTTGCGATTTTCCGCGACCACCTTGATCGGACGTTCGTTCTTGTCAGCCACTTCATGCCTTTTTGAGCAGATCGCGGATCTCGGTGAGCAGTTCTTCCTCGCGGCTCGGTTTTGGCGGCGCAGCCGGCGCGGCCGCTTCCTTGCGCTTGAGCATGCTGATGGCGCGAATCACCAGGAACAGTACGAAGGCGATGATCAGGAAATTGAGCGTCAGAGTCACGAAATTGCCCCAGGCCAGTACCGCGCCCTGCTTCTTGGCATCGGCGAGGTTGGTCGCGGTGACGGTTTTCGATAGTCCGATGAAGTAGTTCGAGAAATCGAGGCCACCGGTAACCGATCCAACGATCGGCATAATGATGTCGTTGACCAGCGAGGTGACGATCGCGCCGAACGCTGCGCCGATGATGACGGCGACCGCGAGGTCGACCACGTTGCCCTTCATCGCAAATTCGCGGAATTCCTTGAGCATGTAAGACCCCTTCTGTTCGGTTTCACAAGGGCGGAGCATTCGCTGCGCCGAAGGCTCTCGCGATCAGTTGATCAGTCCCGCATGCACCATCGCGCTGCGCACCGCTACGCGCGTGGGCTCCGACACCGGCACCATCGGCAGGCGCAGCTTCTCGTCCATCTTGCCGAGCAACGACAGCGCGTATTTCACCGGGGCCGGATTGGACTCCATGAACAGATTGGTATGCAGCGGCATCAGCTTGTCGTGCAGCTTGAGAGCCGTCTTGACATCGCCCTTCTGCCAGGCGGCATGAAATTCGGCACATAGCCGCGGCGCGACGTTGGCGGTGACGGATATGCAGCCGTGTCCGCCATGCGCCATGTAGCCGAGCACGGTGGCATCCTCACCCGATAGCTGGTTGAATTCCTCGCCCATCGCCGCGCGCTGCTGCGATACCCGCACCATGCTCGCGGTCGCATCCTTGACGCCCGCGATGTTCTTCAGCTCGAACAATCGCTTCATGGTGTCCACGCTCATGTCGATCACCGAGCGTGGTGGAATGTTGTAGATGATGATCGGGATTTCGATCGCGTCGTTGATCGCCTTGAAGTGCTGATACAGGCCTTCCTGGGTCGGCTTATTGTAGTAGGGCGTCACTACCAGCACGGCGGTGGCACCTGCCTTCTCGGCGTGCTGCGCCAGTTCGATCGCTTCCTTGGTCGAATTGGAGCCGGCGCCGGCAATCACGGGGACGCGGCCGTTGGCCTCGCCGATGCACCATTCGACCACGCGCCTGTGTTCGTCGTGACTTACGGTCGGGCTTTCGCCCGTGGTGCCGACCGGAACCAGCCCGTTGGTGCCCTCGGCGATCTGCCAATTGACCAGCGAGCGAAATGCCGCTTCGTCGAGTGAGCCGTTTTTGAATGGCGTGACCAGCGCGGTGAATGAGCCCCGAAAATTGGTCTTGGTTGCCATGGACTTTCTCCGAACGCGCGTCGCATGCTGTGCAAGCTGACGATAAGACCGATTCATACCGGGTCTGACAGACCTGTGAAAGACCTGCCGGTGAACCAAGGGGTAAACCCACCTGGTTCCCAGCCGCGATTTTGCCGCTGTCGTGGCGCAGACACCGAAAACTCCCGCGTAATTAGTATTTTGTCCACGTATTCAGTCAAATAGACCTAGAGCTAGGCCTGTCGATGATTCGCCGCGAAGGAACCCCGTGACCCAGTTCGCCCGCGCAGCCGCTTTGCGATCGACTACGTTGTCGTTGGGCTTGGCGCTGGCTTTGTCGCTCACCATGGCGATAACCACCGGGTTACCGGTTTCAGCTCAAACACCACCCACGAGCGACGCCTCCAAGACCACCGCAGCGAAATCGAAAGCAGCCAAGCCTGCGGCCAAGTCCGCGGCGAAGTCTGAGATCAAGTCTGCGGCGAAGGCTCCAGTCAGCAAGAAGCCTCAGACTGCCAAATCGGAAACGGCCAAGCCCCAAGCCAGCAAAAAGCTTGAGGGTGCAAAGTCCCAGGCCGCCAAATCGGCAGATCATAAGCCGAAACAAAACAAGCAAGCATCGAACAAGCCGAAAGCCGCCAAATCAGAGGTTCCGGTGCCGAAAGCACGGGCCGCCGCGCACAGCGCCAGCACCTCAACTCCGAAGGCCAAATCCGAAGAAAAGGCTGCGAGCAAGGCCGAGACAAAGAGCGGCGCGAAAGCAATTAGCAAGAATAGCGCGCCGCCAGCGATTGCGCCTGCCGGGATCGAAGCCGCAAGCCGCAAGCATGCGACGCTGCCGCCTCCGCCCGCGCGCAAGCCGGCAGTCCCGGCTGCAATGGCCACGACTTCATCGACCCCGCAGGCCGATGCCGACGCGGTCGAAAACGTCATCGAGCTGGTGCGCAAGCATCGGCCGGACGATGCGACGCAAGTTGAGGCTGCAATATCTGATCCGGTGGCGAAGAAGCTGGCCGAATGGATTATCCTGCGCAGCGAAGACAATGGCGCGTCGGTGGAACGCTATCGAGCCTTCATCACCGCCAATCCGAGCTGGCCTTCGCAGACCTTTCTGCGCCGGCGCCTGGAGGCGGCGCTGTGGGACGACCATCGCGACGATGCCACCGTGTGGTCGTGGTTCGAGAACGAATCGCCGCTCTCGGCCAAAGGCAAATTCGCTCTCGCGCGGGTGCTGATCGACCGCGGCGATCGGGCCAATGCCGAACGCCTCGTCCGCGATGCCTGGCGCAATGACGGAATGTCCGAAGTGACCGAAAACGCCGCGCTCGAGCTGTTCGGCGCGCTGCTGACGCCGGGCGACCAAAAAGCCAGAATGGATTTTTTCCTCTACGGCACCGAAGAGAATGCCGCCGCGCTGCGCGCGGCCAAGCGACTCGGCAGCGACGAAGTCGCACTGGCGAAGGCACGCATAGCCTGCACCCGCAAGTCCCCCAACGCCAAGGCCCTGCTCGAGGCGGTTCCGCGCGAGTTGCATGGGGATGCCGGCTACATCTTCAGCAAGATCCAGTTGCTCCGCCGCGAAGAGAAATTCGCCGAAGCGGCCCAGCTGATGATGAGCGCGCCGCGGGACCCGAACCGGCTCTACAATGTCGACGAATGGTGGATCGAGCGGCGACTGCTGGCGCGCAAGATGCTCGACATCGGCGAGAACCGCACCGCCTATCTGATCGCGCGCGACGCCGCCCTGCCCACCCGCGATATCTACAAGACCGAGCAGGAGTTCACCGCGGGCTGGATCGCGTTGCGCTTCCTGGCCGATCCTGCGACTGCTGCCCAGCATTTTGCCCGCATCGGTGTCGGCAGCGTTAATCCGACGACGCTGGCGCGCGCCGGCTATTGGCAGGGCCGGGCCGCGGAAGCCGCCGGCCACTTGCAGGAAGCCCGAGCCGCCTATAGCGCAGCCGCTGAGCAATCGACCAGCTATTACGGCCAGTTGGCGCGCGCGAAGCTCGGCCTGCCCCGGATCGAGCTGAACGGCGCGCCCGCCGCGCGCGGACGCGGCATCGAGCGGCTGGAGATCGTGCGGGCGGTGCAATTGCTGTACGCGCTAGGCGAGCGCGAGATCGCGATCCCGATCTTTGCCGACATGGGCGACAATGGCGATCCTGACGCGTTAGTGGGACTTGGCGAACTCGCCTCGCGCTACGGCGACGCACGCGGCATGCTGCTGATGGGCAAGGCCGCGCTCAATCGCGGGCTGCCGTTCGACTTCTACGCTTATCCGGTCAACGGAATCCCGCCGTTCAGGTCGATCGGACCCGATGTCGAGCAGAGCGTGATCTTCGCCATCGTCCGGCAGGAAAGCGCCTTCAATCCTGCCGTGGTCTCGCCGGCACAGGCCTATGGGTTGATGCAGGTCACTCCGGAAGCGGGCCGTTACGTCTGCAAGAAATATGGGGTCAATTTCGATCTCGGCCGGATGAAGAATGACCCGGTCTACAATGCGGCGCTGGGCGCTGCCGAACTCGGCGGCCTGCTCGAGGACTATCGTGGCTCCTACATCATGACGTTCGCCGCCTACAATGCCGGGCGCGGCAGCGTCAAGAAGTGGATCGAGCGTTACGGCGACCCGCGCGACCCCAGGGTCGACGCGGTTGATTGGGTCGAACAAATTCCCTTCTCCGAAACTCGCAACTATGTGCAGCGGATCATGGAGAATTTGCAGGTTTATCGCGCGCGGTTCGGCGGCGGAACCCGGCTTCAGATCGAGGCCGATTTGCATCGCGGCTCGATCGAGTAGCGCGTTGGAAACATCCGCGATATCCGATTGGGGATTGCTTTGGTCCTGCGCTTGGCCCCGCTCCGATACGGTGCGGCTTGATCGACTGCGAGTTTCGGCGCTATTGACAAGAAGGTTAGCCGGTACGCCGGGTAAGCAGTACCCGTGTTCCGAACGGCGCTGCTCTCTAATATGCTGCTCTCTAATATGAAGGCCATCGAGTGACGAAGCGTTCTCTCCCGTCTGTCAGCTCAGAATCGGGGTGGAGAAGCCATCGCCGCCCTTGAAGAAGCAACACGACGCGATAGCGATCCCGGTATTGGAATCCTGTTGGGGCGCGGCGCTAGGCAACTCCGGACGCCATGCCGAAGCGATTGAACAATTGCGCCGTACTGCGGCACGCCGTCCGCCAGTTCTGCCGGCCTTCCAAGAGCTCGCCGGCCAGCTCGTCAAGGCCGGGCGCCTGTTGAAGCCATCGCTGGAATTGGCGCCTGAATTATCAGGGTTTAGAAAGTTGCCTTGTGCGAGCTCAGGCCAGGAATGCAAAACGCCGCCAGTGGCGAGGCGCTCAGCGGTCCGGAGTTTTGAGTCTCTGCCCCGAACTCGGGATTTTGTGGAACACCTCGATTTTACGTCCTTTGGACGCACCGCGCTCGGTAGCGTGGATATCGTTAGGTTCAAAGCGGAATAACGGTTCTGTTTTCTTCGAACCAGTTGTCGAAAAGCTCTATCGCAGGCTGCACGAATCAGTCTTTGTCGAAGGTACAATCTTCATTCCGTCCCTTCAATGCCGAATGATTGGAGATTGATCATCCAGATGACACCAACCCTGATTCCAACCGAGCCGCAACGGAATACAGAGGCAGCACGAACGAGGTGGCAACGTGAGGTTAATTGGAGCTCTATTAGCAGCGACCGCTTTGATTGCGGCCTCTTGCTCATCAGCATCCGCCATCGAGCAATTTAGGTATCCGGAAAACAAGCCGGGGATTTATATTGGTTCAAGCGCTGGCGTTCCTGAGCCCGGCATTTACATGTTTAATCAGGTCTTCACCTTTCAGGGAAACCTGGCTGGCCCCGGGGTAAACAGCGTACTGGGAGGTAACACCAAGGTCGGAGCCGAGAGCACCGTTGACATGCAAGGCTTCCTGTTTGCTCCGGGCTGGACCTTCCTTGGCGCAACGTATGATGCTGTCCTCGTGCAGTCCTTCATGATGGGAAGTCTGGGCAACTCCGTTCAATTTGGAGTACCCACTCCGGGAATTCAAGCAAGCGGCGTGCATAACACCTTCGTCGTCCCCGGGGAGTTAAGCTGGAAACTCGGCGATAGTGGTTTCGTAGTTAAAACAGGCCTCGGCATCTTTACGCCGGACGGTACCGTGACCGGACTTTATGGCACGGGCAACGTCGGAAGTCCGTATTGGACCTTCGAACCCGAATTGATCGTGTCGTATCTGAAGGACGGCTGGAACCTGAGCGCCGCCATCTACGATGAACTCAATACGAAAAATTCGGTTTCGCAGTATACTACAGGTGACATTCTCCACGCTGATTTCACCGCCACCAAGACGATTGGCAAGTGGACGTTCGGACCCGTCGCCTACTACTACGGACAAGTTACCAACGACTCCTGCGGTGTCGGCTGTCTTTACAGAACGGGAACGTTGGCGAATCCGCAAAGATTCGACATCTGGGCGGTTGGTGGTCTTGTCGGATATGATTTCGGGCCGGCGCAATTATCGGTGTGGGCAACACAGGAAATTTCGGCCAAGGCTTCCAATCCGGCGGCTATTACGGCGACCGGCGCAGATTTCTCTCTGGTACCGCAGGGTATGACGGTGCTTGCAACGCTTAGCTATCGTCTCTGGGGACCTGACAAGACGACCCAGCCTTCAATGTACCACAAATAGCAATTCGTTCGTAGTACGCCCCTTTCGACAGAGGCTTAAAGGTTTTGAGAACGAAAATTTAAAGGGCATTGAGTTGCCCTACAGGCTGGCCGTAGCCGCACCAAAACCGGCCAGCTTTGGGCCTATGCCGCCGATGACCGTCCCTGGGGCGGGTCAGATCCACCGGGCGTTGTCTATCTCTACGCGCCCGATCGCAAAGCCGAACGGCCCATCGCCCACCTGGAGGGCTTCAAGCGGTATCTTGCAGGTCGACGGCTATGCTGGCTACCGTAAGCTGGCCGATCATGGTGAGGTCATGCTTGCGTTCTGTTGGTCGCATGTCCGACGTAACTTCTACGAACTCGCCACCCCGGTCCATCGCCGATCGCGAGCGAGACACTTGTATATATCGCCGCGCTTTACGCCGTCGAGAAAGACATCCGTGGCCGCAGCGCCGACGAACGTCGCGCTGTCCGAAACCAAAGAAGCGGCCCCCTCGTTGAGGCCCTTGAACCGTGGTTGAGGGCAAAACTTCGGCTGATCAGCCAGAAGAGCAAGCTTGCCGAGGCCATCCGTTACACCCTGTCACGATGGCAAGGTCTAACGCGATTCATCGATGATGGTCGGATCGAACTCGACAACAACACCGTCGAACGCTCCATCCGTCCCATCGCGCTCAATCGGAAAAATGCTCTGTTCGCAGGCTGTGACGGTGGCGCCGAGCATTGGGCCACCATCGCTTCACTCATCGAGACGTGCAAACTCAATGAGGTCGACCCGCTTGCGTATCTGACTGACGTCCTCACCAAGATCGTCAACGATCATCCGAACAGCGACATCGAGCAGCTACTACCATGGGCTACAGCAAGCAAGACCTCAAAGCCGTGGCCTGAAAACGACGCTTACACGGAACGAGAGCATCACTATATTGTTGTCAGGTGTCAGACCTTGGTTCGGCGTGCTGGTTGCCGTGACGGGCCCCGGGAGAACCCGGAAACGCCGTCAGCTTCACATACTCATACTAAAGGCCGTACCTGAGCCGCCCGAAATCTCCCTTATAGGCGTCCTGCCAGAAGCCGATGGTGAACTCCTGTGCCTTCTGAACATCGAATGTGCACGTGGTGCCTGAAATCGGCGTGTTGAAGCCGCCCAGTGTTCCGCCGCCGAGATTTTGATTGAGACATCCATTGTTCAGGAAGTTCACGTTGCCCCAGCCGCCTTGCGTCGTGAAGCTCGCACCCGTTCGCCCTTTTGGCCCGCATCCGTGCAGCAGGGCCATGTTGGTCTTGATCCAGGTCTCGTCGATAAAGACAAGGCCTTGGGAGTCGAACCTAGCCTGCCATGAGCGCCAGCGCTGACGTCTACGCGCGACGTCCAAGCAAGCTCCGCGCCAGGGCGAGCAGCGGCGGCGAAATTCCGTTAATGACGTCATTGCCGTTGCCCGCTCGGCACAGATTGTTCGCTCCGTTCGCGAACGTCAGGGACAACTTCCTATTGTTGAAGTGGCGGTTGAGCACGCGGCGGATCCTGTGCCAATCGTTTGACGGCCGCTATCACTGCCGGATCAGGATGCCTGAGTGGCGGAATTACTTCGTTGAGCGGCCAGCCGCCGCCGAGCGCTTTGTGAAGCGCCACAAAGCTATCGCCAGCAAGCCGAATGATCTCGGCCCGCCGCTGTTCCAAAAGGAATTGCTGGCGAGCGGCGTCTAAAACATTGAGGAAGTCAGTCAAACCGCTATCGTAGCGTTTAGTCACCACTTTGGTCGCCTGACGTGCCGCATCAATCGCGGTGTCAAGATGCCGGATGCCCAGCCGAAAACCTTGGTAGGTGGCATAAGCCTCGTCGACCTGCTCCACCGCAACGAGAATGGTTTGTTTGTACGCCGCAGCAAGTTCGTGCGCATGATAATCCGCAATCTCGATCTTGGCGTCCAGGGCCCCGAAATCAAGGATGGCTGCATCCAGCGTGGGTCCCACCGACCCAAGCCAAGTTATGGGAATAGCCGAGCCGGATTTCGGACCCACCTGCGCGCCGGCGCCAGCAGTGAGCGCAAGACTTGGAAACAAGTCCGCAGTCCGCGCGTCGATGTCGGCGACAGCCGCCGCAAGGTGGCGTTCCGCTTCGCGAACATCGGGACGCCGGCGCAAAAGATCGACAGGAGTGCCGAGTGGGGCGGACGCCGGAAGGTGCGGAACGGCGCCGGCGCGTTGGAGCTCGGGAGTAAGGTTTTCGGGATAATCACCGACCAGAACTGCGATCGCATAGGCGTTGGCAGCGATCTGCGCCTTGAGTGGACCGACTTCCGCCTCCGCCGATGCAACCTCGCGCTTGGCAAGGAGTACGTCCAATTCATTCGTTAGTCCTTGATCTAGGCGCGCTTGGGCGAGGTCGACCACCTTTCGCGCAGCGTCGATGCCGCGGTAGAGAATTCGCAGGCGCGCTTGCCGAGAACGCAAATCGAAATAGAGTCGAGCGACATCGGCGGCCACGACGACGTAGACCCAGTCGCGTGCTTCCTTCAGCGCATCGGCCGTGTAGGCCTGCGCTTCCAGCCGGCTCGCAATCTTGCCGAAGATGTCTATTTCCCATTCGGCGTCGAGACCGCCGATCCCGCTGATCTTCTTGAGGCCCGTACCGTTATCGCCATCACGAAGGGCTTGCGCGGCCCTACCCTTAGTCTCGTCGGTCCCAGTGCCCACACCGCCGCCGGCGCTCCCATTTAACTGCGGGACCGCTCTTGCGCCAATTACGATCGACTGCAGCCGCGCTTGTTGCAATCGATCAAGTGCGATCTTCAGATCTTGATTATTTAGAATGGCGATATCTATTAGCCTGTTCAATTCCGGATCGTGCAGCGTCCGCCACCATTGCCAAGGGTCAAGGCTTGCGCTGCCTGATTTTAATCCATTGCCACCAGGCATGGTTACGAAATCTGTGGGGAGAGCAGCATCTGGTGTGAAGTACTGCGGACCGAGCGCGCATCCTGTCAATGCTACGGCAAATAGGACCAAAAAAGCGAGACTGCGAAGCCTCATTTGCCGATTCCGGAAGCTTTGGCTGTTATGGGCGCAGATACCAACCATGTTAATCCGCGGAAACCGGCGTCAAACGAGCTAATTGCCGTAACCAATCTGCGCACGTCAACCAACCTTTCCCTATGCAAAGCTTTAAGCGAAACGGTTGCCTTGTGTCGCGTTAAATCTTCTTCAGGAGGACCGGTGCCCTCGGCTAAGGATGACATTTGAAGCTGATGCGCACCATGCGTGAATCGGCATGAGCCGATATCGATCTATAGTCCGCGCTTCCCCGAATCAAGACAAACCGCGCAAGACCAACGCTGCAGTATTCACATCATCTTCATCGAACGCACTCCAATGAGGCAAATGCATGATCGTACGATTTGTCGGGCGCCAGAGGGGCAATACGTTATAAAGACACAGGCTCACACGGACGCAGGCTCAAAGGAGAGTTTATTTGACTATGTTGCGCATCGGCAACACATCTGCCCTAATAAGGTTTTGACCGGTAACGGCAATCGCTGGCGCGCGCATCACCTCAATGCGCTCGAACTATAGCACGCCGTGTTCAAGCCCGCCGAGGACGGGATCGAGCCCTGGCTCAATCTTGGCTGCGCCGCAAAGCGCGCAAGACGCTCTGGCTGGCTGCAGTAAGTCAGAGGCGATGCAGGACCACCCTTGTCCATTCCGAGCGAGTTGCAGCTGTAATGCTGGATATGGTGCCCGGAAGACCGGAAGTGTGGGCTTGCAGCCGCAGCGTTTGCATCGGATCAGAGCGGACAGTAGCGCCTCATCGTGCTTGGGCGCGCTGTGAAGCCGAACGGTGGGAACGTTACTGACCATTGCGGATTGGCCTGCACCTGATTTGAATGACACGCAGTTAAGCTAATCTTGCTTTCCGTTGTGAATTCCATAGGGCTCAAATAGCCGATCGTCGAGTGCCGTCGTTTGGTGTTGTAGAAGCGCTCGATATAATCGAACACATCCGCTCTTGCTTCGTCGCGCGTCCTGTAGGTCTTGTTGCCGATGCGCTCGATTTTTAGCGACGAGAAGAAGCTCTGGAACAGCTTGCAAAACGAAGCCTAGCGATTTGGCGCGACGCTTCAGATTCGCGACGACGCACCTGCGATATTGCTCCTCATATTATGGCCATCGCCCCCGAATCGTCTGATTGCCGCGCAGCTTGAACACGCTTGGGAAGTGGGTCTTCCGTATCGAGGAATTTGAAGCGCGTTTGGCGGTGCGCACGGCGACGGAACCCAACGCCCCCGGTTTTTCGGAGCTCGCCGATGGTCTTGAGACTGCCTGGAACGCGCTTGGCGTCACCATGAGGACGCGCCAGCAACTCCTGCGTTCTCTGATCGTCGACATTTTCGTTGACGTCGATGATGTCGCCCGCGAAGTTGTGCTCTCCATCCACTGGCGAGATGGCCAGCATTCCCAGTTACGCGTTCGCAAACCGAGGACCGACGAGCACGTATGTGCGACCTCAGAAGACGCATTGGTCGTAATGCGCAGCATGGCGGGTCGATGGTCCGATGAGCACATCGCTGCGACGCTGAACCGAATGGGATTGCCCACCAGACGGCGACGACTTGGACGGCGCACCGCGTGTCGTCGGTGTGGCGCGTGCGACAAATCTACGCCTACCGATCTGCGGAGAAGGACGGCGCACGGTTGACCATGAGCGAGGCCGCCGGCCGCGCTCGGCGTCAGCTATCATGTTATCCGTCGCCTCATCCGTGACAGCGCGCTCAAGGCCGAGCAGGTTATTACGGCGCGCCATGGCAATCCGCGCCAGCGACCTCGCGACTGACGTCAAAGCAGCGATCTCGCGCAAATATCGCCCGTGTCGCGCGATTTCGGGAGACCAACTTCCAATGTTTATACACACTTGAAGAAAGGCTGCACAATGAATCCCCGTTGGCATTCTCGCGACGCCGGGCATCGAGGGCGTCTTCGTCGGCCCGTCCGATCTTTCGATCGCTCTCAGCGGCGGCGGCGCCGTAGATCCGCATGGGCCGGATGTCGACGCGGCGCTGTCGCACGTCGTCGATCGGGCCCGCACGTGCGGCAAGTTCGCCGGGCTGTTTTGTCTTGACGGCATGGGGGCAAAAGCCGCGCTGGCGCGCGGCTTCGCGCTTTGCACCCGTCTCGTCGGATCTTTTGCTGCTGCGCGCCGCGGCCCGCATCGAACTCGCGGCAGGCTGCTGAAAGCAGGGCAACCGGCGACAGCCGTTCGCGACCCGCTCGGTTACGGAATATCTTATCCTGCAGCGGATTCCAGGCGGCGAGGCGCGCCTTCGCCGCAACCGTCCGCGCTCGACGTCGCGCGCCAGAACGCGCGCACTCCGGGTTCTGAGGCCGGTTGCGGCGCGTGGCGTCCGCAATAGCCCGCATGGCTCCACCAGGACATCAGCATATCGCCGCGATCGGTCGGGCTGAGGCCATGGGCGGGGCGCCGCCAGAACACGCAATCGCCGCAAGTCACGCCGTCGTCGCGGGACGGCGCGCGGGCTCCGTCGCCGCAGCCCTGGGTGGCCCGCGTCTGCGGCCAGTGTGCGATTTCTTCGCTGCGCGGGCTAGCCTCCGGCGCCCGTCGGTGGCAGGTCCCCTGGCTGTCTTGAACCTGGCGCCAATAGGCGCACTCAGCGCAAAGGACGGTCTCTGTTAGCGTATCGTTCACATGTCCCTCCGCTTTCATTGCGCCTCTGCGGTCAAGCTCGGCTCGGACGACCAGCCGCCTCCGAGCGTGACATCAGCGCGACATTGACGGTGAGCTGGCGCGTCCGCACGGCGATCGCCGAGTGCTGGGCGTCCACCGCCGCGTTCTACGCGGTCACGACGTCAAGATACGACGAAGCGCCGTCCCGATAAAGCGACAATCGCCATCGCCGCCGCCTTGCCGGCCGCCTCCCCCTCGACGCCGGTCGCGCGCGCTTCCGCGGCGAGCCAGCGCAGCGCGGAAAGATTGTCCTCGACTTCCTTGATGGCTCGCAGAATGGCGGAACGGTAGACTGCCTTCGTCTGCGCGTAGGCGGAGGTGGCGCCCTTGAGTTGCGCCTTGCAGAGCCCGGCGTCGAACAGGGGCAAGGAGACCGACGGGACCCACGGAATATAGACTATTGCCGGGCGTCGGCAGACTGAGACTAAATTAGTTCCCGCGTGCCGCTAAGCAGGTTGATGGTGAACCGTGGATAGAACACAGCGCGCGCAACGCCGATGTTGTCGCTCGCCGCCTCGGCGAGCCATTCGGCCTCGGCGACATCGGGACGCCGCCACAACACCTCGGCCGGCGCCGCGCGCGGCCGTCGGGGAAACGCGACCGGGGTCGAGTTCCGTGCGATCTTGAAGGAGGCGGCGGACTGTCGACCAGCGCGGCGATCGCGTCTTCGAGCGCGCTGCGCCGAACCGAGAGGTCGGCCGCCTGCGCCTTGACCGTCTCGAGTTGCGTCTCGGCGCGCTCCACGTCGATCGGCGGGCGATCTGTGCGGCGAGCCGCCGGCTGCGGGTCAGATCGAGCGCCGCCTGGTAATGGACGATCGTGTCAGAAAGCAGCTTCTCCCCAGCGTCAATCCCGCGCAACTAGCTATAGGCGCTGGCGAGTTCCGCATGCAACTCGAGCTTCGCCTGCGCGAGCGAATCGGCGCTCGCCAGCGCAACGGCGTTGGCCGCCTTGACGAGGTCGCGGACGCGCTCCCAGAAATCGATCTCGTAGGAAGCGACCTGGGCGGCGATTTGATTGTCGCCGTAATAGGTCGAATGACTGCCGGAGCGCAGCCGACGATTGTTCGACTGCTTGTTGTACGAGAGGCGGCCGCCTGCATCGACTTCGGGATAAAGGCCGGCTTGGGTGGCGGCGGCGTAGGCATACGCGGTCATTGGCGGCAAGCGCCGCAGCGAGATCGGGATTGGCGATGTCGACCTCGGCTTCGAGACCGTCGAGCGTATGGTCGCGGACGTGCGCCATCACTGGCCGCTGGATCGAGCGCGACGTCGCCCGACCCCGGAGCCTCCTTGTAGGACGCCGAAAGCGGCACCGCCGGAACCTGGTATTTGGGCGAGGTCGCATCCGCCGATCAGCAGGGCCGCCGACGCCGCCAGCAGACTACGACCTCATTCGGCATGCCCCCGCGCCGCCTGCACGACTGCTTGATTCGCGAGGCTTTTGGTTTCGCTTGAGAGCTTGGCTTTGTCGGCCGGTGGCGGGAGAACCCGCACCTCGTCGCCGTTGTCGACCGAATCGAGCGGACTGGCGATCACGCGATCAGTTGCCGACAGGCCGCCGATAATCCCGATTTCCGCGCCAAAGTCCCGCGCGATCGAGACTTTCTTCATCACGACGCGATTGTTCGCGTCGACAGTCGCGACTTCGACCAACGAACCGCGAAAAATTATCGCCGTCGCTGGCAACCTGAAGGCGGCGGCCGGCTCGGGCAGCTCGAAGCTTACCTCTGCGAACGCGCCCGGCTGCAACGCGCCATCCGCATTGTTGGCGGAGAGTTCGACAAGCAGCGAGCGCGACTTCGCGTCGATCGCCTGCGAGGTCGTCGTGAGCGTCGCCTCAAACTCCCGATCGGGATATTGCGGCAGCTTGAGCTGGGCCTTCATGCCCGCGTGCATGTCGGCCGCGAAGCTTTGCGGCACTTTGACGTAAATGCGCATTTCGTGGCTGTCCGCGATGGCGAAGAGGCCGGAACTGGCGTTGGCGCTGCCGCTGACCAGCGAGCCGATGTCGATATTGCGCTGCGTGATCACGCCGTCGAACGGGGCGACGACATTGGCGAAGGCCTTGAGGGCCTTCATCCGATCGAGATTCGCGCTCGCCGCGGCGACCTCGGCGACCTTGGCCGTCTCGTCGGCGACCTTCTCGTCGGCTGTCTGCAGCGAAACCGCGCCCGAGGCGCGCAGCGACTTCCAGCGCTCCGCGGTGACCACCGCCAGCGCCTCATTGGCCTTGGCCTTGGCGAGTTGCTCGCGCGCCTGGGCCAGGCGCTGGTCGAGTTCCGGCGTATCGATGGTAGCGAGCACGTCGCCGGCCTTCACGTGAGCCCCGATGTCCTTGTACCATTTCCGGACGTAGCCGCTCACCTGCGCGTAGACGACGGCTTTGTAATAGGCGTCGATGTCGCCGGGGAGCACCAGTTGGCGCGTCCCGCCGCCGTGCTCGGGCGAGATGAGCGCGACGGTCGGAATTGCGCGTGCCAGGGTCCATTTCGCCAGCTTCGTTTCGTCGCTGCGTCGCGCCGAAACGCCCGAGACGGCGACGCCGATCGCGACCACGGCCAGCAGGACGAGCGCGCGCCCGACTCTCACCGGCGCCCGTTTTTGTGCGGTCTCGTCGGGCTCGGACGGCGGATCAACACTCATATTGGCTTTGCCTGGGCTTGAGCTCCGGGGGAAGCGTCTGCGGCGAGATCGCTCTGACGATCATGAACGAGGCGAAATACTGCGGGTACGAAGAACAGCGTGGCGACCGTCGCGAAGATCAGACCGCCGATCACGGCGCGGCCGAGCGGCGCGTTCTGCTCCGCGCTGAGGGCCATCGGCGCCATGCCGATGATCATCGCCAGCGCCGTCATCAACACAGGACGGAACCGAGTGAAGCCTGCATCGATCGCCGCTGTCAAGGCGTCGGCGCCGTCCGCAAGCCTTTCGCGGGCGAAACTCACAACCAGAATACTGTTCGCCGTCGCGACGCCCATGCACATGATCGCGCCGGTCAAGGCCGGCACCGAAAGCGTCGTGCGGGTGACGAACAGCATCCACACCACGCCCGCCAGCGCAGTGGGCAAAGCGCTGACGATGACGAATGGATCCAGCCAGGACTGAAAGTTGACGACGATCAGGAGGAAGATCAGAACGACCGCCATGGTCAATCCGATATAGAGCTGAGAATAAGCGGAGGCCATGATCGAAGTCTGGCCACGCATGACCACAGTAGATCCGGGAGGCGCCTCCTTCGCCGTCTCTTTAATAATCTGCTCGATATCGGCGGATACCGCGCCAAGATCTCTCTCGGTGTTCGTCGCATAGATATCAACGACGGGTTGGACCGCATAATGTGAAACCACCGCTGGACTAACCCCGCGGCTTAACGTGGCGACGCTGCCGAGAATCTGAGAAGTGTCGCCTTGCGTGGCCGGCACATTTTCTAGGTTCGAAACGGAGTTGAGCCAATATTGCGGCGTCTGCGCGACGATCTGATAGGCGACGCCGTTCTTCGGGTTGATCCAGAAGGTCGGCGCCAGCTTGAAGCTGCCGGAGAGCGTGTCCTGCAGGCTCTTCGCAACATCGCCTTCGTTCAAACCGACTTGCGCCGCGCGAGCCCGGTCGACCGCGACCTTGAGCGTCGGGTTGTTGAACGCCTGCTGGACCCGTGCGTCCGCGACCCCGACGACCCGCTGGATTCGTTTGAGCAGCAAATCGGCGTAGGCGCTGTCCTTAAGCTGATCGGGCCCCACGACCTGGACGTCGATCGACGACGGCAGCCCGAAATTGAGAATCTGCGAGACGATATCAGCGGGAAGAAACGCGAAAGTGGCACCCGGAATCGACTGCGGCAGCGTTTCGCGCAATTGTTTCACGAACTCTTCGGATTTGCCCTGATGTCCGGGCTTGAGGCTGATCAGGATGTCGGCGTCGCTGGGGCCGACCGTGCCAGAATTGTTATATGCGGAGTTGATGCCGCTGATCGGCAGCCCGATGTTGTCGACCATCGTCCCAAGGGCGTTCGGAGGAATGGTCGCGCGGATGATGTCTTCGACCTTGTCGCACAGCCGCGCCGTTTCTTCGATGCGCGTGCCGGTCTGGGCGCGAACGTGAAGCTTGATCTGGGGACTCTCGACCGAAGGAAAGAAATTTTGGCCCAGAAAAGGCGTCAGCGCGAACGAACAGCCGACCGCGATCAGAAAGCCCGCGATGAAAATCCAGCGGCCGCCGAGCGCCGTCGTCAGAAGCCGCTGATAGCCGAAGCGCACGCGCTCGAAGCGATGTTCGAATCCGCGCTGAAACAGGACGAGCGGGTTGCGCGTCGGGCGCGGCGCCTCGCCGTGGACATGCGTGGGCCCGTTGGCCAGGAGGTAGCGTGCCATCGTGCTTACGAGGGTGCGGGACAGGACGTAGGACGCCATCAGCGCGAAAACGACCGCCTCCGCCATCGGACGGAAGAGGAAGCCGGCGACGCCGCCCAGGGTGAACATCGGCACGAACACGATGCAGATGCACAGCAGGGACACCGTCGCGGGAATGACGATCTGCCGTGCGCCGTCCATGATCGCGTTCTCGATGTCCTTGTCCTGTTCGAGATGCCAGTTGATGTTCTCAATCGTCACCGTGGCGTCGTCGACAAGAATGCCGACCGCAAGCGCGAGGCCGCCGAGCGTCATCACATTGATCGTTTCGCCGAGCGCGGAAAGTGCGGCGATCGAGGCGAGCACGGCCAGCGGAATCGAGATGGTGATGATGAGCGTCGAACGCCAACTGCCGAGAAAGAGGAGGATCATCAGCCCGGTCAGAGACGCGGCGACGACACCCTCGAAAACGACCGAGTTCACGGCGGAATTGACGAATGCCGACTGGTCGCCGATCGCGTCGAGATGCAGGCTGGCGGGCAGGGTCTCACGCAGCTTGGGCAGCAGGCGCTTGACCCCGTTGATGACGTCGAGCGTGGAGGCCGAGCCCGCTTTGAGAATTGTCATCAGCACGGCGTTGTGGCCGTCGACGCGAACCATATTGATCTGCGGTGGGCTACCGTCATGCACATAGGCGACGTCGCGGATGAAGACGGTAGCGCCGTTGACGACGCGTATCGGCAAATCGTTGAGGGCTTCGAGCCGCGTCGGCGAGCCGTTGAGCGAGACGTTATACTCGAAACTGCCGATCTTCTCAGTGCCGACGGGCGTTACGATGTTCTGCTGACCGATGGCGCTGACGACGTCCTGCGCCGAGAGGCCGTAGGCCGCGAGCTCCTGCTGGTTGAGGTCGATCTGCACCTGCCGAAACTTGCCGCCGTATGGCGAGGCGATCGCGGCGCCGGCGACCGTCGCCAATTGAGGCCGGATGAAGTTCTGCGCCGCGTCGAAAAGGCGCTCCTGCGAAAGCGTTTTGCTCGACAGCGCCAGTTGCAGCACCGGCACGGTCGACGCGCTGAAGCGGAGCACGAAGGGCGGCGTGATGCCGGGTGGCAGCAGCTTCAGGACCGTTTGCGACGCCGCGGTCACCTGCGCCAGCGCCGCGTTGATGTTGACCTTGGGCTGGAAGAAGATCTTGACGACGCCGTACCGCGGCAGCGACTGCGATTCTATATGCTCGATGTCGTTGACCTGCGTGCTGACCGTGCGCTCGTAATAATAGACAACCCGCTTCGACATGTCGTCGGCCGGCAGGCCGTCGTAGGTCCACACGACCGCAATGACGGGGATGCCGATATTGGGAAAGATGTCGGTCGGCGTCTTCATCCAGGCCGTGACGCCGAAGATGACGATCAGAATCGCCATGACGACAAAGGTGTAGGGACGGCCGAGAGCGATGCGGACGATTGCGAGCATGTTTCCATCGCACGAGAGCAAAATCAGAGCGCGCGTAGACCCTCGCGCCGCGGTGGCGCGGCACGATGGTCCGCCCGCAGATGTCGCACCCAAATGGCCTGTGGCACAGGCGCGAGCCACTATGTTAGCTTTACATCACCGGGCGCCGGCGCGCAACGGCCGCCGCCGCTAGTTTTCGCCCGCCCCCGCCAGTCAGCGCGCGCCCGATTCCCGGCGCCCGCGCGTCGGCGCGGCGATGCTCGAATCGGGCGCCCGGCGCGCGTTGTCCTCGACGCTCAGTTGGAAGCCTGCAGCCGCGCGATCGTTTCGGCGATGCTGAGCCCGATGCCTTGGCCGCCCCTTCGCACTTGATCCGGTTGACCGGCGGAAAATCCTGACTCTCTCCTCCGGCGGGACGCCGCGGCCGCTGTCGCTGACGCTCACGACCGGCCGCCCGTCCTCCGTCCCGGCGGCGATGCGGACCACGCCGGCCTCGGGCGTGAACTTGATCGTGTTGTCGACGAGATTCGAGAGGCCCTCGCGCATCAGGTCCTCGTCGCCGCGCGCGAGAACGGGAGCCGGCGCCTCGCACGTCATCGTGATCGCCTTCGATTAGGCGAGCGGCTCCTAGAACTCGAACACGTCGGCGCAGACCGTCGCCAGGTCGATCTCCTGGAGACGCGCCTCGCGCGGGACGCTCTCCAACGTCGATATTCGAAGCAGCGCCGCGATCATCCACAGAGCATCGTGATCGCTATTTCCAGCGATCCCGATCGGGGCAACCGGAACGCGCGCACTGCTGACAGTCTGCAACCCAGGTAGCTTGGTCTTTTGCTTAACCGCAGGGGATCGAGATGCCGACCGAGAGACTGTCCATGCGCCACATTCGTGAAGTTCTACGCCTGGCAGAAAACCTGCTTACACATCCTTTCGGACGCCCCCGGCGCTCGGGCCCGGAGAGCCTGCGATCCACCGCCAACCGTGACCTCGTTGATAACATCAGACGGATCCATCGAGATACCAACGGACGCTACGGCAACCCGCGCATCCACGCCGAGTTGAGAGCCCAAGGCCGTGGGCAAGCCGCGGTCGCACTCGAGCGATTAATGCGCCGTCACGGTATCAGGGCCATCGTGGCGCGGCCACGGACGCGTGCGCACCAACGAAAATACCAATGGTCTTCTTCGCCAGTACTTTCCCAAAGGCACTGATCTGAGCGTCCATAGTGCCGACGAGATCACTGCCATCGCGGCCGCTCTCAATGCTTGCCCGAGAAGGACCGTAGGATGAAAAACGGTAGCGGAGGCACTTGATCAGTTCCTACCATTGAGTGAATACAATCGATGGTTGCGACGACCGATTGAATCCGCCCGTACCTACATCAATGTAACAAGCCGCAGGATCGCCGATGATGCGGAGGCCCAAACGCCCGTGCTTTTTGATGCCAATGTAAATGATGTCGCCCGCCCTCCCTCCAGCAGCGGCAGGTCAACGCGCCAAACCGAGTACGCCGACGATTTCTGGGCTGCACCCCGCGGGGTCCTGTGACTTTTGAACAACAGTATGTGTCTCAAATGTGCCGACGCGCCCTGTATGTCATCCAGCCGTCATCGAACTCGCAGAAATATACCTCCGATAGCAGAAGTTTTTAGCGCATGCGCCTGGCTTGGTGCACGCACAAAGGAGGTTACCAATGAAACGTCGTCTTTCGGCACGCACAGAAAGTTCCATCGCGCGTCGTTCGGTTCGTGAGGAGAAGAAAGGCGGCGATCGAAAAATCGGGCAACGGTTCGGGAGCTTGATCGTTGGTGCGGCGCTTGGAGCATCTCCATTGATGGTAGCCCGGGCCCATGCCGATGAACAGCAATTGCAGCTTCAGATTAACGCCATGAAGCGGCAACTGGAAAAGATGGAACACAAGCTGGCGGAGAAAAAGCAGGCGCCCGCGCCGCGTGTAGTCGGCACGCCAGCCGGAACAGCGCCCGTTATGGCACGCAACGGCAACGAAATCATCATTCCGGCGCCGGCGCCCCCTCCTCCAGCGGCGGCTGACGGGCGAACAATGTTTGCCAAAGCACTGCCGTCCTGGGTCGACGGAATTCATTTCTCTATGGCCGGATCGTTTATCGCGATGGAAGGTGCGTACCGCCAACATAGCGAAGTGGCGAACGGCGCAAGCGATCCACCGTTTGGAAGTCCAGGCATTCCGCTGCAGAACTCGGCGCTTTACAACGAGCGGGAGTTCCGGGCCAGCGCGCAGCAGAGCCGCATTGCTATGAAGATGTGGGGCGATATCGACCCCAATCAGCACGTCAAGGGCTACTACGAAATGGACTTTCTCGGCGCGTCGACCGATGCCAACAACCGCGAAAGCAACAGCTTCACGCCGCGCATCCGTCAGGCGTTTGGCGAATACGACAACGACCTCTGGCACTTCCACTTCGTAGGTGGTCAGGCCTGGAGCTTGCTCGCGCAGAGCCGCGTCGGCATGCTACCGAACAGCGAGAACGTGCCGCTTACGATTGACGCACAGTACGTCGTTGGCTTCGACTGGCTGCGCAACCCGCAGCTTCGCTTCGTCTACGATGTCAACAAAATCGCCTCGTTCGGTGTCTCGGTCGAGCAACCGGCGGCCGTGTTCCCGGGTTCGCCGAGCGCGTCAACGGTTTCGCCGCCTGCACCAATCGCCACGAGCATCAACAACACCTGCACAGGTGCAACGCATCTCAACGGCTCGACAACCTGTTCAAACGACGTCGCACCGGACGTGATCGAAAAATTTGCGCTCGATCCAGGCTTCGGTCATTACGAATTGCTCGGGGTCGAACGCTGGTTCTCCGACGAGGTTGCCAATACGACCGTACCCAATAGCTGGTCGCAGAACGTGACCATGGGCTGGGGCGTGGGCGGTAACGCTTTGCTGCCGGCGATTCCGAAGGTCCTCGACCTGCAGGGCAGCGTCCTTTATGGTCAAGGCATCGGCCGCTACACATCAAGCCAGTTGCCCGACGCCGTCATCGGCCCGAATGGTTCGCTCAGTCCAATCACTGAGCTGTCATTCATGGTCGGCGCTGTCGCGCATCCTTTCGAAGGCAACGACATCTACACCTACTATGGCGAAGACAGAACCTACGCCAATGCGTGGACCGTTGGGGCAACGCAAGGCGGCTGGGGCAACGTGAACTTCCTGAACAATGGGTGTCTCAATCAAAATCTCGGCGGCGGAACACTGGGCGGCTTCAACACGCCGATTTCAGGCACCACGTGCACATTCGATGTGCAGAAGGCACAGGAGTTCACCATCGGCTTCTGGCAGGACGCCTATAAGGGCGATTTCGGGCGGCTCAGGTACGGCCTTCAGTATGAGTATGTGAAGCTGACGGCGTTTCCGGGTTCTCCCGGGCCTATCACGGCGACCAGCACACCGAACCAAGGTCTGACACCTGACAACAATATAGTGATGCTCTCGTTCCGTTACTATCCATTCAATTGACTTCCAGCATAACGGAAAATGTGAAAAAACCTACCGCTAACATCAGCCTGCGGGAACGCGTGGACGTCCCCGCGGGTGGCGTAGTCTCCGAGGTGACCAACTTCGAATCATCCGGCGTTGGAGCGCTGATCGGAGACCACGCCATGACCAACAATATGACAAAGACGCATTCCACGCAGTGTGACGGAGAGACGGCTCCCAGCTTTTCGACGATATTCGACCCATTGAAGCTGCGATGCGTGAGCGAGCGCAGGAGTTCATTGAAGAATTGATCCGCGGCGAGCTCGATGCGATCCTCGCGCGCCGTGCCACGAACGTAGGAAGACGACGCCCGGCATTACAGGTCATCGGCATGGCAACCGGCTGCGGTCGCTGACCGGCAGCTTCGGGCCGGTTGTGAGATCGCGGTCCCACGCGTACGGCTCAACACGGCCGACGGCAAGACCACCGAAGGGAAGAGCCAATCGTTGCGGGCCTATCAGCGGCGCACGCTTACCGCCGACGCGCTGATCGCCAATGGTTCTCGATTGCCTCTGACCTGCCACTTCGATTCGGGCCGACACGATTCCTGCGTGGGTCCGGCGGTAGGCCCGGTTCTGATCCGACAAATGCTTCTCTATAATCTGATAATCTGCCACGGCTCGTCCCTCCTGTGATGAGGATCGGCTCGGTCCGCCCGAGTAACCCTCGAACGCTCAGTGTAGGGCGAGCCTCACCGGCAGAAGCGGACATACGGTCTTACGTTGCATCTACCGTCACCGACGAAACATTGCGAATAGGAGGTTATGTCGTTATGTCGGCTCGAATCAGTAAACTACATGGCATCTGACTCGCTCGGTCCTCCCTGGATTGCCGCTCTTGATTGCCGCTCTTGCGATAATCCAGGTCGACTGGATGTAAAGCGTTGCTGACGACCGGCCAATGTTTTGCTTTAACTCAAAAGAATGCCTGCCGAAGCAAGATGCGGCCTGCCAAGCTTTCAGCGGCTTCTCGATTAGCGCCGCAAAGATTCGTGAGCGTCCCGGGTTTCATGATCGGACTGAACAATGATTGGCGCCATGCGCTACGGAGGGACGGTTGGAACGTCCACCAGTCCGAGCCGTTTTACCGCATTATTGCTGAATGAAGGAACCGATGATGAAGACAACAGTGACCACAATCGCGCTCGCGTTGGTGCTCGCTTTTTCGAGCTATTCAGCTCCTGTTCAAGGCGCCCGTCACACTAAAAAAAATCGGCACTTAGCCGCTCGCTCCGTGAAAACGCTATCATCGTATGGCATGCCTCAAAATAGTGGCAGGTCATCATGTCCCTTACCGGGCATGGGAACGGCTACCGAAGTTGGCGTGGATAACGACGTAAACGTATATAGAGACAGACCTGAATGCTAGGGTCAGGACCTGACCTATTAAATTTGTTTGAGCTGTGATTCATATGTGGGACGGCCCGCGAAGAAGCGCAGCACGACGTAGTTTTCAATTGAACAGCCGCCCTGAGCAGCCGCGCCGTGAACCTGGAAAACGCGTTTGGCCAAATCCAACCCGATGGTGCTAATCTGCTTCACGGTCCCTCCTTTGTGGCGTTCGAACAACGACCACGTTCTAGCACTTTGATGCTGTCGCAGCGGGACCGTTCCACCACATCAATGTCTTTTCCGATTCGGGTGCTTTGATGGGTGATCTGTTTTGCTGAGCGCGCGCCAGATGGCGCGGATCTCGTCGCATTTTCCTCTGGCTCACGGTGTGCCGCGCGTCGACGACCGGCGTGTCGTCAGCGGCATCGTCTATGTGATCCGCACGGCCTGCAATGGAACGACGCGCCCAAGGTTATGGGGCTGCATCGCAGCTTACTCAGCTCATCGCTTGGACGAGTTGCTGCCATGGAATTGGACATCGGCATCAGCAATCTCCGTTCGAGCTGCGTGATCACGCAAGCCGAGTAAGCTTCTCGCGCCAGCTCCGTCCGTGGCCCACGCCGGATGAGTACCCTTAAACCAAACGAGATCCGCCTTCGGCGGACGTGTGTCCCTGCCGGGACGGAAGGTGTTGGCATCTCGAAGTCGTCCCTGCGGGCGTTACGCGCCGCGCTCTTCACATCGAGATTCCATATACCTCTTGAACGCCATCATGTGGCGCTCCTGCGACCGCGGAAGAACCATGAACCCGGCAGTAGATTATTTTTGTCGATTGGACACCGTGCCCGCGATTAAGGAACGGACGACGATTTATCGTCGCAGCTTCTTTCGGCGGCCATCTGGGTATCTAGCGCGGCCGTCTTCTTGGAAATGATAGAACGGATTCACGTCGCAATATGCGAGACGACCGGAGGCTGTCGCAAGGCATTGCCCGTAAGTGTCAAAACTGCAATCCCCGACAGGACTCGCGTAAAAGTAACCCTTGATGCAGTACGGATAATCCCGGGCCTGCACAACCGATGGAGCCAAAACAGCGAGCCAAATCACGATACCAGCGTATGCGGCCGTCAGCAAAAACCTGCGAGGCACTGTAACCACCCGCTTTTCATCGTCACCCATAAATCCTCGCTCTGTCCAAACCCTAATATTGTGACAGCATAATGTAAAAGTGTCCGATCACCCCTCGCTTTCGGTGTCCATGACCATTGCCAGGAAAGACAATTCCGTTGCCGTTCCCGGCAACGGAATTGGAGACGATTGCGCACCTGTATCTGCCGTTAGAAAAGAAAACCTTGCAATCTCCTTTTTACCACGGCTCATCCAAGGTATAGCCAGCGATCGGCTTTACCAATTACGCTGCGCGCGGAACATGACGGTCCAAGTGCCTTCGTCCTGCAGGTTGTAGGCAATATTACCCGGCTTACCAACGCTTTCAGCCGCTGCAGTGGTGGCCTGCCCAGTATAATTCTGGTTCAACCAAGTGTAGAGTCCTTCAACCGTGAAGGTCAGATTCTTCACTGGAGTCCAAGAAGTATTCGCACCGAGTTGAGCGATGCTGTAGTCCGGGTTGCAGGTGCCGGTAAGATGGAGTGCTGTCACGACTGTACCACCCGGGCCGCACATCAAGGTCTTGGCGGCGTCATTGTAGTGAACAGATGCGTAGGCGCCGAACAACGAACTCGCCCAATAGGGATCCCAGTGATGGTTGAAAGCGCCGCGCATGCCCCATGTCTGAATCAACTGCTGCGATCCATTCGGCCCGAAGACCGAATCAGGAGCAAAGCCGAAACCGACGCCGGTCAGGCCACTGAAGACGGCCGAACTCCCCGCTGTAGCGGCGAAGTCCTGGATGTTGTAACGGGTCGCACCGTCCGTATACACCCCCTGGACGTTGATTGTGTCGCCAGGCCCGGTTGGAATATTCTTGATCGACAGGGCGAGTTGGCCAGCCCAGCCCCATTTGTAATCGGGACCGCCGAGCGCCTCATTGGAGTTGTTGTAGTAGGCGGGATTGTTTTCATGCGCCGCAAACGACGCTTGGAATAAGCCCCAAGCCTGATCGACCCGGAACTGGCCGACAATGTCGGGAACACTCGTGCCGCCGTAATCGCTCGAGCCATAGCCCCAAGGTCCTGCTACACCTAGGTTGTTGACACCTGCCTGGAAGAACGCGGTCGGATCCTGTACGCCGATCGAGGCTGACATGCCGCTGCCGAACTGAAAGGTATAGTTGAACTGGTTCACGCCTGTGATCGTGCCGCCTCCGCCGACAAGAGCATCAGTGATATTGCCAGGATAGTTTACCCAAGGCGCGCTGAACTGCGAAACGGCCCTACCCATTGTGAAGCCAGCGAACTGGATAAACGCGTAGGCGACGCCGACCTCACCGGCCGCAACGTTACCGGAGACCCCATTATTCGGAGTGGAGCCCGCATAAGTACCGGAAAGAGCACCATATTGGGTGGCGCCATTGAAACCGGAACTAGCATAATTGTCATCGGTCCACTGGAAGTACACGTCCACGAAAGTGCGGACTACACCGTATTCGGTGGCAGTACGGGTATCGACGGTCTCGTCGCCACGAGAGCGCCAGACAAACCCGTCGGTAAAGCGATTCTGTGCACCGCCAGCTCCCCCCGTGTTACCGGTGAAAACCCCGTTCGTGTTGACCCCAAGGTCGACGCGCAGATAGCCGCCGAGCTTGATGCACGTGTCAGTGCCAGGGATATAGTAGAACCCAGCACCGTATAGGGAGCAAATCCTCACGTATTCGACCGCTTTGGCCTTCACGGGAAGATCGGCCGCCTGTGCCCCGCTCATGGCGACGAGACCCGCCGCCGAGCCGAGGATTAGGCTCCTAACCATCTTCATTGTAACCTCCAAGTTGCTTTTGTACAAAACGGCGTACAAATGTGAGAAAGAGCTTCCGAAAAACCGTTGAAAATCAACGCTCCTTCGACCCGATGGTGGACTTAAGCGAACCACCTAACCGGGACGACCTCGGGATGCCCCCCTCCGTCGCAACACCACAATTACCGAGGACTTCTGCACACGCAATAAAGGAACTGCTTTGTCGGGGTCACTCCCCGTCTATTTTCTGGTGCTGTTGCACAAATAACACGCAGATGTAATTGCGCGTCATTGTAAACATTACTATTTTTCGTTAGCATTGCCCGTAAAGATCTTTACGTAATAGCCCTGTCATGTTGTTGGCCTATCTTTTTGCGGCTTGGATTGGCGCCGAATCAATGCCCGTCTCACACGAGGCTCAAACAGATCTGTAGCCTTACCGCACGATTCGCCAAGATCGAGAAACCAATCGCCTTGAGAGTTCTTGCACGATAGTCAGGGCACTCGAAGAGCTATGGCCAACTTTCTGACGGCGGCAGGACCAGTCTGATCGTGGTCGAATAGCTCGGCCATTTGGCTTTGCCCTCACAGTGATCTTTTCCTGAAAAATGGACAAGTTTAAGCTGCTTTTAGCTCCATCTCGATTGGGCTGCGAGTCGATGGCGGAGTGATAAGAGAGCTCCATCGTAGAAAGCAAAGAGATCCCGACGCGGTCCTGTGTGGTGCTTGAAATAAAGCCGGCCCGGTTCCGGGCCGGCTTTTGCTGGTCATATCTGCAGCTAAAGCTTGATGCGAAGGCCCGTCATCACAGTGGCCGTGTCGATAGAGGTACCCGTGCCGGCGAAGCCGAACTTGGCTCCCGGCGTTCCCGGGAAGCCCGAAGCCAGACCATCGGTCACTCGAGCCCAGGTAGCGCCCGCATAGACGTCGAGGTGCTTGTTCAACGCATAGTCTGTGAGGAACGACACTTGGTCATACGCGCCGGCGCAGTCGCCCTTGCTTGCGCCGCCGGCAACGCAGGGCGAGCTGTCCGCGATGTAGGCGTTCTGGTTGACGTGATAGTAAGCACCGGTGAAGCTCAGCCCCCAAGCCAGTTCATACCTTGCACCAACCCAGACGAAGTCCAACACTTTCGCCGTCGTGAACGCGTTGTTGTCGGGCAGGACACCCGGCGTGCTAGTCAGGGTGTAGCCGCCAGCTGCACCGCCGAACGTAACCGGCGTGTCCGGATTGGTCTGGCTGATGTTAGTGTAGCCAGCAAATAGGATCAGCTTGTCTTGCTGAGGTAAGGCCTTGACCGCGGCCTTGGTCGGATAAGGAGCGGGCGGAGCGTATCCGCCGCCGAGATTGAAGGTGTATTTCGCCATCACCGACCAGGCGCTATTGTCGGAAATATTGGCCGCGAGCGTCGTGGCGTTGAGCGGATCGTTGACCGACGATTGCAGATTAACCGCCCCATGCTCCTTGGTGTAGGTGGCATCGATCGCAAAGCCCCGATAGGCACCACCGATGTTCAAGCCGTAGGAGTCACCGAAGAAACCGGTGTCGTTGCCGCCTTGGGAGTACATGCCGCCGACATGAACGAAGCCATTGAAATCATAGACGTACTTGGCCGAATTATCCCAGCGCGCTGCCTGGGTGCTGCCCATGCCGCCATTGGTGCCGGAGTAGCCCAGCAGTGAGAAGGCGTAGGATAGCTCCATCGGATCGTATTTGGCGATATTATCGAGCTCCAATGAGTTTTGGCGACCAATCGTCAGTGTGCCGTATTGGTTGTTTGCGACGCCACCCCAAAGCTGACCGTTGAAGACCTGGCCACAGCGTCCACTGTCGGCATTGGAGTTCTGCGCAGTATAGACAACGCCGGCGTTCTGGATGAACGAGCTACAGCCATCGGAAAGCGTGCCGCGCAACGGATCGACGCCGGTGTCGGCGCGGCCAATCGCTTCCCAGCCGGCCCCAAGCGGCTCTTCGATCTTTAGGCCCAGAAACGACTGCTGGAGGCCACTGTGGGCAATCGTCGAAATTGACTGCCCAGTATAGTTGCGCGTGGTCGTAAACGGCGAGTATTCAAGGCCCGAAACCACGCTACCGAGCGGCCGGCCGTTGGTCTGATAGGCGTAACCGAGATCGAGCGCGCCAATGACCGTTATGCCATTCCAGCTTAAATTGTCGGGAATCGGATCTGGGACTTTCGGCGGGGTCCAATCGGCAGCGTGCGCCGCAGCAATCGTGCTGCTAAGCGCAACAGTAAGTAACAGCGTTCGTTTCATATCTAAGGCCCCCATTTGTCCTGATGCTCATTCAAACGTTAGCGTTATATGGCACAGGATATAACAGAGATTCGGATTCCGCTAATAGTGCAATCTTGCAACATGCAGAAACGAAATTTAGTTCTTCCCTCTTGATACTGGCGCAATGACGGTGACCTGCTCCCGCCAAATTAGGCCAATCTGAGCTGGAATTTTCCATTTATGATCCCCTAGCAGGGACGAGGAGAGTTCCATGAAGGCATCGAAGTTTACTGAGGCGCCGATCGCGTTTGTCTTGAAGCAGGCTGAGGACGGCTCTGCAGTAGCAGAGGTCTGCCGGAAAGCTGGGATCAGCTAGGCGACCTATTTCAATTGGAAAAAGAAGTGAAGTATGCGGGCCTGCTGCCCTTGGAGATGAAACAGCTGCGCCAGCTTGAGGAAGAGCATGACAAGCTGAAGCGGATTGTCGCCGATCTCTCCTTGGCGCCGGGGCTTAACAGCCTGCAGCAGCAGGATCGCTTCGACAGCTTCCTGCACGAGTTCAATGAGGAGCGGCCCCATGAGGCTCTGGACATGAAGCGCCCGGCAGACTTCTACACAGCCGCGACACGTCGCTACGATGGCCTGCCGGAGCTAACCTATCCATTCCACGACCGCGACGTCATCATCACCGCCTGCGGAAGACTCTCTGCCTTCATCGCAAGAGGATCAACGTCTCCACCGTGATGACGGGCCAGAAGCTCGGCATCAAGGAAGTCGACGAGGGCATTTGGCTCATCAGCTTCATGCACTATGATCTCGGATATTTCGACCTGGAGCAGAAAACCCTGCAGCCCCTCGACAACCCGTTCGGCACGAGGTTGTCACCCATGTCTTAGGTACGTTCCGTTACCTATGTCTCCGGGCCGGATAGCCGCATTCTGGCGGAGACGGAGGGATTCGAACCCTCGATAGGGCTTTACAACCCTATAACGGTTTAGCAAACCGCCGCCTTCAGCCACTCGGCCACGTCTCCGAAGTAGTCTTTTCCGTGACTTAGCTGAATTCCTGGAAGAACAAACCGAGCCATTGCCACCCGATTGCCACCCAAGCAGCCACGAAATCGATAAAGCGGTGTTGATCGCCGCCGCCTTACGGCTCCGCTTGTAAACATGTGAGCATAAATCGCAAGTCCACGCCACGCTGCAGGGTCTCGGCCTCGCTTCGAGCATCCAGGCAAGGCGATCCGCTGGCGGCTCACTCGAATCCCGGGATCGCCGTTCGTCCGGCGGCCAAGCCGAAGAAACGCGCCCGGAAGATCGTCAAGCCGCCGGATATATCGCAGGTGACTTGGGATGAAATTATGAAGCCTTCATCTCCGCTGTCGGCACGAGGCCCGTTTCGACATATCGCCACAGCGCAATCATGAGCTTGCGGGCTACCGCGACGATGATGATGCGCCGACCCGTCCCTTTGGGTCCTTCGTCCGCTCATGGAACCATTGAGCCAGAGCGCTCTGGGGCTGATATCTGAGCCACAGCCAATGGAAAACTCGGCGCGGACGTTTCATTCGGCCCAGCGCAATCGGATCGCTCAATACCCTCAAAAAACCTCGGCCCAAAAGGCCGAGGTTCATTAAAAAAACAGGGATCAGCTTAGTACTTAGCTACGACCGCAGATGGTGCGTAGAAGCTATAGCCCAAGCCAGCCTTCACCGTCCAAATGCCCGTCCGGCTGTCCGGCTCAAGCGTTCCATCCGCCGCTTGAGCCGAAATTCCATAACGGAAATTGGTGTAGTCGAAACCAGCGTTCACATGCCACTGCGGGGTGATCGCGTAGTCCGAGGACAGACCAGCTTTCCAGATGAGCGAGGTTCCAAGATCGTAAGTTGTGGGAGTGAATACCGCCCCACCATTGAGGGAAGTCGCCATCTGCGGATTAAACGTGGAGCCTACGAGGCCGTTCGCGGAGATGACCCAACGATTCGTAGCAGCATACTGGATCAGCAAGCCGCCACCAGCATAACCATGCTCGTATTGCTCGTGATACCCACCCGCGCCGGAAATATCCCGATCCCAGACGTGATAACCAACTCCCACATAGGGAGTCAGCATCCAATTTGGCGCAACATCAAATCCCTTTCCAAGACGAAAATCAAAGTCCTTTGTTTCTGCGCCGTCGCTTTGTTTGATGTCGCCATACGTTCCGCCCTGAAAGGATCCAACGTATGAAGTGTTACCCTTGGCGAAGGTAAATTGCCCCAAAACGTAAACGTTGGTGATCGCTCCAAGGTTACCCATCCCAGAGCCGGAAAATTGCACGCCGGGCTGCCAACCTCGCTCGCTATCGAGCGGAGTTCCATCGACATCCCGTTCGAGGTAGTCAATATGTTGGCCGATCACATCAATGGCGAGCTGATTGTTCACGGCCAAAATCGGATTGACCCACTCGGGCAGAGCGGCCGCCTGTACCCCCGCCTTTACAGGCAAATCAGCAGCGCTTGCTTGCGCGGCGCACATTAATATGGCGCACGCCACCGGCAAAACGCGAGCGATCGAACTCATCCTTGAACCCCCATTCCAAAGCCCATACTCGTATAATGCGACCAGCGCGCGAGTCTTCAACCTCAAAAGGAGCAACCATGTCCGTTTACTCGGAACCGTTGCAGTTCAGACACAAGCTTAGGGGAGGTCTGGTCGCGACGACGCTTTTTGTAGCGTTTGTATTGCTGCCAGCGAAGGCACACGCTGTGATCTGCGGTAGGCCAGAGGGCTGTCCCGGCTTCAACATCCCCCCGGCTGATGCTCCATCAATAGACGACCGGTCGTTCTCCCTCGTTTGCCGATCGGTAGTCCGCGGAAGGCGGCAAGTGCAGGTGTGTTATCGCGTTCGCCGAGGTTGGCAGCGTCCGCTAACCGTAGCACCTCATTTCGAGCCTACGCGTTGGGCCAAGGAGGCTCACTAACGCCAGTTCGCCGGCCTCATACGCATGAATCGCGCCGGGCATCGCGTCGAAACAGCCGCCCCGCGGCGAAACGGACTCGCCGCCCTTCTTCGATCAGAGCAGCCATAGCTAAACGCTATGGCCAGCACGATGTGCAGTGTGCTCGGGCGTGCAACGGCACGGAGCTTCGAGCCCATTAATTAGCTTCACGATCGATTTCGGGAGCATTCACCAGTCCGGCCACGTCGATCGTCAGCCCGCGCGCTCCGGGCGCGTCCGCACGGCCTTCGGAGCTTGACAGATCGCGCTTCATCGCTCGCGGGTGGAGGGGCAGGCCAGCTTGCCGGCCAGCGTCAGAGATCGGCCGTCAGGAACATGATGAGGATGACTGCGGTCTTCCTCAGCCCATCCGCCCATTCAGTGGGCGCTTATCCAGGCCCTCGCTTCGCGCTGGGCAGTAGCGATCTCGACCTCTGACATCATCTCGGCAATCTCGCGACGCATGGAAATGGCATCGGTGCGGCCCTTCAAGGCTGCGAGATTGAACCATTTATGCGCGGCGACGAGATTGACCACGCCGGAACGGCCGCTGGCCCAATACAGCCCCCGCTCGAACAGCACGTCGGGGATTGCATTTGCTTCCACCGGCGTTGCCGCGTCCTGATCGATGTATCCCTGAAACATCCTTGTCTCCTTTTGTTTTGTCGTTGCGCCGTCCCGTCGCCGAGCGCGGCCCCCTGCCCACTGTCGAAGCGTCCCTTCACGCCGTATGCCGGCTTGGCGGGACCACCATGGCCGATCAAATTTGAAGGGCAGTTTAAATATCGCGATGAATCGAAGGTGAACGGAATGGCCCGCCAACCCTTGGCTGGATCGCAGAAGCGCCCGTTTGACGGGCACTTTCGTCCGATTGCAGGATTCGGTTTACCCTGCGGCTTCGGCAGACAATAACCATTGCGGCAATCGCGACCGCACGCGTCTGCATCGGCAATCTGTCCCCGGCTTTCCGCAACGACGACAAGCGACAGAACGCGCGATCAGGCCTGACTGATGACGCGCTGAAAGCCAGCCACCGCGTCGGACCCGGATTTTGCGGATGTGGAAGGTGGAGTGCCAGACCCAAACCCTGGCGGGGACGAGGGCGTCGGCGAACACGTCAGGACCAGATTTCACGGCAGGCGCAAGGACCCGATGAAATTGCGGACCCTAAGGATCCGCACCGAACGAAGAAAACCTTTTTCTTCTGCCGGACCGTTTTTCAAAAGAGCGAACTCCCCGAAAGGACGATCCAGCCGTTTGACCTGATGTCTCGCCGACACCCTCTTTCGTCAACCAGAGCCACCGGATTGAATCCGCTTTCAGAGAAGCAGAACGTCCTGAGGGCTCGTGTGACGTGCCGGCATCAAATCGCCGGCAATCTTAAGCGAAAGTTACTTCTTCTTGGCGACCTTGCGGGTCTTCTTGGCAGTCTTCTTCACTGCGCTCTTCGCCTTCTTCGCCTTCTTCGCTTTCTTGGCCATGTTGCCCTCCTAATGTAGTGAGATGGCTTTATCGCTGTGTGCACTCGGGAATCGAAATGCACTACCTCCCGAATACACCAACGCATCGAAAAAAACAGTGTCCGGCTTAAGGAAGTGTTGACACGCCGATGCGAGAGCGCGTGACGCATGCGGTTCGCCGACAACGCGATCCATCCGCGCATCGTGTG
Organism: Pseudomonadota bacterium; assembly: GCA_018971625.1. Lineage (GTDB taxonomy): Bacteria > Pseudomonadota > Alphaproteobacteria > Rhizobiales > Xanthobacteraceae > Bradyrhizobium. The sequence continues at coordinate 35,325 of JAGXAJ010000040.1, forward strand.
CAAAAATGCCGGGGCTACGCTTGTCAATTTCCATGGAAACCCCTGCACTGCAGGCATTTCCGTGACTCATGCATCGAACGATGCCGGCACGATCAAGCTGTTGGGGGCAGCAAACGTCGACTTGTGTGTGTTGCGCAGACTCTGAGTCGCAGTTTTTGGCAATAAAAAAATTTTCACGCCTGACCGACATGACGCCTCATCAGCACTCGCAAAACCGGTTTGTTGCGCGAATCGCTGTAGCCGATTCGTCAGACGATCCTTGAGCGAGATAATGGACTGCGGTTCGACGCTGACGCCGTCACGCACGCTTGCCGCACGCCGATCGGAGCCGCGCGGGCAACTTCGATGCGAACATCGCGCGATGTTCAGATGCCGAGTTTCGACTTCAGCAGATCGTTCACGGCTTGCGGGTTGGCCTTGCCGCCGGACGACTTCATTACCTGGCCGACGAACCATCCCATCAGCTGCGGCTTGGCGGCCGCCTGCGCGACCTTGTCCGGATTGGCCGCGATGATATCATCGACCACCTTCTCGATCGCGCCGAGATCGGTAACCTGCTTCATGCCGCGCGCCTCGACCAGCGCGCGCGGGTCGCCACCCTCCTGCCAGACGATCTCGAACAGATCCTTGGCAATCTTGCCGGAGATGGTACCCTCGCCGATCAGGTCGACAATCGCGCCAAGCTGCGCCGCCGAGACCGGCGAGGCCGCAATATCGCGGCCTTCCTTGTTGAGACGGCCGAACAGTTCGTTGATCACCCAATTGGCGGCGAGCTTGCCATCGCGGACCCGGTTGGCGAGACCGGCCAGCACGGATTCGTAGAACTCCGCACTCTCGCGCTCGGCGACCAGCACGCCGGCGTCGTAGAGCGACAGGCCGAATTCGGCGATGAACCGCGCCTTCTTCTGGTCCGGCAGTTCCGGCAGCGCCGCTTTCAGTTCGGCAACGTAGGCGTTGCTGAATTCCAGCGGCAGCAGGTCGGGATCGGGGAAATAACGGTAATCGTGCGCCTCTTCCTTGGAGCGCATCGAGCGCGTCTCGCCAAGCGCCGGATCATAGAGCCGGGTTTCCTGATCGATCGTGCCGCCGTCCTCGAGGATATCGATCTGACGCCGCGCCTCATATTCGATGGCGTCGCCGATGAAGCTGATCGAGTTCATGTTCTTGATCTCGCAGCGGGTGCCGAGCGGTGCCCCTGGCTTGCGCACGGAGACGTTGACGTCGGCGCGCAGCGAGCCCTTTTCCATGTCGCCATCGCAGGTGCCGAGATAGCGCAGGATCGAGCGCAGCTTTGTCACATAGGCCCTGGCCTGTTCGGAGGAACGGATATCGGGTTTGGAGACGATTTCCATCAAGGCGACGCCGGACCGGTTGAGATCGACGAACGACGAAGTCGGGTTCTGGTCGTGCAGCAGTTTGCCGGCGTCCTGCTCCAGATGCAGCCGCTCGATGCCAACGGTCACGCTCTCTCCGCCCGCCAGTTCGAGCGTGACCTCGCCCTCGCCCACGATCGGCGACTTGTATTGGCTGATCTGATAGCCCTGCGGCAAATCCGGATAGAAATAGTTCTTGCGGTCGAACACCGAGCGCAGGTTGATCTTCGCGTTCAGACCAAGGCCGCTGCGCACCGCCTGTTTGACGCATTCCTCGTTGATCACGGGCAGCATCCCCGGCATCGCCGCATCGACCAGCGAGACGTGCGAATTTGGCTCCCCCCCGAATTCGGTCGAGGCGCCCGAAAACAACTTTGCATGTGAGGTGACCTGAGCGTGAACCTCGAGCCCGATCACCATTTCCCAGTCGCCGGTCGAGCCCTTGATCAGGTTGGACTTGCTCATGCCCGCTCACCTCCGAGCAGCGCGGATGCGATCCGCTCCCATTCCGCTTCCAGGCTGTCGCTCGCAACCGGCTTTTGCGCCCGCCGGTACCAGTAACCGGCATTGCCCAGGTCACCTTCGACGCGATGCAGATAGGCATGCACCCAGGCTGCATCCGCCGTCTCTTCATCCTGGACAATCCTGTGCGCTTCGTCCCATTTTCCCTTGGCGGCCCACCACAGCGCGGCGAGCGGCGCGTCCAGTTCCGGCGCGGGCGCGGCGGCGGAAAGGCTTGCCCTGAAATCGGCCATGCTCACCACCACCTCTCAGGCGTGAAGCGGCCGGCTGCCTGCTCGATCACTTCGCCGAGCGTGAACAGCGTCTCCTCATCGAACGGACGCCCGATCAATTGCAGGCCGAGCGGCAAAGCTTGCCGATCCTTGCCTGCGGGCACCGCGATCCCGGGCAACCCGGCCATGTTCACGGTCACCGTGAAGATGTCGTTGAGATACATCTCGATGGGATCGCCGCCCTTCTCGCCAATGCCGAACGCCGACGATGGCGTTGCGGGCGTCAGGATCGCGGTCACGCCCGTGGCAAAACAGTCCTCGAAATCCTTCTTGATCAGCGTACGCACCTTCTGCGCGCGCAGGTAATAGGCGTCGTAGTAGCCCGCCGACAGCACATAGGTGCCGATCATGACGCGGCGTCGGACCTCGGCGCCAAACCCCTCTGCACGGGTGTTCTCATACATCTCGCTGATCGACCTGCCGGGCACCCGCAGGCCGTAGCGGACACCGTCATAGCGCGCCAGATTCGAGGAGGCTTCCGCGGGCGCGACGATATAATAGGCTGGCAAGGCGTATTTAGTGTGCGGCAGCGAGACCTCGACGAGTTCGGCGCCCGCGACCTTCAGCCAGTTGGCGCCGTCGCGCCAGAGCTTTTCGATTTCCGTCGACATGCCGTCGAGGCGATACTCCTTGGGTATGCCGATCTTCATGCCCTTGACGGATTTTCCGATCGACGCCTCGTAGTCGGGCACCGGGCGGTTGACCGACGTGGTGTCCCTGGGATCGTGGCCGGCCATCGATCGCA
>JAGXAJ010000002.1 GCA_018971625.1 Pseudomonadota bacterium
TGCGGGCGATCTCGGCCTGAAGCTTCTCGATCTCCTCGGAGGTGAATTCAATCACCTTGCCGTCGCGCAGATTGATCAGATGGTCATGGTGGCTGTCGCGCATCTGCTCGTAGCGGGCGCGGCCCTCGCGAAAATCGTGTCGCTCGATGATGCCGGCATCCTCGAACAGCTTCACGGTGCGATAGACCGTCGAGATCGAAATCTTATCGTCCACAGCGACGCAGCGGCGATATAGTTCCTCGACGTCGGGATGATCCACGGCTTCCGCCAGCACGCGCGCGATCACCCGGCGCTGCTCGGTCATCCGCATGCCGGTGGCGGCGCAGCGCGCTTCGATGCCGGTGGCTTTGAGCGCGGGGGTGGATTTCAGTGCGGTCATGATGTTCGCCCTGGAAAACGCATGATCCGTTGAAGCCCCTCAAAATACGGCGAAGGGGTCATGCGCACTCATCGTCCCGACTGTTCTGCCATTGCGCAGCCGCTACGACAAGTCGCGGCGCATCAATAGTGCGTTCAATTGTTCCCCGCCGGGGTGCCGATAATAGCGTTCACGGCGTCCGGTGACGCTAAATCTGGCCCCTTCGTAGAGCCGTCGCGCCGGCTGATTATTTTCCTCCACCTCGAGGAATATGGTGCGGACGCCCTGGGCCGCGAGGTGTCCGAGATGGGTCAGCAGCAAGTTGCGGGACAGGCCACGACCTCGATGGCTGGCCGCGACGGCGATTGACAATATTTCGGCCTCGTCGGCAGCCATGCGCGACACCGCGAAGCCGACGACATTGCGCCCAACCCTCAAGCGGTCAACCAGCGTGTTGCGCTCGGTCAGCATGGCCTCGAACTCGTCTTCGCCCCAGCCGCGGCGGAAGGATTCGCCGTGCAACTCGGCCAGCCGCTGCGCATCGCGCAGGGACGCGGCTTCGACGACCGCGGTGCCGCCGCTCCACCATTTGGAAGGCCCGCTCACCATGTGGACGGTTGCGCGGCTTTCGCCCGCGTATCCCTGGCTGGCTTGGCGTCGGGTGCGCGCAGGTAATACGGCCGGGCCGCCGCGGTCTCGGGGTTCACCGCAGCCCCGAGCCACGCCACCCAGGTAATGTCGGGCGCGGGCATGGCGTCGACCTGAGATGGCGGCGGCGCGTCCGCGTGCCAGCGGTCGGCGAGCATGATGGCGGCATTGCCGACCAGATGCAGCGCGCCGAACCGCGAGGCGCCGAGTGCTTCCTCGATCGGAGCGATCTGGGGCGAGGTCAGCGAGCTGCCGTCGCCGCTCACCACCTGGAAGTAAACCTGGTCATGTCGCGCATCGATCGCGGCGAGCACCGCCGGCTCGCTGTTGGTGCTGACGACGGGGGCAGCATAGGCTGTCAGCGTGGTCACGCCGACGACCGGCTTGCCGGCGGCGAGCGCGATACCGCGTGCGGCCGACAGGCCAACCCTCAAGCCGGTAAAGCTGCCGGGGCCGGTGGTCACCGCGATACGGTCCAGCGCGGCAAAGCCGATCGCGGCCTCGTTCATCACGCGTGCAATCAGCGGCATCAACGCCTCGGCGTGACCGCGCTTCATCGATTGCGTCTCCCGTGCAATCAGTTTGCTCGCGCGGGTGTCGAGCACGCCGGCGGCGCAGGCATCCAGCGCGGTGTCGATGGCGAGAATCAGCATGTTTTCTACTGCCGCTGACTGAAAGTTTGCACAACTACTTGACGGCTGTCTGCGTCGCTTTCGCGGCGCTTAAAATCAGTCGGAGTACAATCATCGTTGCGTGCCGCCACCATGATGTATCATTGGGCAGCGCAAGAAAAGAGGGCGGGGAAGGCGTACCCAACGCCTTTGCCCACCCTCCGGTTTAACCGTAGATGATGGCGATCAGATCGGCCGGACTTCGATCACGTCGGGTACGAAATGCTTCAGCAGGTTCTGGATGCCATGCCGCAACGTCGCGGTGGATGACGGGCAGCCCGAGCACGATCCCTTCATGTTGAGATAGACGACGCCATCCTTGTAGCCGCGGAACGTGATGTCGCCGCCGTCATTGGCGACCGCGGGGCGCACCCTGGTTTCGAGCAGATCCTTGATGGTCGCGACCGTCTCGGCATCGGTCTCGTTGAAGAACTCGTCTTGCTCGTCAGCCGCCTCGTCACTGGTCACGCTACCTTCGGCGAGCAGCGGCGCGCCGGACACGTAGTGTTCCATAATGGCGCCGAGGATCGCCGGCTTGAGATGCTGCCAGTCGCTGTCGTCCTTGGTGACGGTAACGAAATCCGAGCCAAAGAACACGCCGGTGACGCCGGGCACGCCGAACAGTCTTTCGGCGAGGGGCGAGCGCGCGGCGGCTTCGCGATTGACGAATTCCATGGTGCCGCTGTCGAGCACGGTGCGGCCCGGGATAAATTTAAGGGTAGCGGGATTGGGTGTGGCTTCGGTCTGGATGAACATGGTTTTCTCCGGCGTCGCCGGTTCAAGGCCGGCGCGTGATCCTCCTTAGCAGATGGCGTCGGCAAACGCACGATCAAGCCCGGAATGGCAGCAATCTCCGTTAATCGGGTTGTTATTGCACCGTTTCGGTGCCGGTTCAGGCCGAGAGGGCAAGACCTTCAGGACAGGGCGTCAATATCCGCATCGCTCAAATCCCCCGGCACGATGGTGACCGGGATCGGGAACGAGCCCGCCGCGCCGGCGATCATGGTGATGATCGGGCCGGGGCCTTCGGGTCCGGGATTGGCCGCCAGCACCAGCATGGCGATATCGACATCCTTGTCGATGACATCGAGGATTTGTTCGGCCGGATCGCCTTCGCGGATCACCCGCTCCGGCGTGATCGCGGCAATGCCATTGGCGCGGCCGGCGGCGCGATCGAGCGCGGCATTGGCGTCATCCTGCGCTTCCGCGCGCATGATATCCGCAACCCCGAGCCATTGCTGGTTCTGTTCCTCGGTCTCGATGATGCGCAGCATCACCACGCCGCCGCCGCCCCGAATCGCCCAGCGGCTGGCGTAATAGACCGCCCGGTCCCATTCGGCGCTATCGTCGACGATGACGAGGCATTTCGCCTTGTGACCTGGCTCATAGCTTCTTCGCTGGGCGGTCATGCAATGTCCAAATCTGCATCAGGCAGCCTTGCATGCTGCCACGGCACGGCCGCTTTCGACAAGCGGACTAGGCGTCGCTGCAACGGAAGCGTGCTCCCTCTCCCGTAGGGAGAGGTGAGACCAGTCGCGAGTCTTTCGCGATCATCGAGTTCAGCGTTTGCGGACGAATCCGACGATGTCCTTGGTCATCTGCATGGTCTCGGCCGCGATCACCCGGGCGCGGTCAGCGCCGTCGGCCAGGATGGCATCGACATGGCCGGGATCCGCCACCAGCCGCTTCATCTCGGAAGCAATTGGCGAGAGTTTGGTCACGCAAAGCTCGACCAGCGCGTTCTTGAAGTTGGAGAACTGGCCGCCGCCGAAATCGCCGAGCACCGCGGCTTTGGTCTTGCCCGACAGTGCCGCATAGATGCCGACCAGATTGTCGGCTTCGGAACGGTTCTCCAGGCCCTTTTCCTCCGACGGCAGCGGCTCCGGATCGGTCTTCGCCTTGCGGATCTTCTGCGCGATGGTGTCGGCATCGTCGGTGAGATTAATGCGCGAATTATCCGACGAGTCCGACTTCGACATTTTCTTGGTGCCGTCGCGCAGGCTCATCACCCGCGTCGCAGGACCCGTGATCAACGGCTCCGGCTGCGGAAAGAACAATCCGTCGTTGAAGCCGCGGCCGCGGATCGAGTCGCCGAAATCGTTGTTGAATTTCTGCGCGATGTCGCGCGACAGCTCCAGATGCTGCTTCTGGTCCTCGCCGACCGGCACATGCGTCGCGCGATACAGCAGGATGTCCGCCGCCATCAGCACCGGGTAATCGTAGAGACCGACGGATGCGTTCTCGCGATCCTTGCCGGCCTTTTCCTTGAACTGGGTCATGCGGCTGAGCCAGCCGACGCGCGCCACGCAGTTGAAGATCCAGGTCAGCTCGGCGTGGCCGGAAACCTGGCTCTGGTTGAACACGATGTGCTTGTTCGGATCGATGCCGCTGGCGAGGAACGCCGCCGTCACTTCGCGGGTATTGCGGGCAAGCTCGGCCGGCCCGCCCCAGACGTCCACGCCCTGCGTGATCGCGTGCAGGTCGACGACGCAATACAGGCAGTTGTGCGTCTGCTGGAGCTTTACGAAATTGACGATCGCGCCAAGGTAGTTGCCGAGATGCAGATTGCCCGTCGGCTGGACGCCCGAAAAAACCCGTTCAACGAAGGCCATGGCGGTTTCCTGTTCTGCGCCGTCGTTTGCCACGCGCGCTTTATGCGCGCAAGTCGTCCGGCGGAGCGGCCCGGATCGCGTTAAGCGTTTGCTGCCAACCGGTCACGCCGAGAACGGCGAGCGCGAGACCGTAAACGATCATCCCGCCGGCGATCAGGAGCAGCAGGACAAGCGTGGCCGCCGCGCCCTGCACGTTGCCTGAAACTTGCGTGGCGAAATGCGCCGCCAGCCACAACAGGCCGCCCATCGCGAACGCGGCCAGCACGATGCGGGGCAGTCGCCGCCGTGCCTCCGGACCGATGGAAAATCCGAAGGTCGCGGCGCCACGCCGGATCAGCGACAGCGCGCTGCTCCAGGCCCCACACGCGATGGCGGCGGCGATACCGCCGGCGCCGAACAGCCGGCCGAGCACGAAGCCTGCCGCGATCGCGACGGCCGTTCCCTTGAGCGTGGCCCAGAGCGGCGTCACGGTGTCCTGACGCGCAAAGAACGCAGGCGACAGCGCCTTGACCAGAACGTGGGCCGGCAGGCCGAGCGCGAGCCACACCAGCGCCCCGGCGGTTCCCTCCGTGTCGGCCGCTGTGAAAAGGCCATGCTCGAACAGCGTACGCACCACCAGTTGGCTCAGCGCGATCAGCCCCAGCGTCGCTGGCAGCGCCAGCCCGACCGCGAGCTCCAGCCCGCGTGACTCCGCATGCATCATTGCCGTGCGATCGTTGCCGCGCAGCGCGCGTGTCAATTCCGGCACCAGCACGGTGCCCATCGCAACGCCGACAATCCCAAGCGGCAGCTCGATCAGACGATTGGCAAAATACAGCCAGGACACCGCCGAGGGTGAGCTTGAGGCGATGATCGCGCCGGCGACAATGAGCCATTGCGGCCCCGCGCTCGCGACCATGCCGGGTATGGCCTTGCCGAAAAATCCGCGCATCTCGCCGTCGAATGAGATGCGCAGCGGCGTTGCCGCGGCGGCGCCACGCATTGCCAGCATCAGCAACTGCAACAATCCGGCGATCCCGACGGCGCCAGCGATCGCCAGCGCGGCGTCGCCGCCGTCAACGCGCCAGCCGAGCAGCGCAATCATCGCGCCGATCAAGACAAGGTTGAACAACAGCGGCGAGAATGCCGTGAGAGCAAAGCGGCCCTGCGCATTCAGGAGCGCCATCATGACCGTGACGGGGCCTGCGAACGCGAGGTAAGGCAGCATCAGCCGGGCGTCGTTGACCGCCAATTGCAGTGTCGCACGCCCGGCGAAACCCGGCGCCAGCACCGTGATCACCAGCGGCATGATCAGACCGATTAGCACGCTCGCCGCGACCAGTGCCGCGCTGACGGTGCCGAGCACGCGGCCCGCGAACGCAGCAGCGGCCTTGGGACCGCCGGCTTCGCGCACGCCGAGCCAGGCCGGCACCAAGGCGGCGTTCAGCGCGCCCTCGCTCAACAGGCGCCGGACCACATTGACCAATTGGAATGCCACCAGGAAAGCGTCCGCCGCGGGACCGGCGCCCAATAGCGCCGCGATCATCGCATCGCGCAAAAAACCCAGTAGCCGCGAAGTCAGCGTCCCCGTCGACACCGTGAGAAAGGAGCGGATCATGAGGTCTTCTATACCAGAGCGTTTTTGAGCGAAGTGGATACCGGTTCGCGTGAAGAAAAGCGTCAAAATACCATAGCGTTTTCGAGCGAAGTGGATGCCGGTTCGCGTGAAGAAAACGCGTCAAAACAAGAATCTGAAGCTTCGGTTCTGATTCTATCAGAACCGATCATGCTTTACATCGCTTGCTGGCGCGGGGCCTGTCGTGATAGGCCGCTGCACCTTCTTATATCGGGTCGGAGCAGAATTTCCGCCCAATCGCGATTGCCGCAACGGGACCAGCGTGAATGACCACAGCGAAATACGACGTTCTCGGGATCGGCAATGCGATTTTCGACGTCCTGGTGCAGACCGATGAGGGCTTTCTTGCCACGCATGGCATGACCAAGGGCCGTATGGCGCTGATCGACGAGGCCCGCGCCGCCGCGATCTATAGCGACATGGGCCCGGCAACCAAAATGTCCGGCGGCTCAGCGGCCAACACCATTGTCGGGATCGCCAGCCTCGGGGCGCGGGCCGCCTATGTCGGCAAGGTGAGGGATGACGAGATCGGACGGCTCTACACCCACGATATCCGCGCGGCGCAAGTCGCGTTCGATACCGAGGCCGCGATCGGCGGTCCTGCAACGGGTTGCTCCTACATCCTGGTAACGCCGGACGGCGAGCGCACCATGAACACGTTCCTCGGGGCGGCGCAGGAATTGATGCCCGCCGATATCGATCCCGGGCAGATTGCCGCCGCGGCGATCCTCTATCTCGAAGGTTATCTGTGGGATCCCAAGAGCGCGAAAGAGGCCTTTGTAAAGGCTGCGACCGTCGCGCATGGCGCGGGCCGCCAGGTCGCGCTGACCCTGTCGGATTCGTTCTGCGTCGACCGCTACCGCGACGAGTTTCTCGATCTGATGCGCAAGGGTACGGTCGATCTGATTTTCGCCAATGAGGCCGAGTTGCATTCGCTGTATCAGACGTCGGATTTCGACACGGCGCTCAAGCAGTTGCAGAAGGACGTCAAACTGGGCGTTGTCACCCGCAGCGAGAAGGGCTGCATGGTGGCTTCAAGCGATAGCGTCATCGCGGTGCCGGCGTTTCCCATTGCCGAGATGGTCGACACCACAGGCGCGGGCGATCTGTTCGCCGCCGGATTCCTGTTCGGCATGGTGCGCAATGCGGGCCTTGAAAACGCGGGCAAGCTCGGCGCGCTGGCAGCCGCCGAAGTGATCCAGCATATCGGCGCGCGCCCGCAGGTTTCGTTGAAGGAACTGGCACAGAGGAACGGACTGCCGGTCTGAAGCGCAGGAGAGAGCAACCTTCGCCAGGGCGTCAAATCATGGTTCAGATTGATAGGACGGCCGCTCTGGTATCGGCCCTGACGTGATTCAGACGTATCTGTAGCGACACGGATGTTATTTACTGTATAGTTTCTGTTCCGAGAATGTCCGAGTTCCCGGCGTCTCCATTCGCTCTGCGAGTGCCAGTCCTCTCGGAGGCCGGAGTGGTCGGCGCCTCGGGCCTTGGATCAGGCTGCGTCGCTGTGGAGTTGAAGCTGTGCTCAAACCGGAAAGCCTCCCGATCGACAAGATCTACGTTCCCGTGAAGAGGAGGAAGGCTCTTAAATCCGAGCTGGCTCAGGAAATCGCGGAGAGTATTCTGGAGATCGGACAACAAGCTCCGATTCTCGTGCGGCCCGACGAAGACCGCTTTGTTCTGGTCGAGGGACTTCATCGGTTGGAAGCATGCAAGGCGCTGGGCGAAAAAACGATCATCGGACTGTTGGTCTCGGCGGAAGTTGCGCACCAGAAGACACTTTTATCCGATAGCGCGGAAGCCGAAGCGGAACGCGAGAAGATCGCGCGACTGAGAAAACTCCGGCTTGAAAAGGAGGCCGCCGAGAAATCAACCGTTGCTTCAAGGCCAGTCATGGAGAGCGAAGCCGCTGCGCGCCTGCGAGAACGCCCGGAAAAGGGTATCGGGAATAGTGTCAAAGTAAGGCCGAGCCAATTGAATCGCAGGACTTCCGCATCAAAACCAAAGACCCTGTCGGAATGGATCACGCAACAACAGCGCGGTGGCGGTCGTTATTGACGGCCGACTGAGCCGCAGTCACTTCGTTCGGAAGATGTGCTGACGCGGGATCGCCAAATCGCGCCTGTGTTCACGCTACGATCGCTGCCAGCATTTTCACGCGCGGTCATCGCCTCGTCCTTGGCCAAATCGCGTTTACCGAACGCACCCTGATGGATCACCTCCTTTGACGTCGCCGCCATCGCGACAACGCCGGGAATCTCCCTGGTCTCGCTCATCCGGCACAAAACCTGATCGACCTGGGATTTGCTTTGCATGGGGTTCCTCCGCGTTGTTTTTTGAAGTCGGTAATCCTCCTCCCGGCTTGAACGCCTCGCAGGGCCGCGCGGCGGATTGCCGCTATGGTCGCGATCTCGTGATCAGCGCCGGGACCACCGGTTTCCACGATGTTTTGCGGTGTAATCCCGGCGTGGCGAACTCATATTTTGCGGTGGATTGGTGGACGCGGCCAATGACCCCCCGACCTGCCGCAACTATGTTTACGTTACTACCAAAGCTGAACATGATTTTAGTTGTAAGAGGCTCTGATTTCAGCGCAAATGGACGTTGCCGAATCTGTAATTCGATAGAAACGTCGGCTTTTTGGTATTGCGGAGAGACTTAAGGATGATCTCGACTTGGAGTGAATGGAAGCGGTACCCCCGCGCGGAACGCGGCGAGAACATCGATGCTCCGATCAGCCCCGGCATCTATGAAGTCCGCTATGCCAGTACCGGTGCGCTGCACTCCTTTGGCGCGGTCGACAACGTCGCTTCCGCGCTGGCGATGCTGACGGCCGGCTCCAAATCATGGTTCAGTCGCCGCGAAACAATAGCGACGCCCGATCTCGAATACCGCACCTGCGCGACCTCAACCAAGGCGGACGCCAAGGCCGCCGCAGACCGCATGATCGGCCGCCGCGAAACCTATATGAGCGGCGCGGCCTGATTAAACCGGCTTTTTAGTCCTCAAGATTGCTTGTAGTTCGCCGCGCCGCGGCCGCTATATTGCGGCCGGTTTCGGCTTATATTGTCGTGAACTACTCCAAAGAACTCGAGGAGCGATGCCATGAACCCGCCTTGCCGCGCGTGCTGCGCAAACCTCGCAGCCTTCGCTGCGCGACCGCCTCAAGGATCCGGCATTACTGCGTGAGCAGTGCTACATCGATGGGGCCTGGACCGGCACTCCGGTCACGTCCATCAACAATCCGGTCAATGGCGTGGAATTGGCGAAGGTGCCGAAAATGAGCACCAAGGAGGCGACCGAGGCCGTCGAAGCCGCCGAGCGCGCCTTTCCAGCCTGGGCCAAACTTACCGCCGAGCAGCGCTCCCATATCCTGCGCAAATGGTTCGAACTGGTCGTCGCCAATCGCGAGAACCTCGCACCACCGAAGTAGCGCCCTTCGGCGGCGTCAAGGAAAGCGGCCTCGGCCGCGAAGGCTCCCATCACGGCATGGAAGAATATGTCGAGATCAAATATGTGATGATGGCGGGGGTTTAGTTCTTTCCTTCTCCCCTTGTGAAGTCGCTTCCATCGCACATCTGCTCAATGGGCAGATACAAGCGGTAGCCACATATTCCGCCGTCGTTGCCACCCTTCACCCGGCTCGCATCTTCGATGCGAGCCACCCTCTCCCGCAAGGGGAGAGGGAAAGAAAGGCGATCTACCTCCGCAGCACCGCGATCGTGCGGTTGGCAAACGTCAGTCGCTCGGCCATGACGGAGACGAAATAAGTCAACAGCTTGTGGCTCAATGCGGGATCGTCGGTCTTGATGGCCTCGAACTGGTCGGCGTTCAGCGCATAAAGGACGCTGGCGATTTCGGCCTGGATGGTGGCGCTGCGCGGCACCCGCGAGACCAGGCCCATCTCGCCGATCGTGGTGTAGCGGCCGAGACTGCGCACCCGCGTGGTGCGGCTTTCGTCGGTGCCGACCATGATGCCGACGCGGCCTTCGAGGATGAAATGCATGGAATCGGCAGCGTCGCCGGCGCGAACGATGGTTTCTCCAGTGTCGACCTCGATGCGTTCGCAACGATGCATCAGCGCGATAGCGTCCTTTTCGTCGCCCAGGATCTGGGTGAACCACTGGCGCAGGCTGGCCTCTTCCTGTGCGAGCCCCTGATGCTGTCCGATGATTTCGTTCTCGCACCACTCCAGCGCATGATCCAGTTCGGGCACCACGCTGACCTCTGACGTAATGAATTCGCTGGAACGCAGCGCCTTCTCCGTGGCTTTTGGCAGATGTACCAGCACCAGCTTGATGCCGCGGTCCTGCGCGGCGCGCTTGATCTGGGCGAAACTATAGGCTGCCGAGGAATCGATGCCGGTGACGAGCTTGAAGTCGAACATCAGGAACCGGCACTCTGGATGGCGGGCGAGCAGCGCCTTGACGTGCTGGTAAAGCCGGTTGGCCGAGCCGAAGAACAGATAGCTCTGCAGGTTCAGACCCTGAATCTTGCCGCCATGCGCCGAAAGCACCGCCTGATCGTCGCGTGAGCGGTCCAGCGAGCTGCGGAATTCCGAGCCGTCGAAATGGTACTTGATCGAATTGACCCGCGCCGCGCTGAGCGCGAACGTGGCGCAGCCGATCACGACCCCGAATCCAATCCCGGCGATAAAACCCCACTGCACGATGATGGCGATGTTCGCCAGCAGCGACAGATATTCCGGCACCGAAAGCCGCCGCCGCGATTCGACGATCCATCGATGCAACTGGTCCGCGGCGAGATAAATCAGCAGTCCGCCGAGTACGAATTTCGGCATGTAGCCGAGCAGCATCGGCGCAAACGCGAGCATCAGTGCTGAGATCGCAGCAACCGTCAGGCCGGAGAGCGGGCCGGTACCGCCGCCATTGAAGTTCAGCACGGTACGGCTGACCGAAATGCAGCCGGGGTAGCCGCCGAATACGCCGGACAGCATGTTGGCAAGGCCGGTGGCTTTGAGCTCCCGCTCGAGATTGGTCTCGCGGTGCAGCGCCACCTCGATGCCTGCGGTGTTGAACAGGGTGCTCGACGCCGTCACAAACATCACCGCGATCAGATCGCCGCTCAGTTCGGGCAACGCGTACCAGGGATAGCGGCCGATCTCGATGGCGCTCCATGGCAGCATCAGGGAAACATTTGGCGGAGGCTCGAAGGTCCAGCCCGCGGCTTGCGCCTGGGTCGGCGAGAGCCCTGCCAGCCAGAACATGATATGGGCCGCGATCACGCCGCCGATCAGGATGACCGGCAGTCCGAACGGGCTGCGGGAGCGGTGCCAGGTCAGATACAGGATCAGCGCCATGACGCAGGCCGCGGCCAGTTCGGACAGCGTCAACGGATTTGCGAATTGCCCGAGGGTTGCGAATTGCAGGCGCATGCCGGTGATAACGCGAACCGCGCCCAGCAGAATCAGACAACCGGTCGCACCGAGAAATCCGCCGACCACCGGATAGGGCACATAGCGAATCGCACGACCCATTCGCGTTACGCCGAAGCAACAGAGCACGATGCCGGTCGCGATGCTGGCAATCCCGAACGTGATGAGAACCGGAACCACCGGCGAAGCCTGCGAACTGGCTGCCATTCGCTCCAGCAGCGAGGATGCCAGTATGGCTGTCATCGCGGCGGTTGAACTCTCCGGTCCCCCGACGGCAAAAGGAATCGAGCTTCCAAACGCGAGCACGGCAGCGATAACCGCCGACGAGATGAAGGTCACCGCAACGCCATAAGAGAGATACGGCGCCAGCGGGCCTGAAAAGATCAGTAGCGCGTAGGACATGCAAAAGGTGACGGTCAGAACGCTGGCAGCGCTGCCGCCGAGAACGTCATTGAGCACGGCATGCGGCTTCGACCGGGAATGAACGGACAGACTGACCACGTGCGCTTTGCCCCCGACGCCCGGCGTCACTGGTAGACGACTACGATGCGCCCGGACAACCATATTCCCGCAGCGGGCCAGTCTGCAGGGGTTAAATCTTTCGCGTGGAACCGGGCGCCTTGGCGGGTTTGGTTCAACCGGAACCAAGAACGTTTTGGCGTTCGATCACCCAGCAGTTGACGGCTTGATGGAAATTGTAAGGACCGGGCGCGGACATATGCGTCTTCAGATATTTGAAGCCGGCCTTCTGCAGCGTGCGATTAGGCGCGATGTTGAAGGCATACGGTTCGCAGAACAGTCGCTTCAGCTTCAACCGCTCGAAATAAAGAGCCACGCTGAGGGGAACGCATTCCGCGCCGATTCCGCTGTTGCGGTGCTCGGGGTCGACGATGTGGATATGCATATGGGCCTGTGCGCCATAGGTGATCTCGTCCGCAGTCGAAAAGCCCACCGGCTCGCCGTCCTGCAGCCAGATCACCAGCACCGCACTGCATTGCTCGATCGGCAGTTCGGCTTCGCGCCGCAGCCGTTTCCGGAACGATTCGGCGGCCGGAAAGCGTGTCGGATCAAGGCCGAGCGTTTCCATATATTCCGGCGTGGCGTTCAGGAAGTAATCGACGATGATGTCGGTTTCCGAAACCGTCATCTCCCGAACGGTCAGCATCAGTCCGCTCCGTGGATCGCCAGGTCGGTCGCGGTGACACGGCGATAGGCGTCGAGATAGCGCTTGCTGGTGGCGTCCACCACGTTCGCCGGCAGTGGCGGCGCTGGCGCGTCGCCGTTCCAGCGGCCGGCGCGGCGCTCGGCGTCGAGATAGTCGCGCAGCGGCTGCTTGTCGAAACTCGGCTGCGACTTTCCCGGCTGGTAGATATCGGCGGCCCAGAACCGCGAACTGTCGGGAGTCATCACCTCGTCGATCAGGATGATGTGCCCGTCGCGGTCGCGGCCGAATTCGAACTTGGTGTCGGCGATAATGATGCCGTGCTCCCGGCTGATCTTTTCGCCGCGTGAATAGACCGCGCGGGTCATGCTTTCCAGTCTCTCGGTGACGTCATCGCCGAGAATCTTGCGCATCCTGCCGACGGTGATGTTTTCGTCATGGCCGGTTTCGGCCTTGGTCGCCGGGCTGAAGATCGCAGGCTCGAGTTTGCCGCTTTCGAGCAGGCCTGGTGCAAGTTTTTCGCCTGCCAGCGTGCCTGCCGCGGCATATTCCTTCCAGGCCGAGCCCGAGAGATAGCCGCGGATCACGCATTCGATCGGAAATACCGTGGTCCGTTTGCACAGCATCGCGCGCCCGGCGAGCGAGGTACGGTGGTCCTTGAGCGCCGGCACTTCCTTGATGATGGTGTCGGCATCGGCGCTGATCATGTGGTGCGGCACCACGCCTTCGAGCTGCCTGAACCACCAGGCGCTGATCTGGGTCAGCACCGCGCCCTTCATCGGGATGGTCTCGGCCATGACCACGTCGAAGGCGCTGATGCGGTCGGTGGCGACCAGCAGCACGCGATCCTCGCCGACGGCGTAGATGTCGCGGACCTTGCCGCGTCCGATCCGGGGCAGGGGAAGATCGCTGGCAAGCATCGTGTTCATCAGGTCAGGCTTTCAGGCTGCGAACCGGAGCGCAAAGACGGAAACAGGGGAGATAGCTCACTCCGGCAGCGGAATGAACTCGTGCTCGTGCGGAACGGGATCGAAACGGCCGGTTTTCCAGTCCTGTTTGGCCTGCTCGATCCGTTCCTTGCTGGAAGAAACGAAATTCCACCAGATGTGGCGCGCCCCCTCCAGAGCATCGCCGCCCAGGAACATCATCCGGGTCGGCCGCGTGGTCTTCACGGTAATGCGGTCGCCGGGCCGGAAGATCAGAAGCCGCGGTCCTTCGTAGCGGTCGCCCGCGATCTCGATCTCGCCATCGACCAGATAGATTGCGCGTTCTTCGTGGTCAGGGTCGAGCGGCACGCTGACGCCGCTTTGCGCGTTCACCTCGGCATAAAACCATGGTGAGACCATAGTCACCGGCGATGTTGCGCCGAACGAGCTGCCAGCGATGATGCGGGCGGCGAAATCCTTTTCCTTCACCGTCGGCAGGCTATCGGCGGCATAATGCTGGAACGACGGCGCGATTTCCTCGGAAGCTTTCGGCAGCGCGATCCAGCTCTGCAGGCCCAGCATTTTCTGGCCGTCGCGGCGTTGCACGTCGGGCGTCCGTTCCGAATGCGCGATGCCGCGCCCCGCAGTCATCAGGTTCATCGCGCCGGGCTGGATTTCCTGGATATTGCCCTCGCTGTCCCGGTGCATGATGCTGCCGTCGAACAGATAGGTGACGGTGGCAAGCCCGATATGCGGATGCGGCCGCACGTCCATGCCCTTGCCTGCGATGAACTGCACCGGACCGAAATGATCGAAGAAGATGAATGGCCCGACCATCTGCCGCTTGCCATGCGGCAACGCGCGCCGCACCTCGAAGCCGTCGCCGAGATCACGGGTGCGCGGCACGATGACAAGGTCGAGCGCATCGCAGGATTTCGGGTCGCCGAGCACGGGATCGTTGGTCGGTAGCCAGCTCATGGGGAACTCCATTGATCTTTGCGGCGACCCTAGCAGGAATTGATTTCGTCGTCCCGGCTCGCGCCGCAACAAACGTTTGTTGATCGGTCAGCGGCCCAGCGAAACAGTCCGGCGCCGAGGCCTGTCGCAGCTGGTCAGCGATGTCGTCGCAACGACTGGCGATGCGAAATCTGCCAGCAAATAGAATGAGCGCTGCCTATTGCCGCCCGAGCCGGGTTGCCTTCTCGATCCGATCGAAGCGCCCCAGCGACAGGATCGCATCCGCGAGCTGGTCGGCGCGGCCGTTCAGCACCGGGCGCGCCAGGGTGAGGAATTTTTGCTGCATCGCCTGCGCGTCGGGGAACGAGGTCGGCTCGCCGGAGGGATCGGCGAACAGCCGCTCGTGCACGCCATCGTCGGTGGTAATGCTGACGCGCGCGCCGAACGGATGGCTGCGGCCGATCTCGAGCCGATCATTCTGCACCACGTCGAACTTGTCGGCGAGTGCGTCGATTGCGGCATCTCCAAGCCGATCGTGGCCGTCATTGCAATGACGAGGTCATATTTTGGTACGGCCGCCCGCTTACAGCGTCAACTTGCGCTATCGGCGGGTCAGACCCTTGCTTTCCATGCACCAGATCAGCCGACGGTCTGGCGGCGCAACTTTCATGGCGCGCCAAGCCTGCGCACCAGCAGCCGGAACCGCAAGACCAGAAGCGTGGCATAGACCGCCGTGCCGCAGGACAGCCCGATCCAGACGCCGATCGCGCCGAGTCCGGTCCAGAAGCCGAGCACGCAGGCCGTCGTAAAGCCGATCAGCCAGTATCCGATCGCCGCAAATAGCAATGGGACCGCGGTGTCGTTCATGCCGCGCAGTGCGCCGACTGCGATGCTCTGGATGCCGTCGCCGATGAAAAACGTGGCGCCGATCAGCAGGAGGTTGGCGGTCAGGGCGAGGGCGGTATCGGCGCCATCGGCGCTGCCGAAGAAGAACCGTCCGATCGCAAACCGGCTCACGATCACCAGCAGCGTAAATACCGATGTCAGCGAGATTCCGAGCAGCAGCGCCACGAGTCCGGCGCGGTTCACCCCGCCCGCATCGAAACGGCCCACGGCATGCCCGACCCGTACCGTCGCCGCCATGCTGATGCCGTAGGGCACCATGAACAGGATCGCGGTGATCTGGAGCGCGACCTGATGCGCCGCCAGTGCCGTCGTGCTGATCAGGCCCATCAACAGTGCAGCGGCGGAGAACAATCCATATTCCAGCATGAACGCCAGCGAGATCGGCGCGCCGATCGCGATCAATTGCCGCATCAAGGGCCAGTCGATGCGCCAAGGGTGCCTTAGTACCTGATATTTCCGGAACGGGCGAATGCGGGTTGCAAACCACAGCCCGGCCAGCAAGGCGGCGAAATTGACCATCGAGGTGGCAAGCCCCGCGCCGAACAGTTCCAGGCGGGGAAAACCCCATTCACCGTAAATCAGGAGATATACCGAGAGCGCGTTGGCCGGTATCGCGGCGAGCGTAATCCACAGCGCCGGTTGCGGCCGGTTGACCGCGCCCATGAAGCCGCGGATCGCCATGAACCACAGCGCCGGCGTGACGCCCCAGACCAGACCGAACAGATATTGCTGGGCGAGATGGGCCGCCGCGGGCGCCTGGTCCAGAGCCAGCAGAATGTGTTCGCCGTAGAACGAGAACGGCATGATCGGCAACGAGATCAGCAGTCCCGCCCACAGGCCGGTGCGCAGCGCGCGCCGCATCCGGTGCGGATCACGCGCCCCAAACGCCTGTGCGACCAGTGGCGCTACCGCCGATACCAGTCCCATGCCGATCGTGAAGCTGATGAAATACACCGTGCCCGCCAGCGCGGCCGCGGCAACGGCTTCATTGCCGAGGCGCCCGATAAAAGCGAGATCGGTCGTCATCATCGCGATCTGCCCGAGCTGCGTCAGCGCCATCGGCACCGCGAGCCGCAGCGTCTCGGTCAGCTCGGCAGCGAGATGGCCGGGGGCCGGCGCGACCTTCAAGGCCGGCTCAATTTTTTCGAGGGCAGTCATGGCGACAGAATAACGCCGCCAGTGGCTGATGTATGTCGGCGGTCACAGTGCTTCGTTCCCTCTCCCCTTGGGAGAGAGGATGGCTTGCATCGTAGATGCGAGACGGGCGAGGGGTCTCTGAGTCGGCCTCAGCGCCTGGAGCTACCCTCATCCGCCCTCGCTTCGCTCGGGCACCTTCTCCCACAAGGGCAGAAGGAAAGCGTCAGCTCTTGCGTTCGGGAATGCGCGTGATTTTGGCGCCCAGCGCGTTGAGGCGTTCGTCGATGCGCTCATAGCCGCGTTCGATCTGGTCGGCATTGTTGATGGTGCTGGTGCCTTCCGCGCACACCGCGGCGAGCAGCATCGCCATGCCGGCGCGGATATCGGGCGAGATCATGGAGGCGCCGCGCATGCGGCTCGGACCGGCCACGATGGCGCGATGCGGATCGCACAGCACAATGCGCGCGCCCATCGCGATCAGCTTGTCGACAAAGAACATCCGGGATTCGAACATCTTCTCGAACATCAGGATCACGCCGTCGCACTGGGTCGCCGTCACGATCGCGATCGACATCAGATCAGCCGGAAACGCCGGCCACGGCTGGTCCTCCAGTTTGGGCACATGGCCGCCGAAATCGTCGCGGATCTTCATGGCCTGGTTGGAAGGCACCACGAGATCGTCGTCTTCGACGCCGCAGACGATACCGAGCCGCTCAAAGCCCATCCGGATCGAGCGCAGATGCTCAACACCGGCGCGCACGATACGCAGCGGCGAGCGCGTCACCGCGGCCAGCCCGATCAGCGAGCCGACCTCGATATGGTCGGGGCCGATCGAATAATCCGCGCCACCGAACGTCGCCGGGCCATGCACGATCATGGTGTTGGTGCCGATGCCCTCGATGCGCGCGCCGAGCGCCACCAGGAAATGCGCGAGATCCTGCACATGCGGCTCGGACGCAACATTGCGCAGATAGGTGGTGCCGTGCGCGGCGACCGCGGCGGCCAGCGCGTTTTCAGTAGCCGTTACGCTGGGCTCGTCGAGGAACACGTCGGCGCCTTTCAGCTTCGAGGCGCGGAACTCGATCCGGTGGGTCGTGGTAGCGGTGGCGCTGAGCTGCTCGAAGGCCAAAAAATGCGTATCGAGCCGCCTTCGTCCGATGACGTCGCCGCCGGGTGGGGGCAGTGCGACCTCGCCGCAGCGCGCCAGCAACGGCCCCGCCAGCAAGATCGAGGCGCGGATCCGCGCGCACAGGTCCGGATCGAGATCGGTGGCGTGAATCTCTTTCGCATGGATATCGAGCGTGTTGCGGTTTTGCCAATCGGCCGTTGCGCCAACAGAGCGGATCAATTCCACCAGTATTTCGGTATCGCGAATCCGCGGAACGTTCCGCAGCGTCACCGGATGTTCGGTCAGAAGCGCAGCCGCAATGATCGGCAGCGCGGCGTTCTTGTTGCCGGATGGCTCGATGATCCCCGCCAGACGATGGCCACCTTCAACCATGTATTGAATCGGCGGCAAGCGGCTGCATGCCTCACACGTCGACGGTAGCGCTGAGCGAATTGTCCTGGATGAAATCGCGGCGCGGCTCGACCACGTCACCCATCAGCTTGGTGAAGATGTCGTCGGCCTCGTCAACCTCCTTGACCCTCACCTGCAACAGCGAGCGTTCGTTGGCGTCGAGCGTGGTTTCCCAGAGCTGGTCCGCGTTCATTTCGCCCAGACCTTTGTAGCGTTGCAGCACGACGCCCTTGCGAGCAGCGTCGGTGACCGCCTCGAACAGGCTGACCGGACCATGGATCGCGGTCTCGGTATCCTTGCGCCGCAACAGTCCGGTCTTCGGATAGACTTCCTGCAGCCTGGCGGCGTAATCGTCGAGCTTGCGCGCATCGGCGGAGCCGAGCAGCGCGTCGTCGATCACGGCGAATTCCTTGACGCCGCGCACGGTGCGCTCGAAGGAGAAACCCTCGCCTTCGACAAACCGCCCGCTCCAGCCGCGTTCGACCTCGTCGGCCAGCGCATCGAGCCTGCGCGCGATATATTCCGCCGCCGCATTCGCGGTGGCGACATCGCCGGTGATCTTTGGGTTCAGCACGCCCGCGATCGCCGCCTGCTCGACCACCTTGCGGTTATATCGGCTGTGCAGATTATTCAGCGTCGCGCGGATCACCCGGGCGTCCTCGATCAGTGCCTGCAAATCGCGGCCGCTGCGATCCTCGCCGGTGGCCGCCTTGAACACGCAGTCGTCGATCCCGGTCGTGATCAAATAATCTTCCAGCGCGCGCTCATCCTTCAGGTATTGTTCGGACTTGCCGCGGCTCACCTTGTAGAGCGGCGGCTGCGCGATATAGAGGTAGCCGCCGTCGATCAGCGAGGGCATCTGGCGGAAAAAGAACGTCAGCAGCAGCGTGCGGATATGCGCGCCGTCGACGTCGGCGTCCGTCATCAGGATGATCTTGTGATAGCGCAGCCTGGAGAGGTCGAAATCCTCGCGGCCGATGCCGGTGCCCAAGGCTGCGATCAGCGTGCCGATCTGCTCGGAGCTCAGCATCTTGTCGAAGCGAGCGCGCTCGACATTGAGGATCTTGCCGCGCAGCGGCAGGATGGCCTGGAATTCCCGATTGCGGCCCATCTTGGCGGAGCCGCCCGCCGAATCGCCCTCGACGATGAACAATTCGGACTTGGCGGGATCCTTTTCCGAGCAATCGGAGAGCTTGCCGGGCAGCGAGGCGTAATCCGCGCCCTTGCGCCGGGATAATTCGCGCGCCTTGCGCGCGGCTTCGCGGGCGGTGGCTGCCTCCACCACCTTGCCGACGATGGTCTTGGCCTCGGCCGGATGTTCCTCGAACCAGGCGGCGAGCGCCTCGTTGATTACGCCCTCGACGACGGGCCGCACTTCCGAGGACACCAGTTTGTCCTTGGTCTGCGAGGAGAATTTCGGGTCTGGCACCTTCACCGAAAGCACCGCGGTGAGGCCCTCGCGGCAATCGTCGCCGGTCAGCGCGATCTTCTCGCGCTTGGCGTTGGCCTCGGCATAGCCATTGACCTGGCGGGTCAGTGCGCCGCGGAATCCCGCCAGATGCGTGCCGCCGTCGCGCTGCGGGATGTTGTTGGTGAAGCACAGCACGTTCTCATGATAGCTGTCGTTCCACCACAACGCGGCCTCGACGCTGATGCCGTTCTGTTCGGCATTGACCATGATCGGGATCGGCACGATCGCCTTCTTGTTGCGGTCGAGATATTTGACGAAGGCTTCGACGCCGCCCTCGTAATGCATCTCCTCGCGCTTTTCGACCGCGTGACGCGCGTCCGACAGCACGATGTTAACGCCGGAATTCAGAAACGCGAGTTCGCGCAGCCGATGCTCCAGGGTGGCGAAATCATACTCGACATTGGTGAAGGTCTCTTTCGAGGCGAGGAACGTCACCTCGGTGCCGCGCTTGCCATTGGCGTTACCGACCACTTTGAGCGGCGCCACCGAATCGCCATGGGCGAACTCGATGTAGTGCTCCTTGCCGTCGCGCCAGACCCGCAATTGCAGCTTGCTCGACAGCGCGTTGACGACGGAGACGCCGACGCCGTGCAATCCGCCGGAAACCTTGTAGGAATTCTGGTCGAATTTGCCGCCGGCATGGAGCTGCGTCATGATGACTTCGGCAGCCGAAATGCCTTCGCCCTTGTGGATGTCGACAGGAATGCCGCGGCCGTCGTCGCGCACGGTGACGGAGCCGTCCGCATTGAGCACAACTTCGACCGCCGTGGCGTGGCCGGCAAGTGCTTCGTCGATCGCGTTATCGACGACTTCGTAGACCATGTGATGCAGGCCGCTGCCGTCATCGGTGTCGCCGATATACATCCCTGGCCGCTTGCGGACGGCATCGAGACCCTTCAACACCCGGATCGATTCAGCGCCATATTCGTTCGCGATGGAATGCTCAGTGTCGGCGGTGGTCCGCCGGGCAGGTTCTGTCATGTGAGGCCTACGAGGATGTCCCGAATCAGCGGCGCAGAACAGGCGCTGACGGACTTAAGTTTATGCCATGAAAGAGGCCATGCGCCTAGCGCAAAGGCTCCATCAACAAGCTATTGAATAGATACGATTTTTTGACGATTTTTCAAGGCGCGAAAAACCCGATTTGGCAGTCCCGAAAAAGGGTGATTCGGGAGCCTGTCGAGGCTCGCAGGATCCGGGTTTTCGCCATCGTCCGACGAACAGCGGCCTCGTAGCCAACCTCGTCCTTGCGGCCGGTCAGTCGTTGCCGCGCGGCGCGATGCGGCCGTCTTCGACGTCGAAAATCTGGCCGGATGCATCGATGTCGGTGAAGGCTGCAGGATCAGCGCCGGTCATCCACACCTGGGCGCCGAGCTTTGTCAGTTCGCCAAACAGCGCCGCCCGCCTGGCGGGATCGAGATGCGCGACCACTTCGTCGAGCAGCAACAACGGCGTGATGCCGGTCATCTCGGCGACCAGATTGGCGTGCGCCAGCACCAGCCCGATCAGCAGCGCCTTCTGCTCGCCGGTGGAAGCGTCGCGCGCCGGGATGTCCTTCGGCGCATAGACGACCTGAAAATCCGTCAGATGCGGACCGTCGAGCGTGCGGCCGGCGGCGGCATCGCGGGCGCGGCCCTGGCGCAGGATGTCGCGATAGCGGTCCTCGATGGAGGTCGCCGGTTCGCTCATCAGCGCGTTTTCCATCCAGCCGTCGAGCGTGATGCCGGCGGAGGGAAACACCGATTGCGTCCCGCGCGCGCGCAACATCGCGGCCAGCTTTGTCAGGGTCTGCCCGCGCATCGCCGCGACCGCGACCGCGAGCTCCGCGGTCTCGCGTTCGATCGCGTCGCACCAATGGTCGTCGAAATTGCGCACTTCGAGCAGGCGGTTGCGCGAACGCAGGGAACGGTCGAGCGCGGCGACGCGGGCCGAATGCTCGCTGTCGATCGCAAGCACCAGGCGGTCGAAGAACCGCCGCCGCTCCGATGCCGCTCCCGTGAACAGGCCGTCCATCGCCGGCGTCAGCCAGACCATGCGCAAATGATCGCCAAACGCGGTCGCGGAGCTCACCGGCTCGCGATCGATCCGGCAACGGCGGCTCGCGCCGGTGGTCTCGGTGCCCGGCGCGTCGATGCCGGTGCCGAGCGTGGCAAGCCCCAGCGCGCCCTCGACCTCCGTGGACACCGCCCAGGATCCGTCGCCCTGGTTATCGGCGACGTCGTCCAGCGTGGCGCGGCGCAGGCCGCGTCCTGGCGACAGGAACGAGATCGCCTCGAGGCAGTTGGTCTTGCCGGCGCCGTTCGGCCCCACCAGCACCACCACATCGCTGCGAGTCTCGAGGCTCGCCGACCGATAGTTGCGGAAGTGCGTCAGGATCAGGCGATGAATGCGGGAGGCGGTCATGGGAGCCGGACGAGCTTTCTTCCCCTCTCCCCCCTGTGGGAGAGGGTGGCGCCTCACGAAGTGAGGCGACGGGTATCTCACGGTTCAACGAGCTTTGCGAGGATGTCCTCCAAAACAGCCGAAAGCCGTTGCAGCACGTCGTTGTTCCAGTAGCGCGCGATTCTAACGCCTTCGCCGATCAGGATCGCATCCGGCGTTTCGTCCCGTGTAGACGTTAGGTATTGACTACCATCGATCTCGACAATCAGACGATGCTCGAAGCAAACGAAATCGAGAATAAAGCTTGAGACGGTACCTGCCGACGGAATTTGAATGGTCCGAGTTGTCGACGGCGAAGCAATCGCCACATGGCCGCTCGGCGTCGGTCGGCTCGCGACTCGGCGGTTGCGTACTCTTCACCCGGCGCCGAACTGCGTTCGGCGTCACCGTCTCCCACAAAGGGGCAGGAAAATCAATCACACCCGCATCGGCATCAGCACGTACAGCGCGTCTTTGGAATCCTTGTCCTGCACCAAGGTTGGCGAGCCCGGATCGGCGAGCCGCAACACCGCGACCTCGCCTTTGATCTGGGCGGCGATGTCGAGCAGGTAGCGTGAGTTGAATCCGATATCGAGCGCGTCGGAGGTGTATTCAACCTCGAGTTCCTCGGTGGCGCTGCCGGAGTCCGGGTTGGTCACTGACAGCACCAGCTTGCCGGCCGACAGCGCCAGCTTCACCGCGCGGCCACGCTCGCTGGAGATGGTCGAGACGCGATCGACCGCTGCTTCGAAATCCTTTTTGTCGACCACCAGTTCCTTGTCATTGTTCTGCGGAATGACGCGGCCGTAGTCCGGGAAGGTGCCATCGATCAGCTTCGAGGTCAGCACCACATTGCCGATGGTGAAGCGGATTTTGCCCTGCGACAGCTCGATCTGGATTTCAGCCTCGCTGTCCTCGATCAGGCGTTGCACCTCGCCGACGGTCTTGCGCGGCACAATCACGCCGGGCATGCCGGCAGCGCCTTTCGGCAGGGGCAAATCGACCTGGGCGAGGCGATGCCCGTCGGTGGCGACCGCGCGCAAGGTCGCCGCCTTGGCGGCGCCGGCCGCGTGCAGATAGATGCCGTTGAGATAATAGCGGGTCTCTTCGGTCGAGATTGCAAACTGTGTGCGGTCGATCAGCCGTTTCATGTCGGCGGCGGCGAGCGTGAACGAATGCGTCATGTCGCCGGCGGCGAGATCCGGAAAATCGCTTTCCGGCAGCGTCTGCAGCGTGAAGCGCGAACGGCCGGCGCGGATCGCCAGTACCGAGCGATCGCCGTCGCCTTCCAGCACGATCTGGGCACCGTCGGGCAGCTTGCGCACGATGTCGTAGAACATATGCGCCGGCACCGTGGTCGAACCGCCGGTTCCGGATTCCGCGGCGAGAGTTTCCATCACCTCGAGGTCGAGGTCGGTCGCCTTCAGGGATAGCCGCGTGCTCTCGGCGCGCACCAGCACATTGCCGAGAATAGGAATGGTGTTGCGGCGTTCAACCACGCGATGGACGTGCCCCAGCGATTTCAGGAGTTGCGCGCGTTCGACGGTAACCTTCATAGCAATACCCGCCTGTATCAGATGGAAATGCCGGGCGGCCCCGGAGGGCGCACCGAGGCGTCTGAAACCCCGAAAACCCGATCAGCGCTGGAAATGATCGAGCCCCCTTTTGAGGGGGAGCCCAAGGTGGCGCGGATAGGCCCTCAGCGCAAGGGATGCGTTGCGCCGTTCCCCACGTTTTGCCGGGCAATCCTGCTGTTCGCGGGTGGTCCCGTCATTGCGCCGGGGCCGTTGCTACGGGGCTGTTCGACCCCGTGGGGCGCGTTGAGGCGGCAGCCTTATTTGTCTGCACTTATTCCTGCAACTGGCGCTTGAGCGATTCCACTTCTTCCGATAGCGCCACATCCTTGGACACCAGCGCCTCGATCTTGCGCACCGCGTGCAGCACCGTGGTGTGATCGCGTCCGCCAAAACGGCGGCCGATTTCCGGCAGCGAACGCAGGGTCAGCGTCTTGGCCAGATACATCGCCACCTGGCGCGGCCGGACCACGTTTGCGGTCCGGCGCGATGACAATAGATCGGAGCGGCTGACGTTATACTGTCGCGCCACCACCCGCTGGATGTCCTCGATCCTGATGCGCTTCGGTTCCTGCGGTCGGATCAGATCGCGCACTTCGCGCTCGGCCATTTCCAGCGTGACCGGCTGGGCGTTGAGTTTGGAGTGCGCCAGCAGACGATTGATCGCGCCTTCGAGGTCCCTGCCGTTATGGGTGATGGTGCGCGCCAGATAATCCAGCACCGGTTCCGGCACGTCGAAACTCGCATGATGGGTGCGCGCCGCTGCGATGCGCGACTTGAGGATACCAAGCCGCAAGTCCTCGCCGAGCGATCCCATTTCGACCACGAGGCCGCCGGCCAGCCGCGAACGCACGCGATCATCAAGGCTTTCGAGATCGGACGGCGGCCGATCGGCCGCGATCACCACCTGGCGGCCGGCGTCGATCAGCGCATTCAGCGTGTGGCAGAACTCGGCCTGGGTGGATTTGCCCTGCAGGAACTGCAAGTCGTCGATCACAAGCACATCGATGCCGCGCAGCGCTTCCTTGAAGGCCAGCGCGGTCTGCGTTTTCAACGCCGCGACGAAGCCGTACATGAATTTCTCGGCGGTGAGATACAACACCTTGCGCTCGCTGCCGGAATTGCCCGCCCAGGTCACCGCCTGCAGCAGATGGGTCTTGCCCAGGCCCACGCCGGCATGGATATAGAGTGGATTGAACATCACGCTGTCGCCGCGACGGCCTTCCGCGACCTGGCGCGCGGCGGCGTGCGCCAGCGTATTGGATCGCCCGACCACGAAGCTGCCGAACGTCAGGCGCGGATCGAGCGGCGAGCCGCCAAGCGCATCATGATTGGCGGAAACCGGCGCGATCGCGGTCGCGCGCAATTCGGGCGCGGGACGTCCCTCGGGCCGTTCGGCGCGACGCACATCGATTGGCGCAGGCATTTCCTTGGCCGGCGCGGCACAACGCATCGCGGTGCGCACGGTGAGATCGACCCGATGCACTTCCGGCATTTCGGCCTGCCAGCACGACAGCACACGATCGGCGTAATGCGCCTGGATCCAGCTCTTGAGGAACCGGGTGGGAACCGACAGATGGACACTTTCCTGCTGCACGCTTTCGAGATCCATCCGCGCGAACCAGCTGCTATAGACGTCTTCTCCGACGCTGGTACGCAACCGACCCTTCACCCGCGACCACCGATCCTGTTCCATGTCTGACATCTGCCTGATTACTTTTCTGAAAAGAGTAATTCCTGGGGAATGATGAAACCGCCTTGCGGAATTTCGCGAAACGGCGACATCGCGGGGCTCGTCTTCAGACATAGATCGGCCGATCGGCGCAAACGCTGCGTGGCAGATCACATGAAGAGAAGACCTCCGCGAGGTCAGCGCGTGCCCGACAGTCGGTCCAGAGCGCGCGAGCGAAGCCGCGTGCTCGCAGCCTCCAGGACATTCAATACAATATGGTTGGGAAATGAAATCCGATCGACCGCCGCGATGATCCCGTAAAGCATAAAAACCTCCCCCTCCTGCCGCAGTTGCCCACAGCAAGTTGTCACTCAGCGCGTGTTTCAGTTTCCGTCGGTAACGCCTGAAACGCAAAACTGTTCAGTCGCTCGTGCACCTCAACTCGTCTGTATTCCCCGTTCACTTGCTTCGCTTCCTGCATTCACGGAGCCCGTTGGCTGGTGTGTACTTTCCTGTCTGACGTCAACGAGGCCGTAAAACCTCGCTCAAGAAATTCGACACAAAACCACCGTCCTCATACTGCTATGAGTTTCAACCCGATCATCACTTGAAAACGCCGCTACGCGCACACCGCCGCCGATTTGCGCGTCCGCCCCTGGTTCTCAAACCGCGCTGATCTGGAGAGCCGTGAGCGTCGCGAACGATTAAGAAATACACGATGGGGGACGTCTGACAATCCACTGATTGGACCGCCGTTAACGACTCTTGGTCAGTGTTGCCGTGCTGCAATGGCAGGGCTCGGAGCAAGTTTTTGAATCCGCGCGAAAAATCGCGTACCGCGGCCATTGTCACGAATCTTGCCACATTCGCAAAAATTTTTCGCAAAAATTTTACGTAGGATCGCGCGAAGCCGATTTTCAAAACGCTTGGCGTTGCTATGGCGATAAGTGACTAGTGAAGCAAAGTTTTTTGCGATTATTTTTCAGGGTAACTCCTGTCCCGTTGCCCGGAGCGCAGGCCGAAAGTTAGGTCATCTATTGGGCACAACAGCAGGAATTCCTGCGTGCGCGTATGCGACAGTTTCCGATGCGGCGGAATTGCACCACGTAAAAACACGAAAAACGAGCATGATGTGCGGATCTCGGCGCGCAATCAGGCAATTCGACTGCGCCAGAAAAAAGCCCGGCAGGGCCGGGCGTTGACGAATATCTGTTTCGATCAATTCAACCGTTCGATCGGCGCTCGCGGGCTGGATCGGTTGCCTGTCCGAAGCCTAACCCGTTTACTTGGCGAGTTTACCTGGCGAGCTTGGCGATCTGATGTGCCAGGCGCGAGACCTTCCGGCTCGCATTGTTCTTGTGAACGATGTTGCGCTGCGCGGCCTGCATCAATTCCGGCTCGGCGTTGGCGAACGCCTTCAGCGCTGCCTCGCGGTTGCCGCTCTTGATCGCTTCTTCCACGGTACGGACCGTGCTGCGCATCTGGGTGCGGCGCGATTTATTGATGAGGGTGCGGCGAGCGATCTTGCGTGTCGCCTTCTTGGCAGAAGTCGTATTGGCCATATTCTCAAATTCCTTCGGCGGTGGCCGTCGCGCGTCGTCGGACCTGAACGCGTCGGCCGTTCAACCGCATGATCTGGTTGTCGTGGTCTTATTATTTTATTCTTTGGGAATGCCGTTGCCCGAGCCAAGGGCTTCACAATCAAGGGCTTCACAATGACGGCGGCGCTCAAAGAACAGCGGCGGCAGGATTGCGCCCGCCGCCATTGTCGGTCTTATAGAGTGCGTGCCCGGCAGCGTCAACGCTTTCCGGCCCCGCAGGAACCGGCCGGCATGGACTTTGATGTGCTGATAAGCTGCTGATGAGGTTGAATTTCCCCGGATGGCCCGCTAATGGCTGATGGCGTGGAAGCGAGAGGATGACCGATGATCCGCGGTTTTTTCCGCTTGGTGGGTCTATTGCTGCTGGCCGGCGGATTTTTCTTCCTGGTCTATGATGGCGCTCGCTGGGTGGCCGATCAGAGCCTGCGGTTTACCCGGTTCGGCGAGCTCTGGAACGATATCCATCAAGCCAGCCAGCAGGCCTTTCGCACCTGGGTGGAGAGTCACGCGCCATGGCTTTGGAATAGCGTAATCCGTGTCGTGCTGGAGCAACCGGTTTTCGCCGTGATGGGCGTATTGGGAATCCTGCTGATGCTGGTGTTCCGTCGCCGCAAGCCGCTGATCGGCTATTCCCGGGACTGACAAAGCGATTGCCTGGACGGCTGGCCGTCCAGGCCGCTTTTTATACGATTTGTTAACCATGACGGGTGCAAGACGTTGGCTGTCTCGCTATGAGGGATGGCTCCGGTGCGGGTGGTGCACGCGTTTCGATTGCCGATCATTGCCGCCGCGACCGCGCTCGGCCTATCGGGCTGTATGCACACAACCGGCCCGGTCGCGAGCGCGCAGCCGCAGAGCGATCTCGATTATATGGCCTATGGCCAGCCCGACAATTCAACGCCGCACGTCATCGTCTCGTCATCTGGTGTCGGCAATGGCGGCGGCGCCATCGCCGCGCTGCGTGCAAGTTTCGCCGGACCGCGTCCGAGTCCTGATCCATCAGCGTCGTATGCATCTGCAAGCTACGCCGCACCCGCTTATGCGGCTGCGCCGGTGGCCCACGACACCGCCTACAGACTGGATGCCGGCGACAAGCTGCGGGTCGTGGTCTACGGCCAGGAAGGCCTCACCAATACCTACGCGATCGATGCCGGAGGCTCGATCACGATGCCGTTGATCGGCGCGGTTCCGGCGCGCGGCCGAACGCCGGCAGGACTCGCCGCCGAAATTACCGCCAAACTGCGCAATGGCTACATCCGCGATCCTTCGGTGGCAGTCGAGATCGATTCCTACCGGCCGTTCTTCATTCTCGGCGAGGTCGCCGCACCCGGCCAATATCCGTATGTCCCGAACATGACCGTCGAAAGTGCGGTGGCGATCGCCGGCGGATTCTCGCCGCGCGCCCGGCGCGACTCGGTCACGCTGACCCATACCGACAACTCCGGCTCGATGCGAGTCGTGGTGCCGCTCGGTACCGCGGTCAACCCCGGCGATACCGTGCTGGTCAACGAACGCTGGTTCTGAAAGCGGCCTGTCACCGCGCTGCTCTTATCCAGTGGCGGCGACTATCGATCGCGCGCTTGGTGCCACGTCGCGATGACGGACGGTGACCTGCGATCGTTAGACTTGTAGCTTTATCGATAGAGCCACGTTCATCATGCCTCTTAAGCGGTAAAGAACTCGCCTTGAGGTAGACTTCGCACCGGCCGTCGCACAAGCCGAAGAGGATCCATGACCGCGCTAGCGAACAAGACTTCGACCAGACGCCGTTTATTGCTGGCATCGGATCGAAGCGATCAGAGCGGCGAACTCGCCGACATCCTGCAATCCGTGAGCGACGTCGACACCATCTCCACCAAGGATATCCCGGAAAAGCCTGACCGCAACCTTTCGGGGATCGTGGTCGATATCAACCTGCGCTCCGCCGAGAGCGTGCAGCGGGTGCGCAACAGGCTGCGCGCCGAAGCCTACCGCGAGTTGCCGCGCCTGTTCGTTCTGGCCACCGCCCTGCATCACAATTCGATGCAGGCCTGGGCGCTGGGGGCGACCGATACGATCTCGCGGCCGTTCGATGCGGCAGGAATTCTGGCGCGGATTCACTCGGCGTTCCCCGACAGCGATGGATTCGACGCTACCGATCGCGGCCAGGCCCTCAACGTCGGCGTCGCCGCGGCCCACAAGGTGATGGTCAAGATCTTCCAGAAGCTGCCGGCCGGCATTCCCTTGAACCTCAACGACATTGTCGAGGCCGAGAACAAGATCATCAAGGCCATCAAGCATTGCTCGCTGCGGGAATGGCTGACTACCGTCGGCTGTCATCACATCGGCAGCTATCGCCATTGCCTGTTCGTCACTGGTTTTGCGGTGGCGTTCGCGCAGCATCTCGGCATGCGCGAGGACGACCAGCGTCGGCTGGCGCGTGCAGCCCTGCTGCACGATGTCGGCAAGGCCTTCATCCCCGTCGCGATCCTTGACAAGCCGGGCGCGCTTTCGATGGAGGAAATGAGCCTGATGCGGGAGCATCCCCGGCGCGGTTATGACGCGTTGGCAGCCCAGGGCGGCTTTCCGCAGGAAATGCTGGACGTGGTCCTGCATCACCACGAATTTCTCGATGGCACCGGATATCCGGATGGCCTCAGCGGCAACCAGATCAGCGATATCGTGCGTCTGACCACGATCGTGGATATCCACGCGGCCATGGTGGAGAAGCGCGCCTACCGCCTGCCATTCACCCACGCCAAGGCCTTTGCCACCATGGAGCAGATGGGCGACAAGCTCGATCAGCAATTGCTGCAGGCCTTTCGCCCGGTCGTGATGGCAACGCGCTGAAGGCCGGTTCCGCGCACAGCCTTGCCGGCTGGCTTGTCGCCGCCGGATCGCGATCAAATCGCTGTGGCTCGCGCCTGACGAACCGTGATGACGCTGCGTGATGCGCCTCAGTCCGCCCCGCCCTCATACGACGAAATTTCGATCAGGCTGCCATCGGGATCGCGGCAATAGACCGAGCGCAGCGTGCCGCGGGCACCTTGCCTGGCGACCGGCCCTTCCTCGATCGCAACGCCGTACGCCTTGAGATGCGCGATCACCTCCTGCGGGGCGGAGGTGGTTAAAAAGCAGAGGTCGTCGCGTCCGGCCATTTCATGTTCCGCGGTGAACCACTCCGCCTTGTCGGCGTCGCGCGGCCGTACGTTGATCTTCTGGTTGCCGAACACCAGCGAGGTCCGCTTCGGCTTGCCGTGACCGGGGTCGAACACCTTGACCTCCATGCCGAGGATCTTGCGGTACCACTCGACGGAGCGCGCGACGTCAACGACATTGATCACGAGATGGTCGAGCGCGTTGACCTTGACCGACATGGACATCCCTTTCGGTTCCGTAGGTGTGTACCGCAGTGGCCGCTCCATGCATTGTTTGTCAAAAGGCGAAACCGGCGCCAATTCAACAACCGCGAACCGCGCGGCGCGGCTTCGTCGAAAATACGCAGGGAGAAAAACGGCATGATATCGCGCGCAGGGCTTCGGTACTCGACTATCCGACACGGACGGTTCGCTTCGTGGTCGGATATCGGGCCGGCGGCGCCACCGATATCATCGCGCGCCTGATCGGCCAGAAGCTCTCCGAGCGGAGGCGAGTGCGCTGTTCGGCATGGGCGCGGCGAAAAACACGCCGCCGGAAATAGGCTCAATGGCGAGATCAACGCCGTGCCGGCCGAGCCCGAGGTCGCCAAGCGCCTGAACGAACTCGGCGGACCGCCATTGATCAGCACGCCCGCAGACTTCGGCACCATGATCGCGGACGAAACCGCAAATGGGAGAAGGTGGTCAAGTCCGCAGGCCTGAAGATAGAGTAGCGGACTGCATTCCAGACAGGACACGATCGTGGGTCCGGCGGATTTGCAGGAACATTTCGAGGACGGGTACGTTTTTTTGCCAGACAAGATCTGGTAAGATTCGCCGGATTGCGATTTGAAGGAAATGAAACATGCGCCACAATTTGCGTTACGCGATGCTGGCAACGTTAGCTCTCGCTTCGGCGGCTACCATCGCTGGCTCCCGGCCTGCTGCCGCGTTCGATTATCCTTATTGCCTGCAGGGCGAGGACACCGGGCTGCCGGGCGATTGCGCCTATACGAGCTACCGGCAATGCATGGCGGCCGCCTCCGGGCGCGATGCCTATTGCGGCATCAATCCGCGGGTCGCGTTCCGGCGATCACCGCCGCCGCGGCATGGATATCGCTCTTACCAGCCATACCCAGATTACGACGACTGAATTTCTTGCCAGGAGTGATTTTCCAGGACTGATTTTTCGGGACTGATCTTTCCGCGTCGGTGTAGACAGCTTTTATCGTCGTGCGCCCGCGCAACCGCCGTTGGACACGGAGCCGGCGCAAAGTTCGCGCTTCCGCTGGCACCTTCATGCGGCCTCCCGCTGAAGCAGAACAGTCTAGCAGCCGCGGCAGATCGACCCGATCATGCGGTCGACCTTTCGATCCTCCTTGTCGACGACCGGATCGCCGGTGCCGAGCGGCGGACCTTTGACGGCGCTGCCCGTACCGGATGACGAAAGCGCGGTGCCGAGGGAATTGGTGCCGGGCGCGCTTGGTCGGGTGCCCGCTGCCCCGCCTGCCACACCTCCGCTCCTGGAAGCCGAATGATGCATCCCTCCCGTGCCGCCGCGGCTCATCGCCGCCGCCGGGACGAGCATGCCGAGAACGACGCAGCCGATCGCCAGTAGCCTCATGGCCGTGATCCTCCATATTGGCCTTCAACTGGTTCACGTTTGCCGCAGTTCCCTAACTTACGCCGTTGTAATCTGCGGCCCTCGCGCGGTGGTCGGTTCGGCCTGGGTAAAAACCACGCCCTTGGCCTCGGTGCCGGCGGCGGTCAGCGCTGCGATGATGATCGCAACCGTCCCCGCAACGATCGCCAGCGCCAGGCCGTAATCACCACCGAAATGTTTGGCGAGGCCGGCCTGCAAGGTCGCGTTGACCGACGCCAGCAGATTGCCGAGCTGATAGACGAAGCCAGGGAAGGTGCCGCGCGCGGTGTCCGGCGACAATTCGTTGAGATGCACCGGCACGATGCCCCAGGCGCCCTGCACGGTGAACTGGATCAGGAATGCGCCGACTGCCAGCACCACTGGATTGCTGGCAAACGCCCATAGCGGGATCGCCGGCAGCGACAACAGCGCCGCGATGATAATGCAGCGCCGCCGGCCGAACCGCTCCGACAGCGAGCCGAACAGGATGCCGCCGCAGATCGCGCCGATATTGTAGATCACGGCGATGATGCTGACGACATGTGGCGTCAGCTTGTGCTGTTCCTGCAGGAAGGTCGGGTAGATGTCCTGCGTCCCATGGCTGAAGAAATTGAGCGCCGTCATCAGCACCACTGCATAGATTGCGAGCCGCCAGTGGGACTTCAGCACCGCGAGCGTGCCGCCGCGTTCGACCGCTGCCTGTTTGCTCCAGCTCGGCGATTCCGGCACCGTGCGGCGAATATAGAGCACCAGCAAGGCCGGGATCACGCCGACCATGAACATGCCGCGCCAGCCGATATAGGGAAACAGCACGCCGTACACGATCGAGGCCATGAAATAGCCGGCCGGATAGCCGGATTGCAGCAGCCCGGAGACAAAGCCGCGGGCATGCGGCGGAATGGTTTCCATCGTCAGCGAGGCGCCGACGCCCCATTCGCCGCCCATCGCGATGCCGTACAGCGCGCGCAGCACGATCAGCACGGTCAGGTTCGGCGCGAAGCCGGAGGCGAACTCCAGCACCGAATACAGCAGGATGTCGACCATCAGCGCCGGCCGTCGGCCGAAGCGGTCGGCGGCGCGGCCGAAAACGAACGCGCCGACCGGGCGCATCGCCAGCGTCAGCAGGATCGCCAGCGTGACGTTGGAAATATCGGTATGAAATTCGGCGGCGATGTCCTTGAGCACGAACACCAGCAGGAAGAAGTCGAATGCGTCCAGTGACCATCCGAGAAAGCTTGCCGCGACCACATGCTTTTGTTCGTTGGTCCAGCCCGACAATGCTGCAATAGCCATGCCGCCTCAACCGAAGGGAGGCATCAAATGTTCCAATGCTGCGGCCGAACCACGGGAGGCTGCAATGCTGGCCGCAGGCGTACGCCTATCCGTTCGCTTTGTCCAAATCGGCACCGCCGGTCCTCTAACGAAAGCGGGTCTTCACCCCGGCTTCTTGATGCAGACCGTGAGGATGCCTGCGGTTTTGGTGCACTTCCATTGATCGCTCAGGACCACGCTCGTGACCGGCCGCGACCGGACCAGGCTGACCGAAAGATACGCGGCGGCAGGAGCCAGTGTCAGGATCACCACAAGGAGCGCGATCTGCTTGCGGGTCCACAAGCTCCGGTTCAGAGTAAAGGTCTTCAGGATTCGCGTCATTGTCCTGCACTCCTGTTCCGATGCGCCGAGAACAGGAGCGCGCGTTTCGCCGCCTTGTGTTCGGGATCACAATCTCGTCGGAGCCGCCGGTCACAATAGCTTGAGGCGGTCGAATTAGCCTGAGACGGTCGATTTGTGCTTGGATCGTGATATCCGCGAACAGGGATGGTGACCATTGGCCGATCTCATTGCGCCGCCCGGCGCGCCTGGAATTCCTCCACGCTGGACCTCGAGCGCCAAGAGCGCGGTGGGCACGGCGGTGCGTGCCGAAAGCAAAGTCTGGTTCACCATCAGCCATGGCATTCTCAACGAGATCTATGCGGGGCGGCTCGACAGCGCCTGCATCCGCGATTTCGGCTTCATCGTCACGGCCAGGGATTACTTTTCCGAAGAAAAGCGCGACACCCGTCAGACCGTCGAGATGATCGAGGATGGCGTGCCCGCGTTCCGGCTGGTCAATACCTCGATCGACGGTAGATACCGGATCACCAAGATCGTGTTCTCCGATCCGCTGCGTGAGGTAGTGCTGCAGCAGATTCACTTCGAGGCGCTGACCGGCACGCTTGCCGATTATCGGCTTCACGCCATCGTCGCGCCGCATCTCGTCAACGCCGGCGCCGGCAATACCGGCTGGTGTGGCAGCTTCAAGGGCCATCAGTTGCTGTTTGCCCAGGGCAGGAGTCTCTCGCTCGCGGTGGCCTGTTCGGTGCCGTGGCTCAAGCGTTCGGTCGGCTATGTCGGCGTATCCGATGCCTGGCAGACGCTGTCGCGCGGCGAAGGACTGCGCAGTGAGTACCAGCGCGCGGAGAACGGCAACGTTGCGCTGGCTGGCACGCTCGATCTCATAGCTGACGGCGGACGCGCAGTGCTGACGATCGGTTTCGGCGCACTGCCGGAAGAAGCGGGCCTGCGCGCACTGCTCAGCCTGCAGCAACCGCAACAGGCCGTGCTCCAGCTTTACTGTCAGGGGTGGCGCCAGAAGCAGTCCGAGTTGCTGCGGCTCGACGATATCAGCGAAGGTAAGGGACTAAACCGCTATCGGGTTAGTACCTCGGTACTGGCCACCCATCGCGATGAGGCGTCGGGCGCGATCATCGCGAGCCTGTCGATTCCCTGGGGCTTTTCCAACGGTGATGACGATCTCGGCGGCTATCACCTGATATGGCCGCGCGATCTCGTCGAGACCGCGGGCGGGCTGTTGGCATGCGGCGCGCTCACCTCGGCGAAATCGGTGCTCGACTATCTGGTGGCCATCCAGGAAGCCGATGGCCACTGGTCGCAGAACTCCTGGCTCGACGGCCGGCCGTACTGGAGCGGCATCCAGATCGACGAAACCGGATTTCCAATCCTGCTCTACGACATGCTGCTGCGCGCCGGTGCGATCGCGCCCGAGCAGCGCGCACATTACACCGCGATGATCCGCGATGCCGCAGGCTACATCATTCGCAACGGGCCGGCGACGCAACAGGATCGCTGGGAAGAGGATGGCGGCTATTCCGCCTTCACCATCGCGGTCGAAATCTCGGCGCTGCTCGCCGCCGCCGACGCGATGGAGGCCGCCGGTGAGAGCGAGCTTGCGGCCTATCTCACCGCGACGGCCGACGGCTGGAACGAGCAGATCGACGACTGGGCTTACGCCAGGGATACCGAGATTTCGCGAAAGCTCGGCATCGACGGCTACTATATGAGGATCGGCTATTCCTCCGGTGACGCCAATGCGCGCTCGCATGGGCTGATCCCGATCCGCAACCGCCCCGATGGCAATGAAGCGTTCGAGGCGGGTCTGCTGATCAGTCCCGACGCGCTGGCGCTGGTACGGTTTGGCCTTCGTGCCGCCGATGACCCGCGCATTCTGGATACGGTGAAGGCGATCGACGCGTTGCTCAAGCGCGACTTGCCGGCCGGCCCTTATTGGTACCGCTACAATGACGACGGTTATGGCGAGCACCAGGACGGCGCGCCGTTCGACGGCTACGGCATCGGCCGGCTATGGCCGCTTTTGACCGGCGAGCGGGCGCATTACGAGCTCGCCGCCGGCCGGCCGCAGGAAGCCCGCCGATTGCTTGCAGCGATGGAAGCCGCCGCAAGCCTGGGCGGACTGATCCCGGAGCAGATCTGGGACGGCGACGATATCCCGGAACGGGAGTTATTCCGCGGCCGGCCCTCCGGCAGCGCGATGCCGCTGGTGTGGGCCCATGCTGAGCACATCAAGCTCTTGCGTTCGCTGCGCGACAATGCGGTGTTCGACATGCCGCCGCACACCGTGAACCGCTATGTCAGGAACGCGCCGCCGCCGGCACCGGTCGTCTGGCGGCTGACGGCCAAGACCGGTCGCATCGCGGCCGGTCGGATCTTGCGGCTGGAATTTCTCGAGCCGGCGCAAGTGCATTGGTCGACCGACAATTGGACCAAGGTTCTCGACAGCTCGGCGGCCGCGACCGGCCTGGGCACCTATATCTTCGATCTGCCCAATGGCGGTCTGAGCGGCGAAGGCACGGTGCGCTTCACGATGTTCTGGCCGCAGCAAAATCGTTGGGAAGGAAGTGACTTCGAGGTTGCGATCGTCAGAGTGGCGTGACGAAGGCGACATTTCGCACATTCAGGATGGATTTTGAGCATGAGCGCACAAGACGTCAAACTGTTCCTGGTCGATGTCGACGGCACGCTGGTAACCAGGGACAAGGTGCTGACCGATCAGGCGATACAGGCAGCGCGGGATTTACGCGCCGCAGGCATCACGCTGGCGCTGACCAGCGGTCGCCCACCGCGCGGCATGAGCATGCTGGTCGCCCCACTCCAGCTCGAAGGCGCGATCGCGGGCTTCAATGGCGGGGTGTACGTCCATCCGGACATGTCCGTCATCGAGAGCCACATGCTCGATCTGAAGACAGCGAAAGAGACCGTGCAACTGATCCTCGACCAGGGCCTGGACGCCTGGCTCTACACCGAAAAGGAATGGATGATCCGCGACCCCAAGGCGCCGCATGTCGCGCGCGAGACCTGGACGGTGAAGTTCGATGCCAAGGTAGTGAGCGAGTTCACCGAGGCCGAGCTGAAGAAGGCGGTCAAGATCGTCGGCGTTTCCGACGATCTCGACAAGGTCGCATCATGCGAAAAACTGGCGCAGCAGAAACTCGGCGACCGCGCCAGCGCGGCGCGCTCGCAGCCTTATTACCTCGACGTCACCCACCCGCAAGCCAACAAGGGTGCGGTGGTGCTGACGTTGGCGAAGTTGCGGAACATCAGGCCCGAGCAGATCGCGACCATCGGCGACATGCCGAATGACGTGCTGATGTTTCGCAAAGGCGGCCTGTCGATCGCCATGGGCAACGCCAGCGATGAGGTCAAGTCGCAGGCGGCTGAAGTCACCGACAGCAACGAGGACGAGGGCTTTGCCAAGGCGGTGCGGAAGTTCATTCTGAAAGCGGCCGGCTAAGGGAATCTTCCCTGCCTTGCGACCGAAAATGATCCGGGCCGCGAACGGCCCGGATTTCTTCGATGTCTGGAACTAGAGTCAGTAACCGCAGGAGAAGCAACGCGGCTGCACCGGGACGTAATAGCTGTAACCTGGCGAAATCATTTCGACGTGCTGCTGGGTGGCGTATTGCGCGGGGAGCTGCTCGTATTCGACGCCTTCGGGCGCCACCATCACGGTTTGCGGCACCATGACGGTGCGATACTGCGCGGGCGTGCGATGGGCGATGATGCGGCGAGGCGCAACCATCACGGTTTCCTCGACGGTGCGGTACTGCGGGGCCACGACCTCCTGCTGATAGCAGGTGCCGCAGGGCTGCGGTGGCGCATAGCAGCTATAGCAAGCGGCGGAAGCGGCGGTCGGAATGGCTGCGGCGAGAATCGAGGCGGCGAAAAGTGCGGACGTGACGCGGGACATGGGTTACCTGCTGGCTTTTGAGATGACTTCGAGGCTGCACCGCAACCCCACTGCGGCCATGGTCTAATTTTACAACCCGGCGCGTCAACTTGATCCGGTCGTTTACCTTGATGAACATCGCTAATGGTAGCTGAAGTCTGCGTGCAGCTATTGCCACGACTTTTCTCCGGCGCGCGGCAAGTGAATCAGCGGTAAACGATTGTGTCTTGATCCAACCGCTGGACGAATGGCATGGGCGGAGAGGTCTTGTCATCAATGGTCGAACGACCGAGGCGCAGCGGATCCCTGACGGCTGCATTCATGGCTGGCGCAGATAGCCCAAAGCGACGGCCGCTCGTCAGGAGGCCGAATGAGCATGAGGCGGGTGATGTTTGTTTAGCGTTGCTGCGGTCTTTGCGCTATCGGCCGTCCGCGCTCAGCTTGGCGACATCGAGCCGGCGGATTGGAATTGGACAGCCGCAGGCTAGGTCCCAGCCTTCAAACCAACGTCGGCTCGACAACGTCAGTCGCAATTGTAAACACCGATCTCGAAGCCCTCGGGCGGCCGCGGCAGGTCCTCGTCGGACGGCACGTTACAAACCGGGCAGGACGCGCCGGCGCCGCCACAACTGCAGGCATCGGGCCCGTCCCAAGGCTGGTCCGGATGGCTCGCGCACACCCAGCCGCGATCATTGCAGAGGATACATTTCATGACGGAATAAAGCGCGACGGCTGTGAAACGTTCCAGCCGGAACCAGCGCGGCGGGGGCCGCGGCGGCGTCAAACAGGCTCCTTCCGGCCGCGAGGATCAAATTGACGCACTAGGCCCAATTGCCCGGACAACCTCTACGTGCTACAAGAACAATGCTCCGCTGCCGCGTTGCACACAATCATGTTGTGTTGTCAGGGGGCGTGCCATGACCTTCGTGTTCGCTTTATTGATCGTTGCCGGAATTGGTTTTGGAGTAGGTTACGGAGTGAGAGAAATGATCTCACGTCGTCGACGGCGGCGATATAGCCGCGTCAGGGGCGTTTTGTTCCGGTAAACCGAACGGCCCTTTAACTTGCCGGTTGGAAGAAGGTGGTCTCCGCGACGGGCTTGCGTTGAGGCGAGCACGAAGCACCTTCGCGCTCGCGGCGCCGGCCGATGTACCCCCTTTGTTGTACCCCCTTTGTTGGTTGCCATCGAGAGCGAAGCGCGATCGGAATGCGCCCAGCCAAGCCGGCGCTTGCGTGCCAGCAATGATTTAGTCGGCCAGACGCTCCGGCGCTGCTATGAACAGCTTTGCAAACTTGAAGCACGGCTAAGGATTGAAGTCCCGGCGTTTGGATTCCGAACCGCCGGTCGATGTGAATAGCAATGGCGATCAAGGTGGGAGCAGCATGATGGTCAGGCTTGGCCCGCCTCGCGAATGACGTTCCCGGTCCTTGTGATGCTTCGCTGGGCGAACTAACATAGGCGAATGCGGGAACTTGGCTGATGGCACAGCATGCAACAGGCTGCTTTTCAGTCGCAAGGATTCCCTTGAACTCCTGACTTGTCTAGGGCCAGCGCGGCCCCGCCGCCGGTGCGCACCTCCAGGTCGCCGGCGGCGGGGATGCCGAACGATGGTGCCGCCCCTGTCGCCGATGACCGCCGTTTAATGATCGTTTCGGGAATTGGTTTCGCGACGGGTTATGCAGTTAGAGAAATGATCTTCCACCGCCGAGGGCGGCGACGTCTGCCGTTGTCATCCGACGCCCGTGGCCCACACGATCCCTCCGGCAAGCAGCGTCACACCCACGAAGAGAAGAAGAGTGTGGTTTCCAGCGGAGTCAATTCCCAACTCTTACGCATTCTGCGCCTCGATCGTTGCACTGTCTCGGAGCAGGATCACTTCAAACAATCAATGAATGGTCAAGGACGCCTTCGGACCTTACTTCTTGGGCGGCTGTAATTCCTTGGAGGCGGTCCATTGCGCCGTGCGGGCGTCATCCTCGCTTGGAAATGGCTCGTGCGTCTTGCCGCCGGCGAATGTGTCCGGTATCCCGCGTGTCAGCAATTCGCGGCTACGCCTGACTGCATCTCGCGTGAACCGAAGATGCAGTACGTCGGAGTCCCTATCGGGACGGTATGTCCTGAGCCGAAACACGGAGCTCTCTCTGATCATGCAGGCGGGAGCGCTATTGGTCTCTCAGCCACCGACGCCTACGGGCAGAGCCGAAGCCGGTGGTAGGAATAAACGGGTTCAAAAGTGAACCTTGCGCCGGATCACCACAGATGCGCGAGGCCATGGCGACCGATAGCGGCACGCATGTCGCGAGTGCCAACGGTCTGGCACCATCATCAAACGCCTCTTCAGCGGTTCTCATTTAGTTTAGTCGCAAGCTACTGAAACCGAAGCCGCCGCCACACGTTGTCGAATTGCACGAAGCGGCGTGGCGGAGGTGCAGCAGATGTACCTTAGTTGCAGGAATTGCGGCCACCATGCCGCCAGTACAGGAAGGTGACGATGGCCAAGCGACGAACAAGCGAACCGAATTACGACCCGATGCGAAGCCACCCGAAGTGTCCGAGCCAGAGCCCGAGTAGCCCGCTAGCATCGTCGCGTACCCGGCCATCGAAAGAGGTTGTAGCGGCGGAAACCTCGAACGGCGGCCGCATCATGATGGTCGCTGGCGAATTCACCATTACCGGGCCCGGCCAGGCCTAGTCAGTTTCCGAACCGCCCGGCCAGTTCTCCAACCTTCGATGGGTTTCGATCCCGGCGCAACAGCGGGCGGTCGTGGTTT
Organism: Pseudomonadota bacterium; assembly: GCA_018971625.1. Taxonomy (GTDB): domain Bacteria; phylum Pseudomonadota; class Alphaproteobacteria; order Rhizobiales; family Xanthobacteraceae; genus Bradyrhizobium. Next base: position 39,703 of record JAGXAJ010000002.1, read on the forward strand.
CAGTCCGAGCCGGCAGGTTCAGAGCGCGCCCTCTCCGAGTTAACAAGATGAAATTCGCCCAAGGCCCCACCGCTGCCGATCCAGGGTGCCGCACCGGCGGAGCTCGCACCCAGAACCCTTGAGGGGCAGCCCGAGCGCACCGGATCAATCACGGTTTTCGTGCGAACGTCGCTATCCGAGGCGCTCCGTGCCCCGCCGCGCGGCGACCTGGAGGTTTTACTAGCACCGGCGGCGGGGCCACGCCGGCACTTCACGGGGGGGCGGTTACCGGCGCACAGGGTCAACCTCACCTCAAAGACGACGTTCCTACCTCTGTCTCAGATCGGCCCCGGCTAGGAACGAATGATCCGGCACATGATTTGTCTTTAGCAGGACTCTTCCTCCCGAGGCCGCTGCATACACGCGTTCGCGCGGGCGGCCAGGGATGGCGGCCCCCGCTCCAAGGGAGGATGCGATGGACGAGCAACCTAAGATCCCGCTGGATCTGCAGCGGCGGATCGAGCGGCGGTGGGCGGCCCGGTTCAAGCTGCCAGAACAGCAACTGAAGGACCGCCGCCTCGAAATGGCGGGACGCTCCATCCCCGAGACAAGCTGCGTACCCGAACAGGCCACACCACGCAAAGGCGTCGCATGAGAACAGGGATTTCTTGCTTCGGCATTGGTCGCCGTCCTCATGCTGCCGCCTGCCCACGCTCATCGTCACCACCGTCCTGTCGTTGTCATTACGACGCCGATGATTGCGCGGGATACGTACTGGATCCCTGATTACAATATCGTTCCACAATATCGCTATCGTCCCGAAGACGACAGGGTCGGCGCATGGCGACGTTGAGCCCGGCGGATTCGGGATCGGTCAGTAGCGGCGCCAACTATCTCCCGTTCGTTCGCCGAGGATGGCGGCCGGTCCACATCCATAGTGTCGGCGCACTTCCTAATTTGGCGGGAGTTGTATACTCGACAAGCACGGTTAGCCGCAGCAGCGGCCCTTGCCATCTTGTTGGACGGACGGGCAGGGTACTGTTCCGTAGGAACAGAACACGCAGCAATCGCCAGCCTTTGGCGTTAGCCGCGCCCCGCAGACCTTGCAGTCATAGAAGAACCGGCAGGCATCCGTTGGCATTATTTCCGTGACCTGGTGGCTGCAAGCGGGGCACGTCAACGTAGATTCAAGCTGCATTATTTACCGCTCTTTCGGTTTTGGCTTCGTCTTTGTCAGACGCTCCATTAGCCTGTCCGCCGACGAATGTTTTTGTCCGCGCCAAGCTCGCGAGCCTCTTTCCTGATAGCGATGCCGTTCGCCGCTCAGAGTAGCGAGCTTGGACCTCCCATGTACCGCATTGTTCTGAGCTAAATGCATTCTTAACATTGATTTCCTATGATGCTGATGATTGTAACCTCGGAATTCTGCGTCCGAAACGCGCCCTGGCGATTCAATGGTCAGGTTCTACTGAGCGTCGGTTCCATCCGGGAAGACACCCCACGCGGGTGGAAGAACGTCTTCTTCGATTCCGGGAATGCCGGTCTGGATGCGGACACAGCTGACGATGCCACTAAGCCAGATTTCGATCGCGCGGCTTCAGAATTTTTTGAGGCAACTAACGCAGCAGGCGCGTAGCCGCCTGCTCATCGAGCTTGAGCGGATTAAGCAAGGCGGCGAAGAGCTGCTGGGCTCCGACGTCATCCTGGCAGATCTGTATGCCGAATTCCGCAAGAACGGAAAGTCCCAAGATGGCACCGATCATCCCCGGCGTTACTTCTTTGAGCCGCTGGAGCCGTTTCTGATCAGCGGCGCCGCTGAGCGTGCTAATAGCGGACAAATATCACGGGGATCACTGACGGTGATCTGGGAATGGATCAGGTTGACGTTGCTGCCGACGATGGCGAGCGAATATTCCGAGGGAATAAGGCGGGCGCTGGCCGCCGACAAGCCACGCGAGGCCCGGGTGGCGGCTGTCGCGTTCCAGACCAAAATTTCGACCTATCTCGCCGGGACGCTCGCATCCAGCCAAGGGACCGAGCAAGTCCGGGCCGGTCTTTCGCTCTATACCAGTTCGCCCGCGACGTTCGGGGACCTCGTCAAGATGGGAAGCGTGCTGCGCGCACGCGATGCGCTGGCAGCGTCCTGTGATGCGCTTCCGCAAAAGATTAACAACTTCGATGACAAAACTGTCGCCAAGGTGAGCGAACTCCTGAACGCGTTACAGGCCAAACATCCGGACGCGCTGCCGTTTGCGCTTTCGGTACTGATCGCGCGTCTCAAGACACCGTGGCAATTGATCCGCCTCGCCACCAAGCCGGCAAACAGCAAGGCCGCCGCGAACGTCGCCAGGACTCCTTACGCCATCGCCGTCTCGATGGTGCTGGACTATCTGGACGACAAGCGCTTCACACTGCACGACGCGCTGAAGCGCAAGCAAATCCTGATCGCCAAGGACGTCCTGACCGACATCTACGCCGTCGAATATGCCTTGCGGGTTCGTATCGACCAGCTGGACCAATCGGCGTGGGGAGAGCGGCTCAACACGCTGATGCAGGCGGTGACCGAGATGGTCGATGCTGAGGTGCAGAGCGTACCCAAGCACTTGCGCAACGTTCAGCACGTCCTCGAATCGCGCTCATTGCGCAGTCACGACAGCCTGATCGGCCGCCTCATCTTTCTGGCGTGGAAAAGCCACGACGCGTTATTAAACGGCGCCAGCTATTGCAGGAGACTGATTGTCAGAACCCGGTAGTGTCCGGTTTCTGAAGTGGTCGTCAATTACATTTCGATCGGAGGTCCGTCGCGGCGAATGTGGGATGGTTGGCGCCGCTGCACATTCGAGCTTCTCAATGGAACGGAGCCGGATACGTTCCTCGGCGGACAGCACTTCCCTTTGATCCCGTTGCCGCACAAAGCAGAAAAAAGCCAGATGACCTTCGATTACCGGAGCAAGTCCTGGGAGGAAAAAGCCGCCCGGAAGAGACTGTGCCCCCTCCTCCCGGCCACTATCGCGGCCAGGCGCAAGGCTGACGCAAGAGGCCACTGGAAGGCGGAACACTTACTGTTCCAACTCTTTGCAGATCCGGTCGCGGCGCCGAATGTGCTGCGCCTGGCTGCAATAGAAATTGTCCAGAAGCTTGCTGGCTTCCGCCATAGCGAGACCGTGCCGGGCAGGTCCACAATCCGTTGCTCCTGCTCAGCGATATGTCTTTCGCCTTGGGCAACGTGCCGCTCGGCTTGCTCCAAATGCGAACCCGCATCGCGCGATGAACTGATTGAAGAGGGTCGGGCATGGCCCGCTCCCATCCTGTGCAGGCGGGAGCGCTATCGGTGTCTCAGCCACCGGCGCCCGCGGGCGAAGCCTAAGCCGGTGATGAGAATAAACGGTCTCAGGTATATTTGGTTCAAAAGTGAACTTTACGCAGGATAACTACTGACCTGCGGGGATTTGGGAAGTCGCCGGCCAGGTGCATTGGTCCAAAGCTGGCTGTCTTCCCTCTGCGAGGGCCGCCGCGGCTCATCTCGGCGGTTGCAGGCCAGGCGAATTGACCCAGTCGTTCAAATGAGACGCGGTATCAGCAAGACGCGCCCTTTTCAGAAGAGCCTCCTTCTCGGAACCCGGCGGCAGACGGCATGCCTCCTCATGCATTTCATGTGCGAACGAGTTCAGCCGATCTTTTAGGGAAGTGGTTTGCTTCGGGCGTTCACGTGGGTTTGTCTCCGCGCTGTTCGAAGATATCAGCCGCGGCTTTTCCAGGCCGACGCTGCCAGCCAGCATGAGGTAGGCTTCTGCCATCTGCAGATAGGCCTCCCGAGTCTGCCGGTCGCTCACCGCGTCGGCGAGCGCGAAGCATTGCTCGGCGCGATCTTTATGCCGTTTTGCTTCTTCGGAACCGACCATGCCTCCTCCACAGCCCTGCCTTCAGGGGAATTTTGGAGCGGGAAAAAGTGGTAGGCAAACGAATCTTTTTGATCCTTGGCTCCTTTCCCTGCAATTTCCTGCGTCGCTCAAATGCGAGAAAAAGGCTGCGCAAGACCCTCGCCATGAGTCGAAACCTTTTGTTAACCACTTGAGCCGATTGCTTTCGCTCATGAAGCGGCGGACCCGGACGATGAGACCCGGAACCGCTCCGGGCAAGTCGGCCGTACGTCCGTCGGCTTTCCCGTTCACGTATCGGGCGTGGGATTTGGAACGGAGATTGTAGGAATGCAGGATCTCGAAACATCAATCCGCGAGCGCGCGTATCAGATCTGGATCGATAGCGGCCGCCAGGACGGTCATGCTGATGCGCATTGGCTCGCCGCCCAGCGAGAGATATTGAGCGTCTCGCTCAGCGCGATCGGCCGTACGGAAGTTTGCGATGGCCGCACAGGGCCAACGAAAGTTCGCTCGTCACGAAAGAAAAAGCGCGCTGCCTAGAGCCGTTTTCCGTTCCGATGGAATCGGAACGGGGCTCTAGATTCTTGTTTTGACGCGTTTTCTTTACGCGAACCGGTATCCACCCACGGATCAAGTCCGAGGGCATGCTTCGCTCGAAAACGCTCCAGTGGATCATTGAAAGAACATCGAAAGAACGGCCGGGCGCAGCCCGGCCGGCCCCACAGGAGAAACCGAAGCTAAAGCAACGGCCACTCGGCTTTTCGCGCCGCCATGACCAGCGCCTTACGAACAGTTTTTCGGAGCCTGCATCTTTCTGCCGGCTCCGCGCCGTGGCGGAAACGGGCAGCCAAGTTTCCTGGCACGGTTGCCGACCGACGCATTTCTTCGCCCGAGAGCGGCCCCGGCTCGGGCTTTGGATGCACCTTTCGCGACCAGTGCCCGCAAACGATCGTCATCTTCCGACGTCCAAATACGAGACACGCTAGCGCCCCAAATATCATCGCGCCAACGGCAAAGAATGCGAGGCCGATCCGGAAAGATCGGGACAGCGGCTCGCTTTTCAAGTCATACGCGGCGCAGGTTTCATGGCCATATAACCGTCGCTTGATCGGCTTGTTCCATCTTGCGCGGGCCACGACGCCGCCGGCCGAAAACCCTCCGCTCTTTGCCGCCGCAGACTAAGCTTGCCGGTGATTTTCGATGGCTCGATCGAGTTCGGCCGCCAGCGTCCGGTGGTGCTCTGCCAACTTTGCGAACAACTCCCGTTTCGCGGTATCGGTTGCGAGATCGCTCACGAGCTGACACTCGTCGGCCTCCTGCAGCAGGACGTCGCGGTGCTTCTGCATGTCTTTCATCGGGGAACTTGATCCTCACGGAAACCGTGACCATCTTGCACGCCGCCGCCAAGGCTGATTGTTCACTTCAGCACACTTGTTGTCCCCCGCAGAACTATTTTGCGCCTCGGTCGTTTTGCGATCATGACGCGGTATTTCTTCCACATCGACGGCCAGAACCCGTATTGCGACGACCTCGGCGAGGATCTTCCCGACGACCAGGCCGCATGGTGGGCGGCCATGCGGCTCGCCCGCGACGTCGAAGACCACCTTCGGCCGGGGCAGTCCTGGCACCTGGAGGTGCGTGATGGGAATGGCCCCGTCTATCTCGTCGCAATCACGACGCAACGCCGGCGCTAACTTTGGCTGCTGGGACGTGGGAGAGAGCTCTCGATCGGTCCACGGAGAAAAGATCCATTTGCGGGCGAGGTGGATCTAAACGAATTTGATCTAGCGCCGCCGTCAACGAAAATGACGGCCAAAAAGCTGATCAGCTTTGTACCCGATGTCTGGGGCGGCAATGCCCGCCAGGTCGAAAACCTTGACGCCGTCACCGAGCAGCAGCTGTTCCAGCTCGAAGCAGCCTACCTCACGCTGACGAGCAATGTCGTGGCTGCCGCAATCCAGGAAGCCTCCTTACGCGGCCAGATCACCGAAACCAAGCGTGTCATCGACATCGAGCGCCGCCTGCTTGATATACTCAAGCGGCAGTTCGATGCGGGGCAGGCGGCAAAAGCGGATGTGCTGGCACAGGAAGCGGCACTGGCCGCAGCAGAGCAGTTGCTGCCGCCTCTCGAGAAGCAGCTCGCAGTTCAGCGCGATCTGCTGACCGCCCTTGCCGGACAGTTGTCATCCGACGAGGTCGCGCAGAAGTTCGATCTCGCGCATATGAAACTTCCAGCCAATCTGCCGATCAGCCTGCCCAGCAAGCTCGTCGACCAGCGTCCGGACGTCGCGGCGCGCCTTCCGAACTTCATGCTATCGGCCAACGGCGGCACCAGCGCCTATAATCTTGCTCAGAGCTTCACGCCGGGGACCGGCTTCTATACTCTGGCCGCAGGCGTCACGGCGCCGATCTTTGACGGCTTTACGCTCTACAACAAACAGAAGGCCGCTGAAGCCGGCCTTGACCAGGCCGAGGCCCAGTACCGCGCCACCGTGATTGCCGCGTTCCAGAATGTCGCGGACTCCTTGCGCGCGCTACAGGCAGATGCACGCGCCATGCAAGCCGCCGTCCACGCGGAAGAGACCGCCAAGGCGAGCCTTGACATCGTCGAAAAGCAGCTCAACGCGGGTCAGGTCAATCAGACAGCCGTCCTTAACGCCCAGCAGACTTATTTGACGGCCGTGGTCACGCGAGTGCAGACGCAAGCAACCCGGCTTTCGGATACGGCAGCCTTGTTCATGGCACTTGGCGGCGGCTGGCCCACGACGTGCATGACGCCGGTCTGGCGCCAATGCGCGATGGGAGAGCCGGCGCCGGCCGCCTTGAACTTACCGTCAGGCAAGCCGCCGCTATGAGGATAGAGGGCTTGCTACCAGGCAATCACGGCAACGAGCAGTGTGAGCGGCAGCAGCACAGGTCCAAGATAGAGCCAGGTTCGATAGCCGCCTGGATCCCTGGGCACGGTGAAAAAGTTGACAAGCAGCCAGCTGCAAACGGCTAGCCCAAGGCGACCCGAGCGACGTCGCTTGGCGTCTCCCAGATGGACCAGATGCTTTCGAGCTGAGGACTGGCGACGCGCGCGGTAATGACAATCAGGATCGCGATAAATACGGTTCGCACCGCTAGTCCCCCGAACCAAACGGCTCTGGACAACCCTGCGTCCGGCGTTTTCGCCTTCACCGTAGTCACAGCAACTTACCTTTGGCAAATCGTGGACTCACGCCTTCAAGATATTCCTGACAATCGAACACGACAAGGGCTTCAGCCGAGCGGTTCTGAAACGGTTGGCAATCCGGGGGAAAAGGAATCTGAGGCCTAGCCAATGGGTAAGCCACTTTGACCTGAATTTGACTAAAGTAAATAGCTTAAAGCAATTCAGAACTGGCGAGGCCCGCTCTCTCCCGGGTTCACTTTGAAAGAGCATTCAATGAGAAGCATCGTAGCAGCATTGATGTTTTGGCTGGTGATCAGTGGTTCGGCACAAGCTGGCAAAGTGAATCATAACGGACGCTGTCTCGTCGAAGTACTACACTCGGAAGAATTGCCAATCGGACCTCTCTTTTATCACAGCATCAGCGCGACTTTGCTGGTGACCGCGCCCCGCGCGTTGCCAGCCGAAACTACCGTTTACAAAGTTATACCCTGGCAAGTCCCGCCGCCGCGGCAGGGGCAAAAAGCCTGGGTCCGATGCAACAAGATCGCACCTGGAGATTCGTTCGGACTTTTCTGAACTCAAGCGGGCACCTGAGGCAGGTATCGTCGTTGATCGGGTGCTTGGTTCAGGTAAGTCCCACTGGCTTCGCTTTGCGAGGCAAGCGTTAGCCCCGTCGGGCAAATCAGCAAAATCGTGTCCAGCCTTCGCGCGAAAATTTTTCACTTTTCTTTGCGGCAAGTCAGTTGCCTGCCGCAATTTGGCGCGCCACGGCCGATGAAGATGGGCACTATAGCTTCGCCGTGGCGCCGGCGAGACCGTTGGCATCAAGCAAACCGACGACCGCATTTGGCTGGTCAGCCTCATGGACTATGATCTCGGCTACTTCGACGATGAGACCTGCAGGCTCGAACCCTTTGCAAATCCCTTCGGACCAAAAGTGTTACCTATGTCCTCGGAATGAAACGTAACCCATGTGTCCGGTCGGTCGACTATCATTTCTCCATCATCGCTTATGGAGACAATGATGCGCAAGCCGCGGGACCTTGATGCAGAGCTGAAGGCACTTGGGGACAAGGCGCGTGACCTCAAGAGCCGCAAGGTGCAGCAGCTTGGCGAACTCGTTATCGCCACCGGGGCAGATAGCCTCAGCGCGGACGAACTGGCAGGCGCCCTGATCATGCTGGCCGAGAAGGACGGTGCCAGGAAGGAGGCATGGGCAAAACGTGGGACTGCATTCTTTCAGAGTCGGGCGCGTCGAACTGCACCGGCAGCTGCGCGCCACACTGGCGGCGCTCGGGCGCAACCGGGCGGCGCGCAAACGCCATCAGGCGGCCCGGGCTCGGCATGATATGCGCACTTGGCAGGTCGAGCGCCGCAAGCGCACGCGGCACCTTATCGAACTCGGCGGCCTCGCCTTCAAAGCCGGTATTGTTGAGCTGACCGGCGACGACCGCGCCACGATCTTCGGCGCACTGCTCTGGATGGCCGACAAGCTCCAGAGCGATCAGGGCGAACGAACGCGAGCGCTTTGGGCCGCAAAGGGGAAGCAGGCGTTCGACATGGACCCGGCAATGCATATACGCGCAGATCGTTGATGTGGGACAAGTCCGCCGTTATCAGGAGGATAGAAAGGCATCCAAACGGGTGGATCGATGATGCGGACTGGCTTTTCGAAGCAGCATCATTTTTTGAATTCGTTCGACTTCGAATCCAAAATTTCTGTCAAGAGATCTCCTAATTTGGGCGTGAAGAGCTTGCGTCCAATCGCGTTGAGGTGAATAGCATCGTGAAAATACTCACGCTTCTCAAATTCGACGAATTCATTTTCGTCGAGGAAGGTGACGTTATGGCCGGACGGCAGCAAAGCTCGTAGGTCCGGCGCGCCCTGGACAGGTTCGCGCGCCGGAATCGGAACGGGACCGCGCGGAAGCTGCAAAAAGATCAGCTGTGTTTTACTGTCCTTGTACAGATCAATAATCCTGGTCAGCCACCGCGTTTGGAAAGCGGCATTCCGAGCTGTGAATTGTATGGCTCGGTCCGGCGCAGGACGGGTGAACTCTCGCGCCGTCTCCTTTTGTTCAAACAGCTTGAGGCCTTTTGGCAGGGCCAGGATAGAGCCGTGCTCCGGGTCGAAGCGAAAATCCTCCATGGTCCCTTCCATGCCAGACCACTCATCCTCCCAGGTCCAGCCCGCGGACTTTCGGATCTCGAGTTGCTTAATGCGGGTGCGTGGATGGGCCACCAGGTCGATAAGGTCGTCGCCGAAGCCAGTGCTGGCAAGGATCGCCGACTGAACCGCTCGACGCCTGACGTCGCTGTCACTAAAACTGCCGATCAGCTGTTTCCAGGCAGATATCGAAAGCACTTGACTGAGCATCTGCACATTATTGTAGTCGTTCTCTTCGTCAACGATCCATGGCTCCACGAGGTAGGATGCGACCGGTATCACGATCGCCGCATATCGGTCATGTCCGGGATCGATCGCCGACAGAATGAAGTACCACATCTTCTCGTTGGTCGCCGCGACGGCCGCCCGGATCAGCGAAAAACGTGATTCTGGATGACTTGTGTTGTATTGGTGAGGCCAGAACGCCCAATCGATCCGGGAGTTTCCAGTTATAAGAACATCCCGTTTCGGGAAAGCTTTCCGCGCCCGCTCGTAGAGGACTTCAGAATAGAGTTGACCCGCAAGCGTCTCGGGGTTCTGGATCCGGGAATAAGCGCCTGAGCGGAATACCAGATTGTCGAGCAGCAAGAAGGCGCAGAGCGTAAGCGTCAAGAGCGCGAGCGGGCGTCGTGCATGGGTAGTGCAATCGAGCATCAAAATTGCCCATAGATGAAGCCGGGTCCGCTTTGGACATGCAGCACCGACAGCAGCAGCAAGCCAAAGGCGAGACAGACCCAGCTTGGAACAATCACAAATGGTTTCCTGATCCATCCAAGCCCAGGACAGCCCGCGCCAACGAAAAGGATCACTGGCATCGAAACGATTGCTCCATTCACGACATTGTTGGGCAGGCTGAAGACATTCAGTGAGCCATTTGGACTGAGTCCAGCGATATGCCAGACGCGGTCGATAGCCTCTCCCCAACTTCGAAGATGCCAGAAGATTTGCGAGAATGTCATCAGCATGAACGTCGCCGCGATGCCGATCATCTGGCCGGCAACCAACGTGGTTCGGCTGCGCCCGAAAAAGCGCTTCCGCCAGCCCGTGGACAACGCAGTCAGACAGACAAAGAAGGCGTGATAGGCGCCAAAGGCAAGGAAGTTGACGGTAAAGCCGTGCCAAACGCCGACCAAAATCATGCTGGTCGCCACGCTGATGATAAGGCCCAGTTGGCGAAGGTCGCGCAGCGCCATCTGCAGCGGCAGGAATATGTAGTCTGCGATCCAGCTGGTAAGGCTGATATGCCAGCGCCGCCACATCTCCGGAAGGGTCGTGGCCGCGAACGGAGCAGCAAAGTTGGGTGGCCCATCCACGCCAAAAAGTTTGCCTAAACCGAGAGCGATGTTGGTGTAGCCCGCGAAATCGGCGTAGAGCTGCAGAGTGTAACAACACGCCACCAGCGCGAGCGTCGTTCGCGTATATGCCGATGGATTCGCGTCTATCGCCGTGATGAACAACGTCAGACGGTCGGCCAGCACGAATTTCAGCAACAAGCCGCCGAGTATGAGGTAAAAGCCTTCTTCGATTCTCGCAGGACATACTGGCGACGAAAACCGTTCCTTGACCTGCGCCAGGAAATCGGGAGCGCGTTGGATCGGTCCGGCAACAATTTGAGGGAAGAACGATGGATAGAGCAGAAAGGCTACGATATCCGTAGCCGGTGCTTCCCCCCAATAAACCTCGAGCAGATAAGACAACAGCTTGAACGAATAGTATGATAGCCCCAACGGCAGTAAAATATTTTCTGTCGAATCCAGGAATTTGAAGACAACCAGCGTTCCTGCAATCACAAGCAATGACGCGGCGAGCAGAGGCTTCCGCGCTTTGTCGCTGGCGGCCGCGATTGTGACGCCGGCCTTGAAAGCAAATAGCGAAATAAGAAGCAGAGGTATCGCCGAGATCGGACTCCAGGTGGCGCAAACCAAATATGAGATCGCGAGAAGATAGTGCGTCCGCCAGGCTGCGGGAACAGCATAAAACACGAGCGCCGCAATGGTGAGAAACGCGAAGAACTCGATCGACAGAAAAGCCATATATCAAGGCGTTTTGTGTTGTATCAGCACGATCAGATCGCCCACCGTTTTCAGCGCGCGGACTTCGCGCGTGGTGAAGCGGACCGCAAACGATCTTTCGATCGCGAGGATCAGGTTGATGTGCGTCAAAGAATCCCATTGCGCGATGTCGGAGGCAGTCGTCGCGTCTTCGATCTCTATCGACGAGTCGTCAAAAACCGATTGGAATACGGCGTTCAGCCGCGGCCTGATCTCACGAGGGATCATTTGATATTTCCCCTAACGGCCACGAGTTGATGTGGTGAGGCAGCGGTGAATAGGCTTCCACATCCATTCGCCATGTGGTTTCGCCGTGCAACGTTTCTTCGACGCGCGCAAAGCCGAAACCAGGGTAGAAGTCCCGGACCATGCCGTTCTTGGGCGTCGGAAGATACGATCCCACCACGCTGTGCGAGCCGCGCTGGCGGGCCAGTTCGAAGATGGCGTTCATCGCGAATGCTTCGACGCCGCGTTTCAAAACGCGGCAGCTCATCAAGAATTCGTCGATGACGACTGCATCGGACATCTTCAGGATGATGATGGAGATAAGGCCGCTGTCGCCGAACTTGTCCTTGAGACTCATCGTCAGCGTGTAGTAGTCAGGATCGCACATGAGTTTTGTGCAAGCAGATTCACTGTAACGCCGTGTCGTGAGGTTGAACTGGTTGCTGCGCTGCATGAGCTGGACAATGCGGGGCAGGTTGAACTCGGAAAATCGCTCGACTTTCATCGTCATGTCGAGCGATACGAGATAGGAATCAATATCGGAGAACTCGTTGCTCAGTTCATGGCGGGCCGCTTCTTGCCGGTATTGCGCCACGCGATTTTCATCTGCCTGCGAATAGGACGTTGTTTCGAACAGCGCGAGATCTGCCAGCGTGGACAGAAAGAGCGACGGATCGTCCGGCAATTCAGGTACAATGACATCCGGCAGCAGCTCTCGAACCAGTCCGCGTTCGAACGGATTGTCGTCGAGAAAAACGATGGAGTCGAAACCGATATTCAAGATACGTCGAACCGTCTTGATGTTGTCTGCCTTGTTTTCCCAGTTGGCGATGAAGACCGCAATGTCCTCTTCCTTGAGAACCATGTCCGGATGTTTCTGGAACGGCAGCAAAGCGTGATGACGCTCGTTCTTGCTGACGACGGCGAGAATGATGCCGCGACGCTTGAGTTCGAGCAGGAAGTGCTGAAACTCAACGAAGGCCTCACCGTCGTCCAGTTCGCCGAGACGAATGCTCTCAAGGCCGTCGTCACCGATCGTGCCACCCCATAATGTCCCATCTAGGTCAAGCGCCACGCATTTGACAGCCCTGCCGTCCGCGGCGAGTATGATGTCGGTCAGGCTTCGGCCGAAGCGCGGCATTGCATCAAAGCTGCACAGCGCTTTGCTGAGAATCCAAAGTCGATCATCGAACCATTTTTGCCGGCCCGCTTCGGCCGCGATAAAATCAGTGTCACAAATCAGCACGTTGCCCGCTTGCCGGGCAGCGTCGATGATGCCGTGGTTGAGGTCTGCAATGATCGCGCCGACCGAATGCGGGACCTTGACCTCGTAGTTGCCGAACGCACGCTCGGCCGGCAGTACGAACGTGGCCTGCACAAGTTGGGCCGAAGACCGCTCGGCAATTCTCGACCATAGCTCCACCAGATGCCGCGTCGCCGATTCCGCAAAGTCCTTTCGCGAACCAGCAGCGTAAATCTTGCCTCGCAGCTGTTGCGTCGTCATTATTATGGCGACGTAATGCGGCTTGAACTTGTACAACTCGGATGTCGGATCGATCACCTCAATGTCGATTGAGTCGAACGCCGCCTCGTATATTTCCAGTCCGACGCCGTGCCTGGCACACAGAGCCTTAAGGATCGGAGCTAACGATTGGGTGGAAAAATCAGCCAGGATTGCCAGCCGAATGATTTTGTTCGGTGTCATCTCCGCCGATTTCTTGGCTTCCCGAAGCAGATCAAAGTAGTCCAGTTGATCCAGTCGCCGCGCGGCAGCTTGAGACGAAATCATTGGCAGGTCGCTGAAAACGGATAAGCAAAATGACAGTGCTTCGCAGTCGGGACGATTTTATGCCGCAAACCGAACTTTGCCACAAGAATAAACACCATCATCATCCATCGATAGAAGCCTTAGGCAAGTGCCCAAGATCCTGATTATCACGAACGATTTTCCGCCTCGTGTCGGAGGCATTCAGTCGTTTCTTCATACAGTCGCGATGCAGCTTTCGAAAGATGTCGCCGTCTACGCGCCAGCGTGGCGCGACGCTACGTCTTTTGACAGGTCCTTGCCGTTTCCCGTTTTTCGCCACCCGACCTCGTTGATGCTGCCGGTGTGGACGGTGCGCCGACGCGCACTCGCGATCATGGCTGGCGAAGGCTGTGACAGCATATTGTTCGGTGCCGCGGCTCCGCTCGGATTGCTGGCGCCGGCGCTGCGACGCGCCGGCGCACGGCGCATGGTCGCAATCACCCATGGTCATGAGGCCGGATGGGCCGCGGTCCCGCTGGCGCGCGGATTGCTGCGCCACATCGGCGATTCCGTCGATGCCGTCACTTACCTCGGCGATTATTTCCACCGCCGCCTTGCCGACACCCTGTCGCCGGCAGCGGCGGCCCGGATGAGACGTCTCGGCCCAGGCGTTGATACGGAGCGTTTCCGGCCAGGTTGCGGCGGCGCGATCGTTCGGGCGCGGCTGGGTCTGGGAACAAGGCCCGTTATTCTCTGCGTCTCGCGCCTGGTGCCACGCAAGGGGCAGGATATGTTGATCCGCGCCATGCCTATGGTGCTCAAGGCAGTGAGCGAAGCAGTTCTGGTCCTGGTCGGGGAGGGCCCTTACGCGGGCAAGCTCCGCCGTCTCGCGCGCAGGCTCGGCCTCGGCAGGCACGTTCTGTTCACTGGCGAGATATCGGGTGAGGAATTGCCTGCCTACTACGATGCGGCCGATATTTTCGCGATGCCATGCAGAACCCGCCGCGCCGGGCTCGACGTCGAGGGGCTTGGCATTGTCTTTCTGGAAGCGGCCGCCAGCGGCCTGCCCGTCATCGCGGGCGATTCGGGCGGTGCCCCCGATGCCGTGCTCGAGGGCGAGACCGGGTTCGTCGTTTCTGGCCGCGATTTGCAAGGCCTCGCCGATCGGCTGAAACGGCTGTTGGTCGATCCGGCCCTGGCCAAAACGATGGGTACGAGAGGACGTGCGTGGGTAGAAGGCTCCTGGAGCCGGGACGTACTCGGCCGGTCTCTAAGAGAGCTGCTCGAACTCTAAGGGTGGACGCGGCCCGCACGGTGGATCCGGCGTGACCGCGATCGTCTCGCCTCCTCATAGACAGCGAGAAAGGCCGGTAACCGTTCCTTGCTGTCATAGCTGAGGGCTTCGTCCCGTCCCCATTCCCCCAAGCGAGCACGCAAGTCGGACTGCGTGATCAGCCTCTCAAGCTTGTTGCGCAAATCCGAGGCGTCGCCGGGCGCGGCCAACAGGCTTGACGCCTCTCCCGTGAGCACGGTCTTGTATCCTGCATTTGCCGCAGCGATGATCGGCTTGCCGCTTGCCATCGCCTCGGCCAGAACGATCCCGAACCCTTCGCCGTAGATCGCGGGGGCGCAAAACACGTCGCACGTGGCATAGAGGGAGGGGAGATCGAGGTCGTCGATCCGGCCCAGAAACACGACGTCGGGGATCCTTTCTCGCTCCACCAGGCCCTCCAGCCTGTGCCGCTCGGATCCATCTCCTGCGATCAGCAACTTTGCATTTGAAATATCCTGTCTCAGCTCCGCAAAGGCTTTCAGTAGAATGGAGGCGCCTTTGCGTGGCTCCAACCGGCCGAGGAATAGAATGTTGATGCGTTCGTCTTTCAAACCTTCAAGTGGCGCTGCGCCGCAACCAAAGCGGCGCAAGTTGACGCACGGTGGCAGGACCGTGCCGGCCGCCAGGTGCAGATCCCGCTGCACCCTCGATGCCAGAATGACATGGTCCAGTCGCGACGCCAGGCGTCGATTCAACATCCCATACAAGGCTCGCTGCGCCGCGCCGGATCCTGTTTCCGGTGGAACGGCATGAAATGTGCCCACGTTCGCTGCGGTCGATCTGTTGAGAACCTGCATCGAAAGAAAAGGGCTGAGTGGCGTGTGCAGATGGACGACATCGAAATCGGCCGAACTCATGAGCTGATCGAGCCTTCTCGACTCTTCGCCAAAAGCCAGCGAAAATTCGAACGCAGTCTTGTTGATGGAGATCAGTCTCGCAGCTCCGACCTTGACGATCGTCACCTCATCCCGGCGGGCTTCTTCGCGGCTTGCGTGCTTGCCCCGGGATACGTGCGGAGCAATGATTGTAACGTTGTGCCCTATCGCGGCGAGCGCGCTGGACAGGTCGAGAATATGAGCTTGAACGCCGCCAGGGCGGTCGATGTCATAAGGACATACCTGCGCAATTTTCAATATTTGCCTTCGCTCTCGCCAGCCGGAAAACTCAGTTTGAAGGACCGTAACACAGGATCAAACCAGCGGCGATTGACCTTGATGGACCGGTATCTCAATATTTGGTGCCCCCGGGATTACAGATTTCATGTCGCCTCCCATACCAACCATTCTGCACCAGCTCTGGCGCACGGCTGACTTGCCGCCTGCCTTTGCCAAATGGCGCGCCGGGTGGATTGCCTGCCATCCGACGTGGTCCCATCGCCTTTATGACGACGAAGCCATGCGCCGGACCACGGCTGATCGGGCGCCGCAATGGCTTGCCACGTTCGACGCACTTCCTCGCGTGATCCAGCGCGCCGATTTCTTCCGATATCTGATCGTCTATCTCGACGGCGGAATGTACGCGGACATCGACATGGTTTGTTATCACCCGAACAACAAGCTGCTGGCCGATGCAAGCTGCGTACTTGGTACGGAAAACCACATCAGCACCTATTTGCAGCAAAAGCTCAATTACCAGCGGCCCTGGCAGCTTGCCAATTTCATCTTCGCCGCGGCCCCGGAACATCCCTTGTTTGCGGCTCTGCTCGAGGCGATTGCCCGAAAAGCGACCAGGACGGTCGAGAGCGATCATCACGTCCAGGAGATCACGGGGCCGCGTCTGCTGACACGAATTGCCTATGACTTGCCTGCCGACGTGCGCGGGTCCATCCGGCTTCTTCCCCAGATCAACTGGAATCCGCCCTCGATCTATCCACGAATTGGGCCGATTGCGCGACGGACGTATGCCCGGCATCTCTGCGTGGGAAGTTGGCGAACGCTCCGGTTCTGGTGGCAGCAGCCCGCGGAAGGCAGATTAGGCCATCATATTCGCCCACCCAATCCGTTCGCTACCGCTTCTCCGGATCTTCGATAGGGCAGCCAAAAGCGCGCTGTCCGAGGCTCAGGTTCTGCTTGCCCGCTGCTGCGGGTCGATCGTAAGTTGAGCCGACCTATCGGGCAGCTTTACAGAATTTCATTTGCGAGTCTGAATGACCGTGCTCCACAAGATCGGCCGCTGGCTGCGAAACCGGGCGTTCAAGCTCGGACCGTCGTCCGACAGCGCGGATCAAGATAGCGCTATTTTCTTCCGCCTTCTTCACGAACAGACCGCGCGGAATTGGCTGACCTACCTGGTCAGCTTCTTTCTGATGGCCGTGCTTGCATCCTGCGTGACATTGACCGCCTATCTCATCGGAGCGGTCGTCAATGCGACGACGATCGCCAATGATTTTCACCGCGTGCTGGTTGTTTCGGCGGTGATCATTGTCGCCTTTTTGGTGAAAGGTCTCGCGCAATACGGCCAGGCCATCCAGCTGACCCGTGCGCACGCCACGAGTACGGCGTTCTACCGCCGTGTCCTGTTCGACAGGCTACTTCGCGAGAATATCCATTTTCTGTCCAACGAGCACTCGTCCGAGACGATCACGCGTCTGCGCCTCAGCGCGGAGGCGCCAGCCAAACTTGTCGACTTGACCATTTGCGCCGTCGGTCGCGAGGGGCTTTCGATCATCGGCCTGTCGAGCGTCATGATCTATCGCGACCCCATCTTGTCGCTTGGCTGCGTCCTGTCCGTGCCGCTGTTGTTTGCCCTCGCAAGGAAATCGCGTGCGCGCCTCGACCGCCTCACGCTGATGTCGATAAGGGCGCAAGGCGGGATGCTGGAAGTGCTCCAGGAGGCACTGAACGGCATATTGTCGGTCAAGGCTTTCGGTCTGGAACGTTCGATGCGAGATCGCGCCGGTCGGGAAATCGATTTGGTTCGCGACGCCGACGAGAAAATCGCAAAGCTGACATGGCAATACATGCCGCTGGTTGAAGCTCTCAGCGGGAGTGTCGTTGCCCTGATCATCCTTTATGGAAGCTATCGGATCTTGTCGGGTGGATCGACGCCGGGGGATCTTGTCTCCTATCTGACCGCTTTCCTGCTGGTTTACGAGCCCGTCAAGCGGCTGACGCGCTTTCCGCTGGACGTTGCCAATGCCATGCCGGGCTTGCGGTTGCTCTATGAAACCCTGGATTCGGAACCGTCGGAGCCATCTGACGACGGCAAGCCGGATCTGCAGGTCAGAGAGGGCCGCATCAGGTTCGATGGCGTCACGTTTGGGTATAGGCAGAACGTCCCGGTGTTGCGCGGGCTGACGCTGGTCGCTGCGCCGGGTCAGGCGACGGCGCTGGTCGGTCGCTCGGGCAGCGGGAAATCGACGATTTTCAGACTTTTGCTCAGGCTCCGTGACTGCCAGACTGGCATGATCACAATCGACGGACAAAATATCGCCGGCGTTTCCCGAACCTCGGTGCGGCGCCACATCGCCTATCTGGGCCAGGACGCGTTTCTGTTTCATGGGACAGTCGCGGACAACATCGCGGTCGGAAAGATCGGAGCGTCGCGCGAGGAAATCGTCGCGGCTGCGCGCGCTGCCAATGCCCACGAGTTCATTACGAGCTTCCCTGAAGGCTATGAAACACGCGTCGGCGAGAACGGCCGCGCGCTCTCGAGCGGCCAGAGACAACGCATAGCGATTGCGCGCGCCTTCCTGAAAGACGCGCCGATCGTCCTTCTGGACGAGCCGACGGCATCGCTGGATACGATCTCGGAACGCGAGGTGCAGCGTGCAATCGTCCAACTCTGCGCCCATCGCACCGTGCTGATTATTGCGCACCGGATGCATACGATCGCTGACTCGTCGGCCATCTACGTGATCGACAATGGACAGGTCCGGGAATCCGGCGATCACGCAGCATTGCTCCGCGTTGGGCAAACCTATCAAGCGCTGTGGTCGGAGCTGCAGGTTTAGCGCCCGATGGACAGGATGAGTTCAGGCAATATTCCCAAGATTCTGCATCAGCTTTGGCATACAGCCGACTTGCCGCCACGTTTCGCCGAGTGGCGCGCCGGATGGATTGCCAACCATCCGACGTGGTGCCATCGCCTTTATGACGGTGAGGCAATGCGCCGGATAACAGCCGATCGCGCGCCACAATGGCTTGCCACGTTCGACATTCTTCCGCGAATGATCCAGCGCGTCGATTTTTTCCGGTATCTTATCGTCTACCTTGATGGCGGCCTTTACGCCGATGTGGACATGATATCCTATTTGCCCTGTGATGCCCTGCTCCGTGACGCGAGCTGTGTCCTCAGCATCGAACATCGACTTTACCGGCAACTTCAAACTGAACTTGGCTACAGGCGGCCTTGGCAAATTGCGAACTTTGTCTTTGCCGCGGTGCCCGGCCATCCATTTTTGGCAGCGCTGCTTGAAGCCGTCGCGCGGCAGGCGAGCATGCCGGCACTGAGCGACGACGCCGTGGAGGAAATCACCGGGCCTCGCCTGCTGACCCGACTGGCCTATGCACTGCCGGCCGAACAGAGAGGCGAAATTCGTATCTTGCCGCAGGTTCATTTGAACCCGCCTTTCTTCTATCCGCGTTTGGGGCCGCTCGCACACATCATCTATGCTCGCCATATCTGTGCTGGGGAGTGGCGCAAGCAGTCACGACCCTTGAACAGGCGGTTTTTGCCCAAAGGACCGTTTCCCAATCCATTTTCAACGGACTGCGCGACCCTCCTTGATTGACGCCGGGCCTTTTTGCTGCGCTGGAAACAGGCGGTTTTCACGGCGCGGGTGCCGACGCGGCTGCTCCGTTGATTTCAAGGCGCCTCGCCTCCATCATTCCCAGACCCAGCGGTGTGCGGATCGAGATGCGAGACGGCACCAGGATGCCTGCGCCCGCGACGGGGACAAGCCAAACCTCCATGTCGCGCTGCTCGGCGAGATATTTGAACAAAAACCGGTTCGGGTCATGGCCCGCTATCGGCACGAAGTACATCGCGCAAACCACAGCAACGCCTCGGGTATCCGACCGGAGCCGTCACATCGGCAACCTGCTTGAACTCGAGCTTGAGGTCGTAGCGAACGCGACCGTCGAAGACCGGGACCGTTCTTTTGCACGCTTCCGGGCCGGGCTGACTCGTCTGGCCGGGCGCGCTGACCAGAGCAGCCGTCAATGGGTCAATGACCTTTGTGCGGTGATCCTTTGTGATCGGCAACAACGCTCCGTTGGGAGGTGGTTCCGGATCAATGGATACCTCAGTGGCATTGCGGTCGGAAAAATTGACACGGACCGTTTCTTCCCGGGACCTGACGTTGGTCGTCAGCGTATACGTCGATGGCAGCATCTCGCCATGGGAACGAGCGCCGCTCGTCGCGATTTCGCCGCGGCCGTCCAGCACGACCCGAAACGCGCCTGATGTGGCGCCCTTCGCCGTCGCCCGGAAGCGGCGTTCGTCGATGTCGAGCCGTCCGGATATCTCGCCGATCGGAAGGCCTGCAAGTGTGACCTGGTAAAATGCGTCAAGCCTGACCTCGGCTGCTCTCGAAGTGCCGTCGGCTCCTTGCATCAAGGCAGTAACGAGCAAATAGCTTCGAAGCCGGCGACCCGGGCGCATGACGTGGACCAAGTTAGCCTCTCGCGAACCCGCCCATTTTTTGCTGCCGCATCATGGGATGTTGCGAGATCGTTGCGAAAAATGCAATATTTTCCGGCACAAGACCGGGTGGCCGGCCGCGTCAGGGGTGACCGGAGCAGCTTGCCGATGAATGACGTTGCCGCAATCGCGTTGGGTGACGTGGATACTGGACAGATTGCCACATGACTTGGTCGCCCTGGCATCTATGGCCGAAGCTATACAGCGCTCGTCTGTTCATCCGAACGCTGCTCGAATTCTGTCTTCTCGCATCGCTCATCGAAGGTCTGTACCTTTCCGAGCGCCTTATCTCAATACTCAAGATCGTCATCGACAAGCCCGTTGGATTTGACAATCTGGTGCCGCTGCTGGCGTCGGCCGCACCGGAAGTTCACCTCGCAACCCCGCTCGCGGTTCTGATCGCAACGTATCGCGTGGCGCTGCTGTCTCGCGAGAACCGCGAGCTCGTCGTCCTTGCTTCAGGGGGACAAAGCACGGTGCCGCTTCTGCAGGTCGCGACCGCCGTGGCGGTTGCGGCGTCGATCTTCAGTCTGTCAATCTCGGGGGAACTGGCGCCGCGCGCAAAATATGCATTCCGCGCCAATGTTGACGCTGTTCAATTCGAGGCACTTCGCGGCGGCAGCACGCCCGGGCAGTTTCTCTACTTGCCCGACAATACGATCTACGTGTGGCCAGCGAGGGCCGGCACCGCCCGGCCGATCTTCGTCAAGCAGGAACTGGATGAAAAGTCATATCGAATCCTGAATGCGCAGAACACCGAGATCGTGGATCGCTCTTCACAGGGCATGCTCATTGTAGGAATGCGCGGCGTTACGATTAACGACCTTCCGAATGATGACGAGAACCGGGTTGCGACCGGCACCAATGCGAGCGCAGCCCCTGATGTGGCTTGTGAAAATTGCGGGGCTCGATTCAATCATCTGCGATCGGACAGCCTCGTGAAGACCGTCGATGTATTGCAGCTTGTCGCTGCGCCACCTCGCGGTGCCAGCATCGATGAATGGACGACGCCCGAGCTGCTCGGTTGGGTAGCTGCGCCAGACAGCAAAGCTCCAGAGGCGGCCACAGAAACAGGCGAGGTCACGCGCCGGTTGGCCCGTGCGCTACTGTGTTTCCTGGCCCCCTTCGTCGCCTGGCTCACGGTTTCGTTTACCACTCGGTCGTTGCGGGCGTTCGCGCTTCCGTTGGCCTGCATCGGAGTCATGGTTGCAGACATCGGATTTTCCCAACTTGTGGGGCGTCTCGGTCAGATCGGCACGGGTGCGTTATCATCGATCCTCTTGGGAATCGCCTGCACGCTTCTGATACTGCTTGTTGCGCAGATCGTCGTCCGGCAAGGTCAGCTGATCTTTCCGGCCCTCGGACGCTCATGAATTCGTGTGAGCGCCATATCCGATGAACCTACTGGGACTGGCCGCACTTGCGCTTATGGTCTGGATATTCGTCCGGCCCCCGTTGACGGCCTCGGACGCGATGTTCAAGGGCGCGATCGGTATCGGCGCGGCGATCCTGCTGGCGCCTGCCAGGCGGTTCGGCTACCTGGTCTATCCGTTCGTTCTTCCGGCAGCTGCGCTGACGTTCGCAACAGCCGAGCAGGCTGGGCCCAGCCGGTGAAACGGTCGTGACGACGTTGCCGTTAAGAGGTCGGCGTTTGTCGACGATGGCCCGATTGATACGTCGCGCTATCCCGGTCCCGTTCGGCTGGCACACCCGCTACATGGTGATGAATTATTGCCGGCACACATTCCTCGTGGGTTGCGCCGTTCTGACCATCGCCCTGTCGATCGACTCCTCCTTGTTCCTGTCGAAAGTGCTGACCACCATCTCGACCTGGAACACGTCCTGGAGCGCGCTTTACGTCGGGTGGTATCTCGTACTCCGTGGAACCGATTTCCTGGCCGAGTTGCTGCCGCTTGTCTGCTTCCTCGGCGCATTCTGGACGGAGATCGCGCACACGCTGTCAAGTGAGCGACTTGTCGTCTGGCTCAGCGGACGGACTCCATGGCAGTGCGTGCTGCCGGTCTTATTGTTCGGCCTCATTGTCGGCGGCGTGCAATTGGCTCTGAACCGTTATCTGCGCCCCGATGCGGTCATGAGCCTGGCGAAAAATCATCTTGGATTCTATGGCGAGCATTTCGATCCGCGGCCGCTGCCGTATCAGCAATGGTTCGCCGCGGGGCACGATATCGTTCAGGCTCGCGTCGAACCAGGCGAACCGGCCACCCTGCGGGATATCAACATCTATCGGATGGACGATGCGCTTTCATTGAAGGCCTTCATCCGCGCCAAATCTGCAATACCGGTCGGCCGCGACAAGTGGAAACTTGTCGACGGTTATCGGTGGTCGGCCACGGAAACTCAAGAGCGGCCCAGCTTTAGTCGGCGCGATCCAAAGGCGCCTGCGCTGTCCGAACAAATTCCGTTCGCGAACGAAATCACCGAGCTCAATCTTTCGCCCGTTTGGCTCAACAACAACAGGATCGGGGCCCGCTACCTGACCACAGACGTATTCGCCTCGCTCGAACACGAGGATTTCTCGCCAGCCTATGAATTCCGCACCTGGCAGCGCGCCAGATGGTCACTCGCATTGTTCTGTGCAGCAATGCCGCTGCTGGCGGCCAGCCTTTCGCTGGTGTTTTTGGCCAAGCGGATCACTCCTGCGGCGTTGATCATCATCGCGATCGCGGGATACGCGGCCAATACCCTCATGAAGATTTCGGTCTTGCTCGGCGAGCACGGTCAAGTTAGCCCAGTGATGGCCGCATGGTTCGTGCCGGTGCTAGTACTCTTGGCCTGTTCCGGCGTGATCGGTTTCATTAGTCGCGATGATTGACGGCGAGGGCGGCATCGCTTTCGCGGCGAAGGCCCGCGCTCATGAAGCCTTCGAGTTACATGGCGCGAGCTGGGGAATGACCGGCAAGCTCTCCCGCACTACCTTCGTACACAACCCTTCCCGAGTCGATGACATAGCCGCGTTCGACGCTGGCGAGCGTTTCCTTGACGCTGTGGTCGGTAATCAGGACGCCGAGGCCGAGTCCGGTAAGATATCTGATAGTCGCTCTGATCTCTTCGATTGCGATCGGGTCGATGCCGGCGAAGGGTTCGTCGAAAAGAATGAAGGCTGGCCGCGCGGCTAGTGTGCGTGCAATCTCGCAGCGGCGGCGTTCTCCGCCGGAAATCCCGGTCGCCGGGGCACGACGGACATGCTCAAGCCTGAAGCGCTCGAGAAGGTGGCCGGTGAGACGTTCGCGGCGGGCGCGGTCAACCTCGTAAGCCTCGATGACAATCATAATGTTCTGCTCCACGGTAAGACCACGGAACAAGGAGGGCTCCTGAGGCAGGTAACTCAAGCCGCGTCTGGCCCGCTGGTGGATCGGCATGAAGGTGATGTCCTCGCCATCCAGCAGGATGCTGCCCGCGTCTGGCACCTGCACCCCTGCAATCATCTGAAATAGCGTGGTCTTGCCCGCTCCGTTTGGTCCAAACAGTGCGACAGCTTCGCCGCGATCGATATGAATACTGATGTCGGAGGTGACGTCGCGCAGCCCGATCCTTTTTGAGAGCTGACTTGCCATAAGCATGCAAGAAACTCCTGTGCTGGAGGCGGAGGCCGACTTGTCTGTTGCCGGCAGCATGCACGGCTTGCTGGCCTAGGCGGCGCTGCCGTCGCCGGGCGATTCGCCGTCAACGAAACTGAGCAGCATGCGCCGAGCCTCATCGTCGGTGAACTGACGAGGCGGCGCTTTCATATAGTAGCCGGAAGCTTCAAGGATAGCGCCGCCCAATCCACGATCAAGGGCAATCTTCGCACAGCGAACGGCGTCGACAACCACCCCCGCAGAATTCGGTGAGTCCCAAACCTCGAGCTTAAGCTCCAAATTAAGAGGGACGCCCCCGAAGCCGCTTCCCTCAATCCTGATATGGGCGATCTTGCGGTCTTGCAGCCAAGGCACATAGTCGCTGGGACCGACATGGATTTGTCCCTCGTCAAATGTGTCGTGGAGCTGGCTGACGACGGCCTGCGTTTTCGAGATTTTCTTCGACGTCAGCCGGTCGCGCTCCAGCATGTTCAGGAAGTCGGAGTTGCCGCCGAAATTCAGCTGGTAGGTCCGGCACACCGTGACGCCGCGTTCCCTAAACAGGTTGGCAAGCGTTCGATGGGTGATGGTGGCCCCGACCTGGCTTTTGACGTCGTCACCAATAATCGGAAGGCCGCGTTCTTCAAAGCGCTTGCGCCATTTCGGGTTGGAAGCCAGGAAAACGGGGATGCAGTTGACATAGGCGCATCCCGCTTCGATCGCAGCATTGGCGTAGTATTCGCTGGCCTTCTGAGATCCCACGGGAAGGTAGGAAACCACGATCTCAGATCCGGTGCGTTTGAGAACATCAATCACATTTGCCGGTCGAGATTTCGACAGTTCGATCTTGTCCCGGAGAAATTCGCCAACACCGTCGAGCGTCTCGCCACGGCTGACTTCGACACCCAGGGGCGGCACTTTAGCGAACTTCAAAGTATTATTGGGTCCCGCGAAAATGGCTTCGGAAACGTCGCGGCCGACCTTGGCGGCATCGACATCAAAGGCCGCGGAGACGACGATGTCGCCGACATCGTAGCCTCCCAACGTGGGGTGCATCAGCCCGTGCATTGGCTGATTGGATGAGCCTTCCCGGTAATGATGCAGTCCCTGTATCAGGGAGGACGCGCAATTGCCGATCCCAACAATTGCCGTTCGAATTTCGGAAAACCCCATTGAAAAAAATCCTTAAGTCCGGCGCCTCAGACGCCGAACTCCCCTAAACGTAAATTAGCTTAATGGCTAGTCCGGCGCCAGTTCTCGAC
The DNA here is from genome assembly GCA_018971625.1 of Pseudomonadota bacterium. Lineage (GTDB taxonomy): Bacteria > Pseudomonadota > Alphaproteobacteria > Rhizobiales > Xanthobacteraceae > Bradyrhizobium. The sequence goes on from JAGXAJ010000002.1 coordinate 64,723, forward strand.
GGGTCATATTTTGCTCGTCGGGTGCGTCCTCCTAAACGAACCTTCCGTTGTTTCTGGTCAGAAACAGTCTGAAGGCAGGAATACCCTCGCTTCACTTGTTTCGAAGGTTTGAAAGTGGCTCGGCTATTCAAGTAATATTGATCAAATCCTCCCGTTACGATGACCAAGGATCTGACATCGAGTGGAAATCGTCGGTACCTTCCAACAGTCTGGCGAGTGTTTATGGCCTGACCCGCGGGCAATGGTCGCTGCTTGTCATGCGCTTCAGGCGGATTCAGCGGCGCGTCACGGCGCGACCACGCGCCTGACTGCCGCTCGCGGGCCGCAGTAGTCTTGTCTAACTTGCGAAATGCGCGACCGGCAACATCAACAGGCCCGAAAGCGCGCCGGCGATCACGTCATCACTGACGACATTAAAGCCGGCGTGCCTGCCGAGGGCGACATCGACTGGCCAAGGCTTGAAGATGTCGAACAGCCGAAAGAGGGCCAGCGCAGCCAGCTGAATCCAAAGCAACGAGCTATTGATAATCAGCAGCGTGACGAGGGCTCCCGTGACCTCGTCGATCACGACGGTTTGCGGATCATCTTGTCCACAATCGGCAGCAACGAGATGAGCACAGAGGACGGAAAGCGCGGCAATCAGCCCGGCAACAGCCAGCTGCAGCTGCATGGGCTCCAAGCGCAACAACCAGTAGAGCGGCAGCGTCGTTGCGGTTGCAATTGTTCCTGCGCCGAACCGGATGTATCCGACGCCAAACCAGGTTGCTGCCAGATATGATCCGGCCAGCACAACACTTTCTCGCCGCGGCCGGCACTCGTCAGGTCGAGCCTTCGCGTCGTCGCTCACATTCGTCGCCCCCAGCTTCCACACTCAACGCGGGTACCCAACCCGTCAATTTCTAGCTCATATGGCCGGTGCGCCACAAGGCGTGGACGCCGCGGGCGGAGCTTGCGGTATATCGCTTTGGCGTTGATCTATGTAGCCTGTCGCTCCGATGCTGAGGCTCTGATGCACGACTTGGTTGTCCGTTCTCTGAAACTTGCCTGCAGGCTTCCGCGCCCGTTGCGCGATGCGTTATCGGCTATCGCCGGTACCGTGGCCTGGGCAGTTGCCGCGCAGCCGCGCCGGAACGTGACCTCGAACGTCAAGCAGGTCCTGAGGCATTTCTCCGGAGAACCGCGCGCACTGCACGTGCAGCACATCGCGCGGCGGGTTTTCCGCCGCTGTATCAGCAACTACCTTGAGTTGTTTGCTCTTCCAAGGCTCGCGAAGGAGGAAATACTCGGGCGGATTGACGTCGTAGGCCAGGAACATTTCGAGCAGGCCATCGCGCAAGGAGGCGGCGTCATCATTGCCTCAGCTCACCTCGGTCCGTTCGAATACCTGCCGTCCTGGATGCCGGCACGCGGCTTCGAAATGACCATCCCCGTTGAAAGGATGGAGGACAGGCAGATGCTCGGCATGATGCTTCAGGCTCGCCTGTCAAACGGCGTGACATTTGTACCTCTTACCGGCTTTGCCGCGATCCGAACCATGGTTCGGACGCTCCGGAAGAGGCAGGTGGTCTTGATCACTGCTGATCGCGCAGTCGAAGGCCAAAGCACCGTTGTGAGCTTCTTCGGCGCTCCAGCGAGGCTGCCGATCGGCCCCGTCGATCTCGCTATCATGACGGGGGCGCCCCTGATCGGCGGATTTGGCTGGTGCCGCGGGCGGCGGGATATCATTGAATTCGCGCCAATCTCGCTGGCATTACCCGTTCAGCAGCGAGCGGATCGCGCGGCATTGCAGGCGGCCCTTGTCGATCAGCTGGAGAGGGCGATCGGCACACATGTCGACGAATGGGTCGTATTCGAGCCCATCTGGCAGTATTGAAATACCTTGCGGTTTTCAAAGCCGTGATCAAGACTCTCTTCGCAGCAGATTGAAGCCCCCAAACAGCGCCAGAAAGGTTGTGGCTGCGGCAGCAATCGCTGCGAAGGGAAGAACGACGTGCCAGCCGCTGTGGTGCTGGAAGGTTCTATAGGCCGCACATGCAAGCAGGAGCGGCAGTGCCACGGCAATGACCGGAATTCGGTGCGGAAGCTGTAGCAGGCGAAAGCGTGCAAACTTCCGCCAGGGCGGTTCGACCAGAACCCCAAATGAAAGCGCACAGACATTGAGAGTGATCAAGAAAACGGTCAGGCAGCCTCGGTAAATGATCTGCCCGGCGATCGCGGTCCAATACGCAAAGCGGTCCGCCGGCGGCGCAGGCACGGAAAAATCGGAATATGCCTGCACATACAATCGTGCATGCCACGGCTTCTTCACTTCCAACGCGTCTACTCCATTTCAGCCATGTGGTTGCAAACAGTCGTCCATCGGCAGTGAAGCCGTTCCGTCCATAATTTGCAATTGTCGATTGGTGCCGATAAGAATTGGCATTGATCCAGGCGAACGGCCTGGGGGTGGCGCCAAAGGCACTAGATGTGAATGCCAGTGCGCTGCCGGCAAATGAGTTTTCAGCATCCGCGCGCTCATGTTGGCCAGTCTTTTACGCGAGCCCGTCATATGGATCGGGCGTACTTTTCTCAGATTGCTTGTCGCGTCCGGCGTGACGCCGAACCAGATCACGTTGACCGGGCTTGCTCTCGTGCTGCTCAGCTGCGCTCTGTATGTTCTCACCAACGATATGTTCGTGCTCGGCGTCGGCCTGTCGCTTTCCTATGCCTTCGACGGGCTCGATGGCACGATTGCTCGCCGGACCGGTAAAGCCACGCTGTTCGGAGGGTATTTGGATGCAGTCGTTGATCGTTACCAGGAGATAGTGAGCTATTTCGTTGTAGGGCTCGTGAAGGGTTGGTGGATCGGTGTGTTCCTTTTGACGGTTGGGTCGTTGTTGGTGAGCTACAACAAGGCCGCTGTCGCGCTTCAAGTTCAGATCGAGAACAAGGCGTGGCCGGATCTGATGGAGCGGCCGCGACGCGCCTGGCTGTTCTGCGCCGCACTCATTCTGGATAACGCCGTCCCAGTGCCAGATCGCCTTGGAGGCAGCTTTGCCCATCTCGCGATATGGTACATCGCAATCCTCGTTCACTTCACTGCGGTGCAGCGGTTCGTTCGCGCAAAGCGAATGCTCATGGATATGGCGGCCCCTTCACGCTGACGGTGCGCCCGAGCTGACATAGAGAAGCTAGGTGAAGTTTGAGGCAACATAACCAGAGTGGTCTCGATTGCACGCAGGGTCTGGTTTCCAAAATCCCCGGGGGCGAGGATCGCGTCCGCATTCGCTTTGCTGTGTATTGCGCCACTGCTGTTTTATGCGACACGCTTTCTGATCGACAAGGCGTGGAGCGTCGAGGTTACCTTTCAGGGAATGTCCGACGATGTTTCCCGATTTGCTGTTTATAATGGGAATCGATCAAAGCAGTTTGTTCGCGTCACTCGCTTTGTCCTTTCAACCGCCAGGTTCGGCAAGCTCGATTGGGATGATTTCGATTCGAAGATCGCGGATCCTGGCCGCTTTGTGCCGGCCGCCGGCCGCATCGACTTCTCGGTGGTTGCTCCGGCCGACACTGGCGAGTACCTGTGCTCGTCGCTCAGGGCGATTGGTTTCTTCGCGCAATACGGCGCCCTCAAAAATGGAAGATTGACGGCGGGCCCAGCGCGCGCGTCCACAGCGAAGAAAATAATTGAGGATCTTAGCTGCTCGTATGACTTTTCAAACAAAAAGCAGCCCATGGAAAGCGTGAGTCAAAAGGACGACGGTTCGGACGTAACCCAGACAATACACGTGCCATGTGGTCAGGTGGGCTGGGTATCCGAATGCGTATCCCAGATTGCACCGTTTTGACGGGTGAGTTGTTGGCGCCCGCGACCGCGTCAGTGAACCGCCGCGGCATCGAGCGGTTTCTTTTCGACCTTGTAGAGCCGAAAGTCACCTGAACTTTTGACGAACGCCAATTGACTCTGCGAGAGGGCCAGAAGATCGTCTCCAAAGTCTGGACCATCGACCACGACGTAGTCGAACTTGAGAAGCTGGCTAGCCAGGTCGGCACCATACTTCCTGTACTCCTTCTTTGTATCGGCGAGGAAAGTAAACGAAGTCTCCGGAACCGGCTGCAGCCATTGATCGTGGAATCTGAGAGGCTGCTGGCCGGGCTTCGTGAAGATGGATTGCACCAGAGCACGCTTTGCCAGAACCGCAAAGGCTCCGACATGGTACAGTCCGATCGAATGAAGTTGTGACGGCTTCATGCCGCTGTGTAGGACAAATAACGCGCTGCCCTCCGGAGTCTCATGTATGACATTGAGGAAATCCTCTCGCCCCAGCTCTGACCTGTGCCACGACTGAACGTTAACGCACGAGATCGCAAACGTCAGCAGCAAGATGCCGACCATGATCTGTTTTACGTGGATTTCGCCTCGCTCAGTGGGCACGCAGGAGGCGATAAAGACGAGGATCGCCAGGAACAAGACTCTCCAGGCCACGTAGAAGGTACCGGCTATCTGATCTGGAAGCAGAAAGAACAGCAAGATGGAGATCGCGATCGGAACAGCGAAATCTCCACGCACCTCAATCCATCGCAATCTTACGATTGCAATGCCAACGACCAGGGCAAACGCGACGACCAAGACGAAGTTAATGACGGGATTGCCCAGGCTGATAAGATTTTCGATCTGCAATACCCGAACGAACGGGAATTGAAACTGCTGGACCGTGAACTCTGGATTCGTGGAACCCTGGTTAGCGTGGATCAGCATGAACGGCACGGGGAGCGCCTGTAGGCTATCGCGAACCAGTCGCGCGACAAACAGCATCGGCGTCGGCGATTTCCGCTCGATCATTCGCTGTATTTCGTAGCCAAAGACGAACAGGCCGTAGAATGCCCAGGCATAGAGATGCACAAAGTATAGTGCTGTAGAACAGGCCGTTGCGAAAAAAAGCCTCCTAAGCCAATGCATTTTGACCGCCGACACCCACCAGGCCGCGGCGAGCAGCGCGCATCCACACCCAAGCTCAAAGCCGAGAAATCCCCTCGCAAAGCCAGCATTGAACAGCAAGGGCACCGCGAGCAGGGGCGCTATTGTTAGTCTTGATGCGACGATGCGATTAAGCGCAAAGCAACCCGCAAGGGTCGTGAGGCTGGCCGTCGCAATAAATAGCTTCCCTGTCCACGCCAACGGCAAGAACCGGCCGACGGCCATGGCCCAGATGTCCCAACCAAGGTTGGGCAGCGTGGTCCATTGGACGCTGTAGAGCCGCTGTAGTACCGGGTCATCTCGATGGAGCAAGATGAAAGCTCGCGCCAAGTGATTGGGGTAGTCTTGCAGGCCGGGGTATGGGAAAAAGAGAAGTGGCGCGAGTGCGATTGTTAGCGCCCCGGCCGTCCAGGCGATTACCGATGCGTTGAAACGGTTCGCTGCCGCTGGCCGCGGCAAGTGTTGTTTGACGATTTCAACCGACATTGTGGTTAGTTGGAATTGCCGATCGAACGAGGAGATCACCGCGTGGGGCCAATGGGCGTACGACGACCAGTACTATGGAAATGAGGACTAATCTCGCATTATGCACGATGGTAGCGCAATGGTTTTCAGGCACTGCTTACTGATCTCGAGATTTGGAGTCTGCAAATGGCGCGCCCGACACGATTCGAACGTGTGACCTCCACCTTCGGAGGGTGGCGCTCTATCCAGCTGAGCTACGGGCGCGTTGATTGCTTACGCAGTGCTTACGTGGGGTCTTGGCGAGAATGACGCAATCGGCCCCAATTTCGCAAGCTCTTGTTTTCCTGTCCCCTTTCAATCCGCCTGACCGTACACAGTGGCTTGACACCTGCCTTCGGAGGGCGACGCTCTATCCAGCTGAGCTACGGGTGCGGCGAGGGTTCATTTAGCCGATTGGCCCGGCCTCGGCAACGGCCAGCCGAGGGACAAAGCCGGTTTGCCGTCGGGGCAGTCAAATCCCATAATGCTCGCGGCCAGCGCGGGCCGGCATAGCATGGACCCAGCAATCGAACCGGGTGTCGTGGATGAATGGACTGAATCCGATCGCTGGCTGGGAAAGCGGGTCCGACAATTTTGCGCTGTTTCGAACGCTTGGTTCCGAACAGCGGTTGAAGACGCTGCAGGCCATGGTTCGCCGCGACCTCGTGCGCGGCGAAATGCTGGTCGCGCAGGGCGATCCATCGGATTCCCTGTTCATGGTGCTGCATGGCGCGCTGGCCGTGCGCCGGACCGCCGATGCCCAGCCGTTCGCCGAATTGCGCGCCGGCGAACTGGTCGGCGAAATCGGCTTTTTTGCCAACGTGCCGCGCACCGCCAATGTCATCGCGATCCGCGACACCAGCGTGCTGGTGCTGACGCGAGCGGCCTATCAGGGTCTCGCGCAGGATAGTCCGGCGATCGCCGAAGCGCTGCTCGCCGCGCTCGCGTCGCGCTTCGCGCAACGCACCGAACGCCTGCCGGTGATCCGCCGTTCGCCGGTGGCCCGCACCGTGGCGTTGATCGAGGGCGGAAACGAGCCCGTGCCGGAGGCCTTCGAACGGCAGATGCGCGAGGCGCTCGCCCGCACCGATGCCGAGGTGGTCGATCCCGTTCGCGTCGAAGCTACCTTTCCCGGACGCGCTTTGGATGATCCCGAAGTCACCGACTGGCTCAACGAGCTCGAACAGACGGCGCCGCTTGTGGTCTATCTGGGAGGCCGGGAAGCTTCAGCCTGGACGCGCAAGGCCATCCGCCAGGCCGACATGGCCGTGTTTGCGTGCCGCGGCGAGGCGCCGGATGCAGGCCTGACCGAGGTGGAGGCCTTTGCCTGCGAGGTCCATCCGGCGTCGGCGCGTCGGCTGGTCCGCGTTCATGACCGCCGCAGCAGCGAGGTCAGCGGCACGGCGGCGTGGCTTGCGCGGTTGCCCTCTTTCATGCATCACCATGTCGCGCTGCAGGATCAACTCGACATCGGCAGCCTGATCCGCTTCCTGTCCGGCCGTGCGATCGGATTCGTCGCCGGCGGCGGCGGCAGCTACGGCGCGGCGCATGCCGGCATCTACAAGGCGTTTCGCGAACGCGGCGTGATGTTCGATATCTTTGTCGGCACCAGCGTCGGCTCCGCCATGGCGGCGGGATTTGCCAAAAACTACGAGGCCGACCACCTCGAGCGCGGCGCGCACGAGATTTTTGTCAAGGCGCGCAGCTTCCGGCGGCCGACCTGGCCGCGCTATGCGCTGCTCGATCACAAGGCGTTCGACCGCGCGCTCGCGGAACAATATGGCGCGCATTGCCGGATCGAGGATTGCTGGCGGCCGTTCGCCGCGGTTGCGACCAACCTTTCAAACCATAATCTCGAACTGATCCGCTCGGGCCCGGTGTGGCAGGCGGTGCGCGCATCGAGCGCGATCCCCGGCCTGTTGCCGCCGTTCTATACCAGCGAGGGAACGATGCTGGTTGACGGCTGTCTGATCGACAACGTTCCGCTGGCGCCGATGCACCAGCTCAAGAGCGGCCCCAATCTGGTGGTGCATTTCGGCAATCCCGCGACCGAGACCTTCGACGTCGATTATGCGTCGCTGCCCGGCCGGCTCGAACTGGCCGCCGCCATGCTGCTGCCGTTCCGCAAAAAGTCGCTGCCGGTGGCGCCAAGCGCGGTCAACGTGCTGTGGCGCAGCCTTGTCGCGCACCAGCGTTACGACGCGCTGCAGGCCGCGCCGCTCGATCACGTGATGCGGCCGCCGCTGCCGCCGGGCATCCGCATCACCGAGTTCGAACGTCATACCGAGATTTTTCAAGCATCCTATCTGTGGGCGCGCCAGGCGATCGCGGCGCTGGAAGCAAGCGCCGATCGATCGATTGCCGCGATCCTCGCGGCGGGACGTCCCGGCAAATGTGCGATAGATGTTGGCCGCGTTAGATAGGCACGATCACCTTGCCGATCGGCCACAGCGCAAGCCCTGCGAGTTTCAGATGGGCCCAGGCAAAGGGAAGACCGACGATGGTGACGGCCCACAGGATGGCGGTGATGAGATGTCCCAGTGCCAGCCACCAGCCCGCCAGCACCAGCCAGATCAGGTTGCCGATCAGGCCGAGCGGTCCGGTGCCGATATCGTGCTGGCCAGTGACGCCGTCGCGATCGACGGCCTGCTGGCCGAAGGGAAGCAGGCTGTAGACGCCGATATTGAATGCAGCCCGTGCCCAGGGCAGGCCGATAATGGTAATCGCCATGATAACGGCAGCGATCATCCAGCCGACCGCCATCCAAAGCCCGCCGAAAACGATCCAGACGATATTCAGCAGCAGCGAGACGGCGGGCATGCAATGGCTCTGAAATGATAGTTGCGGGCGCGAATTATAGCCCATCAAACCGGATCTCCATACGAATATCCGGTGACCGGACCAGCGAAGGCCGATGCGGCGGAATCCGGACATCGGAGGAAATGTTGAAATGGCTTGCCGCGGTTGGCTCGCCATTGACAGAGCGTTAACGGGGATTCGGATTCCCATCCAGGCAAAGAGCGCCTGCCAACCGCCGTTTCCGCGTTGGTCGGTTCAGCTCTTGGGCACCCGGCACTGCATGGTGCAGTGGATTCCGGTTTTCAGAAACGAGATTTCAGTCCTGCCATCGAACGGCCTGAGCGCGGAATTCAGAAGCTTGGTGCCAAATCCGGGCGCTCCGATCGGCCCGACCGCGGGGCCTTCGTTCTCGTCCCAAATGATGGTCAGGCGATCGTCCGACATTGACCACGACACCTGCAACAATCCGCGCGCCGCGGCGAATGCGCCATATTTTCCGGCATTGGTCGCAAGCTCATGGAAGATCAGCGCGAGGCTGACCGCCAGCTTGGCCGGGAGAAACAGGGGATCACCGTTCAGGGTAAAGCGGACATGACCGTAGGGACCGAGTTCGGACAGCAGGAGATCCTTGATGTCGCAGCCGCTGCCATCGACACGCGCGATCAGGTCGTCGGTCGCCGATAGTGCCCGAATCCGATGATCGATATTGGCCCAGACTTTGGGCTGATCCTGCAGCACTTGATGCAAGACGGCGTGAACCGTCGACAATTTGTTTTTCAGCCGGTGCTGCAACTCATCGACCATAAGCTTGCGATATTCCTCCTCTTGCGTCAGCCGCCTGGCGATGTCGCGCTGCCGTGCGGCGACGGAGCGATAATGGTCGACGCCCCATATTGTAAGGCCGCATACCACGAGGAAGATCATCAGCAGCACCAGCCTTGCAAAATCGAGCGAAGTGTTGCTGAAATTGAGCGCGAGGCCGAGCGTGCCGCCAGCCAGCGCCGTTGCGATCCCGATCCGGAAGCCTCCGAACGCGGCGGCGAAGAATACGGCCGGGAAATAGGGCGTGAAGAACACGTCCGGGCGGATCAGCGAAAGACACCACCGGACAAGCGTCGACAACAGGACGCAGAATGCCGCAAACCCGATGCTAAGGAATGGCGGTGGTTGAGATATTCCCTGCCAGCCCCGCCGGAAATCGTCGATCCATTTCCCCATATGCCCCTTGAGCCCGATCAGCTGATCCAAAATAAGGCCGAGCATAGAGCAAAAAACGCAAATGCGCGCCCGAACGTTCGAGGATCTCAATATCTTCGAGTCATCGCGGTAAAGCGTTGCTTGCTTTGTTCCCGCCGGCCCCGGATATTTGGAACTACGGCGCCAGACCAGGGAGAGCGGCTTGACTGCAAGGTTGCGGTGATTACCGGTGCGACCAGCGGCATCGGGCGGCGAACCGCGGAAATATTCGTGGCCGAGGGCGCAAAGGTCGTCATCACCGGCCGCCGCGCGCCGGAGGGCGACGCGCTCGCCAAAAAGCTTGGCGCCGCCTGCATCTTCCGTCAAACCGATGTCACGGTCGAGGACCAGATGCGCGCGCTGATTGGTCTCGCGGTCGAGAAATTCGGCCGCATCGATTGTCTGTTCAACAATGCCGGCGGTCCCGCCCAGACCGGTGGCATCGAGGGGCTGGAGGCCGATCGGTTCGACGCGGCGATGGCGACGCTGGTGCGCAGCGTCATGCCGCGATCGCTACCGGAATCATCGGCAAGGCGCTCGGCTTGCCGATCGATGCTGCGGAAAGGACCTCTGACATGGTGCGCGAGGCTTACAAGACCGCGCAACCGATTCAACGCGCCGGCCTTACCGATGACATCGCCTATGCCGCATTGTTTCTCGCCGGGGACGAGTCCAGCTTCATCAACGGCCACGATCTGGTGGTCGACCGCGCCATTACCGGCGGCTGCAATTGGACCGCGCAACAGCAAGGCTACGTCGCGCTGCGCAAGGCGTTCGAGCAGGATGTAGCGTAGCGAGTTCACTTAGCCCTCGAACAACGAATGAGAGCAGGACCAAGATGCGCCGGTCGCTTGAGCCGCTTAGCCTGCCGGTGCGATCACGACGCGCAATCCATCGCGGGGTTTCGGAATCGGCCACATCCGCCACTCCGGCGTGATGCGGGGCTGCAGCGATACTCCGAGATTTTGCAAAAAATGCCGCGCGACCTTGCAGGGAAGGCCAGCGAGGTCGAGCCGGGGGCGAGTTTGATAGGCCTGGCGCGCTCGCCGGCGGCCAAACGTCTTCGGCGAAGCGATTATTTTCCTGCCTGAAGAATGATGCTCGTCGCACCGGAGTTCGCTTGGCGCAATTCAAGACGGTGATCGCGATCTATTCGATCGGCCATCGACAAGGATTCCTTGGAACCGCGGCACACGATCTTTTCATTTTGCACTGCAGCAATTATCTGCTTTCAGTCGGATTGAAAATCCTCGCGGGGGGAGTTGCCATTGTCTCTACTCAAAAATGTCGAATACCTGCGGCGTTTCGCAAAGCTGCATCAATTCAACAGCCTGGAGCAGGTCGCGCGAAATTTCACATCGGCGACTCGCAGTCCGCTGGTCGAAATAAACGGCTTTGGCGCCAATCCGGGCCATCTCAGGATGTGGTCATTCGTGCCGGCCAGGCTGGAGCGGGCAGCCCCGCTTGTCGTCGTCCTGCACGGCTGCGGCCAGACTGCTGCTGGCTACGACCAAGGCGCCGGTTGGTCGACGCTCGCGGAACGTTATGGCTTTGCGCTGCTGATGCCGGAACAGCGGCGAGCCAACAATGCGCAAGGTTGCTTCAACTGGTTCAATCCGGAAGACACCGCGCGCGATCACGGCGAAGCGTGCTCGATCCGGCGGATGATCGCGCGGATGGTGAAGGATCACGGCATCGACAAGCGTCGCATCTTCGTCACTGGCCTTTCCGCCGGCGGCGCAATGACATCGGTGATGCTCGCAACCTATCCGGAAGTGTTTGCGGCCGGTGCTGTCATTGCAGGCCTGCCGTATGGCGTGGCCAGCAATGTGCGGGAAGCGCTGGACGGAATGCTGCAGTCGAATTCGCGCCCGGCCGGCGAACTGGGTGATCTGGTGCGAGGCGCATCGACGCATCAGGGCCCTTGGCCAAAATTGTCGGTATGGCACGGCAGCGCCGATCGCATGGTCGATCCCGCCAACGCCAGCGAGATCGTCAAGCAATGGCTCGATGTGCATCGTTTGCCGGCAGCGCCGATGTTTGAAGGTATCGTCGACGGCCATCCGCATCAGGTGTGGTGGAATGCGGATGGCGAGACCATTGTCGAGTCCTACACCATCACCGACATGGCTCACGGTACCCCGCTTGGCATCGCCGACAATGACGAACGATACGGCGCCGAAGGCGCATTCCTGATCGAGGCGGGGATTTCGTCGTCGTATCATATCGCAAACTTCTTCGGCTTGACCAAGCGAATCGGTCAGCCCCGCACCACGGACACAACTGTGACAGACGCTTCCAAACCGCAGCCGCCGTCTGCGCCGCTCCGCACCCCCGACGTTGCCGCCGTGCTGAGGCCGCTTTCGCCGCGGCAAGCTGAGCCGCCGCCACGACGGCGACGCCGTGCGATCGATGTTGGCGCGATCATTACGCGTGCGCTGACGGCGGTCGGCCTGATGAAATAAGGCAGGTGCGCTTGCAGCCAACCTCGACCGGCGGTCGCAGTTAATGTCCGTGGCGCGAACCCGTCATTTTGTTCCTCTTTTCCGGAAATAAATTTGAACCAAATCCGCGCCCGCGCGTTTAATCGGAATGCGATAGGCGGTTAAGTTCCGGCTGAATTGCATTTGGGCTGCTGGAACCCGGCAAGCCAGAACTCATCGGACAGAACTTGGCCTCCGATTGCTGCCTATGTTGAAGACCAGCGTACCCACTGCGAACATCGCGGATTTCCTCGTCGGCGGCGGCGAGATGGGTGCGTTGATGCGGGCCCATGACTGGTCGGCAAATCCGCTGGGCGGTCCCGAAAGCTGGCCGCAAAGTCTGCGCACGGCGGTACGGCTGCTGCTCAACACCAACCATCCGATGTTCATCTGGTGGGGTCCGCAGCTCATCCAGTTCTACAACGACGCCTATCGCCAGACCATGGGACCCGAACGCCACCCGAGCGCGCTTGGCCAGGGTGGGCGGGAGTGCTGGGGCGAGATCTGGCACATCATTGGTCCGCAAATCGATCAGGTGATGAGCGGCGGCGGCGCGACCTGGCACGAGAACCAACTCGTTCCGGTGACGCGTCACGGCGCCTTGCAGCAGGTGTATTGGACTTACGGCTTCAGCCCGATCGATGAAGGCGATCGCGTCGGCGGCGTGCTCGTGGTCTGCCGCGACGTCACCGCGGATTATGTCGCCGCGGCGGCCCTGCGGGAGCGTGAGGCTGAACTCGCGCGGGTGCAGCAGATCGGCCGCATCGGTGGCCTCGAGGTTGATCTGCGAACCGGTTTTTTCAATCGCCGGTCACCGGAATATCTCGCGATTCACGGGTTGCTGCCCGACGCGACCCATGAGTCGCATGAGGACTGGCTGCGGCGGATCCATCCCGACGATCGCGACGCCACCGAGAAGAAATTCCTCGATGCGGTCGCAAGCAACGTGCGCGACTATACGGCGCGATACCGGATCGTTCGTCCGATCGACGGCGAGGTGCGCTGGATTTCGGTCCGCTCCACGATCGAGCGCGACGCCGACGGGCGAGCCGTGCGGTTGGTCGGCGCCCACAGCGACATTACCGAACAGGTGCTGGTGGAACAGGCGCTGCGGCAAAGCGAGGAGCGCTACCGTACCCTGGCCGATCAGCTCGCCGAGCTGAATGCGACGCTGGCGCAGCGCGTCGAGGAAAAGACCCGCGAGCGCGACCGGATCTGGAACGTGTCGCAAGATCTGTTGCTGGTCGCCGATCGCAACGGCATCTGGAAAACGGTCAACCCGGCCTGGACCCGGACGCTGGGCTGGAGCGAGGCGGAATTGCTCAACCGCACTTCGCAATGGCTGGAGCATCCCGACGATAACGGCAAAACGCGCGCGCAGGTCGAAAAACTCGGCCGCAGCGAGGCCACGATCAAATTCGAAAGCCGCTTTCGTCACAAGGATGGCTCCTATCGCTGGCTGTCATGGACCGGCGTGCCGGACCAGGATCACATCTATGCGGTGGCCCGCGACATCACCGCGGAGAAGGCCGCGGCCGACCGGCTGCGGGCGGCCGAAGAAGCCCTGCGGCAATCGCACAAGATGGAAGCCGTCGGCCAGTTGACCGGCGGCATCGCGCACGATTTCAACAATCTGCTGACCGGGATCGTGGGATCGCTGGATCTGCTGCAAACCCGGCTCAATCAGGGACGGGTCGACAACGTCGCGCATTATATCGATGCGGCGATGACCTCGGCCAACCGCGCCGCCGCGCTGACGCACCGGCTGCTGGCTTTTGCGCGCCGCCAGCCGCTGGTGCCAAAAAGCGTCGATGCCAACCAGCTTGTGGTGTCGCTGGAGGATTTACTGCGTCGGACCATCGGCGAGGCCATCGATCTGACGATTGTGGCCTCGGACGATCTTTGGAATACGCTGTGCGACCCCAATCAGCTGGAAAGCGCGCTGCTCAACCTCGCGATCAATGCGCGCGACGCCATGCCCGACGGTGGCAAGCTGGCGATTTCCACCTGCAATGCGCGGTTCGACGACACCATGGCCGATGCGCCGGCGCTTTCACCCGGTGAATACGTCTGCATCGACGTCACCGACACCGGCACGGGCATGAGCGCGGAAGTGGCGGCGCGCGCCTTCGATCCGTTCTTTACCACCAAGCCGATCGGGCAGGGCACCGGCCTCGGGCTGTCGATGATCTATGGCTTCGCGCGGCAATCCAACGGTCAGGCCACGATCGACAGCAAACCGGGACACGGCACCACGGTCAGGCTTTATCTGCCGCGGCATCAAAAGGCTGGCGCGCGCGAGCCGCCCTCGGCCGCTGTGAGCGACGAGCGCGCCAGCACCGGCGAGACCGTATTGGTGGTCGAGGACGAGCCGGTGGTGCGCGGCGTGGTCCTGGAAATGCTGGGTGAGCAGGGCTACCAAACGTTCGAGGCGGTTGACGGGCCGGCGGGTCTGCAGATCCTGCGCAGCGACCGGCGGATCGATCTGCTGGTGACCGACGTCGGGCTGCCTGGCATGAATGGACGCCAGCTCGCCGATCAGGCCCGCGAAATGCGGCCGGACCTGAAGATCCTGTTCATCACCGGCTATGCCGAGAGCGTGGCGATGGCTGGCGGCTTTCTGCAGCCAGGCATGGAAATGATCACCAAGCCGTTCGACCTCGGCAATCTGTCACGCAGGATCCGCGCAATGGTGTCGGGCTAGCGCACCGGTCGTGGCGACCAGCTCGGCCGGCGTCATCGGGCCAGCCGTCACATCCTGCCGGTGAGGAATGGGTTGGTCAGGCGCTCCTGGCCGATCGTGGAGCCGGCGCCATGGCCACAGATGAAGCCGATGTCGTCGCCGAGCGGCAACAGCTTCTCGGTGATCGACTTGATCAGGGTTTTGTGATCGCCGCCGGGCAAATCGGTTCGCCCGACCGAGCCGTTGAACAGAACGTCGCCGACATGGGCGAAGCGCAATTCCTTGTTGTAGAACACCACGCTGCCAGGCGAATGGCCGGGACAATGCAGGATGTCGAAGGTCAATTCGCCAATCGAGACCTGATCGCCTTCGTTGAGCCAGCGATCCGGCGCAAAATCGCGCACGCCGGTCATGCCGAACCGCGCACCGCTCGATACCACATGGTCGAGCAGGAACTTGTCGTTGAGGTGCGGGCCCTCGATCGGCACCGTCAGCGTGTCGCGCAATTCCGCCGCGCCGCCGACGTGATCGATATGGCCGTGGGTGAGCCAGATTTTCTCGACATTGACGTTGGATTGCTCGATCGCCCGCAGGATCTTCGGCACTTCGCCGCCGGGATCGATCACGACCGCCTTTTTGCTGGCCTCGCACCAGATCAGGGTGCAGTTCTGCTCGAACAGCGTCACCGGAATGATGGCGGCACCTGCTTTCGACCTGGTCTCGGTTTCGCTCTTGGCTTGCTGGGTCATTGTCGCACAATGCCGATTTTTGCGGGCTCGCCAAGCAAAATTAAGTTGCAAACGCCGCGGCACCGACGTTCCCTCGTCATGTTCCCGCCATCCATTGCGAACCGGATGGAGTTTCCGGCGTTAGAGCGTTTTCGAGCGAAGTGGGACACCGGTTCGCGTAAAGAAAACGCGTCAAAACAATATCTAGAGTCCCGTTCCATCGGAGCGGGGCTCTAGCCTGCTCCGGCGCGGCAAGAGGGACGACTGACGATGGATCGGGGCGGCGGTGCCTGGTGGCAGCACGGCATTTTCTATCAGATTTATCCGCGTTCGTTTCAGGACTCCAACGCCGACGGGGTCGGCGACATCGCCGGCATAATCGAGCGGCTGCCCTATCTGCAAGCACTCGGCGTTGACGCGATCTGGCTGTCGCCGATTTTTCCGTCTCCGATGGCGGATTTCGGCTACGACATTTCCGACTACACCGGGATCGATCCGCTGTTCGGCACGTCAGAGGATTTCGACGCGCTCATGAGTGCCGCTCACGCGGCGGGATTGAAGGTCATTCTCGATCTGGTACCCAATCACACCTCCGACCGGCATCCCTGGTTCATCGAAGCGAGAAGTTCGCGCGATAATCCGAAGCGCGACTGGTATCTGTGGCGGGATCCGAAGCCAGATGGCAGTGCGCCGAACAACTGGCTGTCGGAATTCGGCGGCAGCGCCTGGACGCTCGATGATGCAACGGGCCAATATTATTACCACGCCTTCCTCGCCCAGCAGCCGGATCTGAACTGGCGCAACCCGCAAGTGCGCGAAGCGATCCACGAGGTCATGCGGTTCTGGCTGCGCAAGGGCGTCGATGGCTTCCGCGTCGACGTGATCTGGCACCTGATCAAGGACGCCGAATTCCGCGATAACCCGCCCAATCCCTTTTATCGTGAGGGCCGGCCGCCGCATGAGAAAATCCTGACGCAATATTCGACCGATCAGCCCGAGGTGCATGAGGTGGTGGCGGGGATGCGCCGCGTCATCGACGAGTTCGACGACCGCGTGCTGATCGGCGAGATCTATCTGCCGTTCGAGCGTCTGGTCGCCTATTACGGCAATGATCTCAGGGGCGCGCAGATGCCGTTCAACTTCGCGCTGCTGTCGACGCTGTGGAGCGCGCGTTCGGTCGAAAAGATCATTGCCGATTACGAGGCGGCCCTGCCGAAAGGAGCCTGGCCGAACTGGGTGCTGGGCAACCATGATCGGCCGCGGGTTGCGAGCCGCGTCGGCGCCGCGCAGGCGCGCGTCGCCGCGATGCTGCTGTTGACGCTGCGGGGCACGCCGACGCTCTATTATGGCGACGAGATCGGTATGCACCAGGTCGCGATCGCACCCGATCAGGTGCGGGACCCCTTCGAGAAGAACGTGCCGGGAATCGGCGTCGGCCGCGATGGCTGCCGGACCCCGATGCAATGGGACGCGACGCCTTATGCCGGGTTCTCGGCGGCGAAGCCGTGGCTACCGCTGGCCGATGATTTTCGCCACGAGAACGTCGTCAATCTCGATGCCGACGCGCAATCGATCCTTCATCTCTACAAGGCGTTAATTCAACTGAAGAAGCAATTGCCGCAGCTTCAATCCGGCGACTACGTGCCGGTCGCGGCAGAAGGCGATCTCCTGCTGTATCGCCGGGCGAGCGACGGAGGGGCTGCCACGATCGTGCTCAATCTCGGTGCGGAGCCGCTCTCGATCGAATCGGACGCCGCGGGCCTTGCGGGCGAAATCCTGCTCTCGACCCTGATGGACAGGAACGGCGAGAGGATTGGCGACAGGCTCGATTTGCGGGCCGATGAGGGCGTCATCATCGGTGCGCCGGCCGGTCAGGCGGAATGAGCCGTCTTGCGCGAAGCGTCGTTGTCGATCTCGCGCCGCTTCAACAGATAATCCAGTCCGCCGACGCGGTACCAGCGATAGCCGTAACCTTCGATCAATAATCGATGCCGGCCGCCGGCGGCGCGGCTATGGTCCTCCGACAGCAGATTGACCAGCAGCTTGCCGGCGTCGCCCGGGACACCTGATGCGAATGAGATTTCGCGCGGCTTCTCGTCAAGATTGTGCACGAACAGCACCGAATTGTTGCGCCAGTCGTAACGAATGATCAGGACCGCGGGATCCCGCGCATTGATGATCCTGAAATCACCCCAGCCGATTTCCGGCACCTCCTTGCGCATCCGGATGATGCGCTCGGTCCAGTTCAGGAGCGATTCGGGATCGCGGCGCTGCTTGGCGACATTGACGTGCTCGAACGCGTATGGCCCCTGATCGATGACCGGCAAGCACGGCCGGTCGCTTTCGGTGAAGCCGGCATGCGGTTCGGTCGACCACTGCATCGGGGTGCGGGCGCAATTGCGCTCCGGCAGATCGAGATTGTCACCCATGCCGATTTCATCGCCGTAACGGAACACCGGGGTGCCCGGCAGCGTACACATCAGGCTGTAAGCGAGTTCGAGACGCGGTCGATTGCCGCTCAGCATCGGCGCCAGCCGGCGGCGAATGCCGCGTTGGTAAAGCTGCATGTTCTTGTCGGGGCCAAAGCTCTTGAACACCTTTTCGCGTTGCGCCCTGGTCAGCCTTCCGAGATCGAGTTCATCGTGGTTGCGCAGGAACAGCCCCCATTGCGCCGTGGCCGGACGCGGCCTGGTCTTGTTCAGAGCCTTCGCAAGCGGGCCGCAGTCGGCTGCCGCCAGCGCATAGAACAGGTGCTGGTTGACGTGGAAGTTGAACATCATCTGCATGCGGTCGCCGTCTCCGCCGAAATATTCCATGTCGGTTTTTGGCACGACGTTGGCTTCGGCGAGAATGATGGCGCTGCCCTCGCGCCATTGCAGAAACTCGCGGAACGATCGCAGCATGTCGTATTGTTCGACGGGCTTCCTGACCTTGGCGCCCTTGGCCGCGATCACGAACGGCACCGCGTCCATCCGGAAACCGGAAACGCCGAGCTGAATCCAGAAACCCATGATCTTGAGGATTTCGGCCTGCACATGCGGGTTCGAGGTATTGAGATCGGGCTGGAAATCGTAGAAGCGATGGAAGTACCATGCCTTGGCGGTCTTATCGCGTGTCCACGTGGATTTCTGCACGCCGGGAAACACCACGCCCTTGTCGGCGTTGGCCGGTTTCTTGTCAGCCCAGACATACCAGTCCCGGTAGGGAGAATCCTTGGCGCGCCGTGCCTCGCGAAACCATGGATGCGCGTCCGAGGTGTGGTTGACGACGAGGTCGATGATCACGCGGATGCCGCGCTGCCGGCAGCCATGGGTGAATTCGACGAAATCGCCGAGCGTGCCGTAGCGCGGATCGACACCATAATAGTCGGAGATATCATAGCCGTCGTCCTTGCCGGGCGAGGGCTGAAATGGCATCAGCCAGATCGTCGTGATACCCAGCCCCTGCAGGTAATCCAGCCGCCGCAACAGGCCCTTGAAATCGCCGACACCGTCGCCATTGGCGTCCATATAGGTGCCGACGGAAAGGCAATAAAACACGCCGTTCTTGTACCAGAGGTCGTCGATCATGCCGGGGCAGCCCCTATCGGTCCGCCCGTCCTTTGCAGCGGCCAACAGATAAGTGGGCAGGCCATTCCGGGTTCCCGCGGTCTACCATCCGGGGCGAAACCGCTTCCCACCTTTGCTGCCGGCGCTCTATGCTGGCCGTCATGGAATCGCACGCCCGCCAAATCCATCTCGCACCAGCTGCGGACGGCCGTCAGTCGGAGACAGCCCTGGCGATCGCGCGCGGCACCGCAAGGCTGTTACGATCGTTGGGGTTTTCCTGCGTCAGCGAGTTGCCTTTGCCGTCCGGCCGGCGCGCCGATCTGGTGGCGCTAAACGAGCGCGGCGAGATCTGGATCGTCGAGATCAAATCCTCGGTCGAGGATTTGCGGGCCGACCAGAAATGGCATGAATATCGCGCCCATTGCGACCGGCTGTTCTTTGCCTTCACGCAGGATCTGCCATGCGAGATCTTTCCTGCCGAGACCGGCCTCATCGTCGCCGACGCCTATGGTGCCCACATGCATTGCGAGGCGCCGGAGCATCGTCTGCCGGCGCCGACTCGCAAGCAGATGACCATCCGTTTTGCGATGGCCGCAGCCCAACGGATCAACCGTCTGATCGATCCGCAGGGGCATGGCGAGTTCTAGTGTTCCAGCAGCGAGCGAATGCTTCGATCGATAGGCCGCTATCCCCTAGGGCAACACGGCGATCTTTTGCGCGCATGGTCCGCATTGGGTGCAGGGAGCGACCCAACGTTAATGCGCTAGACTAACGCCCGCGTCGCTCCGCCCTGGTCCTGGTTCGAGACAACGTGATGTCCTATCCTTAGTGCTGGGGAGAAGGCCGTGAGGCTAGGCGACATCGTCAAGGTAATGGTGCCGGACCTGCAAAGTGGCCGCTGGTCGCGCGCGCGAGTTGGCTGTCAACGGGGGTTGCATGGCAATACTGATCCCTAGCCTCGGCTTCGCGCGCTTCGACACGCGCGGCGAACTGCGGCTCGCGGAGCGCCTCAAGGACTTTCTCGAAGAGAACGCTGTCGTTTGGCACAATCTTCCGGTAGGTCCTCACAGCCGGCATCCCGACTTTATCATCGTTCACCCGGCGAACGGCCTGCTCGTGCTCGAAGTGAAGGATTGGCGTTTGGAGTCGATAGCCTCGGCGGACAAAACAAAAATCGAACTGCTGACGAGTCGTGGCACCGTGCGGGAGAGCAGTCCTCTCGAGCAGGCTCGCAAGTATGCGTTCGAGGTCGTACGCACGCTGCAGCAAGACGGGCAACTGCTGTTTCCAGCTGGTCATCGCTTTGAGGGCCGAACCATACTCCCGTTCGGCTACGGGGCGGTATTCACCAATGTCACGCGCAAGCAGTTCGATCAGACCAATCTCAAGGAGGTGCTAGCCGAGCATCTATGTGTATTCAAGGATGAGATGTCGGAGGGTGCGGACCCCGAAGAATTCCGGTCGAGATTATGGCGCATGGTTTATCCGCGTCTCGGAGAGCCCCTGTCGATGCCGCAATTCGACCGGTTGCGTGCGCTGCTCTTTCCCGAAATCCGCATTCGACAAATTGCTCTGCCTCTGGACGAACCGATATTGCCGGATCCGTCAGACCGGGCGCTTGCAGTGATGGACCTGCACCAGGAGCAGATCGCGCGCAGCTTGGGAGAAGGGCATCGAATTATTCGCGGTGTCGCTGGATCGGGCAAGACACTGATCCTTGCCTTTCGAGCCGAATATTTGGCGCGTGCGGCGACCAAGCCGGTGCTCATTCTGTGCTACGCCAACGGCATCGCTGGGCGACTTGAGGATAGCATGCAGAGTCGTGGCGTGGAGGACCGCGTTCAGGTCCGCACCTTTCATTCATGGTGCTACTGGATGCTGCGGACTTATGGGATTGCCGCCCCGTCCGAGCGAGAATATCCGGACTACGAAAAACGACTGGCTGCGAGCGTTTCAGAGGTCGTGAAGGCCGTAGATCAGGGGCATATCCCTACGGAGCAGTATGATGCTGTCCTGATCGACGAGGCACACGACTTCGAGCCGCAATGGCTCGCGCTTGCGGCCAAGATGGTAAACCCGCGCACGAAGGCACTGATGGTCGTCTACGACGATATACAGGCCATCTACAAGGGGCGAGAGCGCCCCGTGTGGAGGCAGCTCGGAATTGAAGCGCAGGGCAGAACGACCGTGCTAAAAGTCAACTATCGCAACACCACCCAAATCGTCGCCTTTGCGAGACGCTTCGCGTCGGACGTAATCGGCGCTCCGGGCACGATAGCCGATGATGAGCACGCCATCCTGTTGCCCGAAGATGCGGGACGGCAGGGACTGTTACCAGAAGTGAGGCAGTGTGTGAGCATCGACGCAGAAGCTCACTGCATCGCCGAGTGGTTTCTTGGGCGAAAAAAGGCGGGGTACGAGTGGCCGCAAATGGCTTGCCTTTATCCGGAGCACTGGATTGGGGAGCGGATCGCTCAGGTACTCGCCAGGCATGAAGTGCCGATCGACATTGCCAAGAACAACAGGAACAGAGTTTCGACGAAGCGGGTAGCCGTGCGGTTCTTGAGCATGCACACCGCGAAGGGGCTCGAGTTTCCGTGCGTCGCTATTGCGGGGTTGGGCTTCCTCGGCCGCCGCGGCGAGGCGGTCGAGGAGTGTGTTCGACTGACGTATGTTGGAGTTACTCGGGCAACCCACGAGGCGCTTTTGACTTACTCAAGTGAGTCGGCGCTGGTGAAGCGATTGATCGCGTAGGCTAGAACATTAACGGTAGCGGCCGACCGCGGCGGAGCCTTTGATACGTGGGCTGAGGATGGGAACGTGACCACCCGATACTTATTACGCACAGGTCAGGGAGTCATTATGAGCCTCACATCGCAAGCGACGGTATCCAGAAATAATATGCGTTCAGGAAATGACAGCCTGCCGCGCAGGCTCGGATTCGCGGCCCCGCCGGGTTCAATCGATATTCACACACCACCGTGACAGACCACGCAATCGCACATTTGAGTCATCGTCTGGCCATCAAGTTTTCGGAGACGGCCGAGGAATTGCCGTCAAATATGGGAGCAGCCGATGATCCGCCGACTGTGGTTCGTAGCGTGGGCGTTGAGCCTCTTTTCCCTGCTGGTTGCAGCCGGGGCTCAGGCTCAGACCGCACAGGCGCCGACATCGCCCAATCCAGACGTGGCTCCGCAGGCCGGTTCTCCTTCGGGTGCGCAAGCCACCGCACAGCCAGCAAAACCGCCCGTCCCTTCGATCAACACGGCCGAGATCGTTGCACGTGCCAACAACAGCGTCGGCGTTGACATCGAGAAGAGGATCAAGGGTTGGCAACAGGAGCTTTCGCGCCTGGAGAGCGACCTGCAAAAGGAGGGCTTGCGCTATTCGGAACTGAACGACTTCCGTGACAAGCTCCAGGGCGTTCGCGGCGAGATTGGCAGCTTCCGCACGCATCTTGAACCTGCACTAGCCACCGCCAAGGATCAATTGGGCTTGCTCGGGCCGGCACCAGCCGCCGGTCAACCACCCGAGCCGGACGACGTAGCACGCATCCGGGCTGACCGGACCTACTACCTCGGAGTGTTGACCGGAGGTCAGAAAGAGATCGACTCCGCCGACCTGCGCATCGACAAGCTCATCGATACCATCCAGGACATCCGTCGAAGGAATTTCGCCACGCGCCTGTTGCAGCCGGTCCCTGGCATCTACTCGTCTGCGACCTGGTCGGGAGTGCCGGACTATGTCCCATCGGCCACATTCCGGGTTCGCGACATCATGGCCGGCTGGTGGGGCGGTCTCGACGATCAGGACGAGGTGTTGCTCGTCGCTTTCGAAGCCGGACTGCTCCTGCTCGGGCTCGCTGTTGCCGCCGCCTTCGGAACCTGGCGGTTGCGCCGCCGGCCGTCCGAGGACGTTGATCAGCCCTTCTGGCGGCGGGCCGTGGTCGCCGGCGCCATCGCCTTGCTGTGGATATTGCCGGTCGTGGTGCCGATCGCTTTCCTCTATGGGCTTGTCGCCGACACGCATCAATTGCCTAAACGCGTCGATTGGCTGCTGTATTCGACTGCGCAATCAATCATCACCATTCTCGCGGTCAGCGTGCTTGTGATCAGTGCGTTCGCGCCGAGGGTGCCGCATTGGCGGTTGATCCCCGTCTCCGATCGCACAGCACGTCTGATTTGCGGGCTCCTTCTGGCGCTCGCAATCGTGTACGGCGTGACCACGTTGCTCTACGTGGTCACCCGCGTCGTGCAGGCCCCCTTTGCGCTGACGGTCGCGGTCTCGCTTCCGTCGAGCCTGCTCGTGGCCGGAATCATCGTTGCCATCCTTCTTACGCCGCTGGAGGCGCAGCACCAGGACCGAACCCTGTCACCGCGGCTGCTCGCCGTGCTGCGGGTCCCTGTTTGGATTGCAGTCGTCGCGATCGTCATATCGGCGCTTGCCGGGTACTTGGCGCTTGCCCGGTTTCTCGCGCAACAATTGGTCGTGACCAGCTCCGTTATGGCGTTTGCCTACCTGCTGCTGCTGTGGGTCGATGGACTGATGCAGGGCTTGAGCGACGACCGCGCAGCGACAGGCCGCTGGCTCAAGGAAAGCTTTGGTGAGCAACACCGGCAGCACGAGCGGCTGGCTCTGCCGATCGGCCTGGTCCTCAAAGCTATGGTGATCATACTGTCCGTGCCCCTCATTTTGCTCCAATGGGGTTACAACTGGCCGGACGTCTACGACTGGTACAAGCAGCTCTTCTTCGGTTTCCGGGTTGGCAACACTCAAGTATCCATTGCGGTGCTCCTCGCGTCGGTGATCGTGTTCGCGCTCGCCTATGGCGCCGCGCGACTTTTCCAGGGCTGGCTCGATGAGCGGGTCCTCATGCCGGCGGGTATTTCGGGCGGCCTCCGCGATTCGATCCGCGTTGGAGTGGGATACGGCGGCGTCGTCATCGCAACGCTTGCGGCCTTCTCTTACGCAGGCTTCGACCTGTCCAATCTCGCGATCCTGGCCGGCGCATTCTCGGTCGGTATCGGTTTCGGTCTGCAAAGCATCGTCAACAATTTCGTGTCAGGGCTGATCCTTCTGGCCGAGCGCCCCATCAAGATCGGTGACCTGGTCGTCGTCGGGGGCGAAGAAGGCTATGTTCGCAAGATCAGCGTTCGTTCGACCGAGGTCGAGACGTTTGAGCGAGCGAGCGTTGTGATTCCGAACTCCTATTTCATCACGGAGAAGGTGAAGAACTGGACATTGCGCGACAACAAGCGTCGGATCGCGATCCCGGTCAAGGTTGCGAATGGCTCCGATCCGAGGGCGGTCCAATCTATTCTGCTCAAGGTCGCGCAGGACCATCCCAGTGTCCTGACACTGCCCGCACCATCCTTCGATTTTGAAGATTTTGGGGTAGACGGCCTCACGTTCAAACTCTACGCCTTTGTCGATCTGCGTCAGGGTGGCAACGTGGCGGCTGATCTAAGGATCGCCATCCTGGAAGCCTTCCAGGAGGCCGGGATCCAGATCCCGTCCCGACAGGGAGAGGTCACGCTGCAGACCATCGACTTGTTGCGTGAGATGGCGGTCTCAAGTGACGCTCATAAGACAAGCGTCGAAGCCAAAGGGCCTGCTGCAGGGCAGCTTGCCAATCTACCAAGAAAGCCGGCAAATCTCATCAGACCCTAGGCTTGCTGCGAACGCGATCGAGACCTTGCAGGAAGTGACACCGTGCCGATCGAAGCGTTGTTGCAAGACGAGACGTCGACGATCATTGCATTGGCGGTCACCAGTCGTCGTACAGCCACTCGCTTGGGATTCGAGGCCGCGCTCTTGCATACGGCGGCTGATGATGCGTCCGCTCGGGCTTGCGGACGCCCGGAGCCGGCTGCATCGGAAGCGGTAACGCCTTCTGCTCGGAAACCTTCACGAGCTCCTGTTTCATTTCGTCCTGGCTCGCCTTGAGTTCCCCAATGGCTTTGGAGTTCTCGCGGGCCATTTGTTGCTGATCCGCCTTGAGCTGTTCGATATTTCGCTCCACATTTGCGAGGTCGCGCGCGATCGTTTGCAGCAGCTGCGTCTGGTCGGGAAGAGCTGTGTTGGCTGTGGGCGCGGCGTCCTGCGGCGGCGCGGTCTGAACCAAGGGCGTCGCTTGGGGCGGAGCGGCGTCCGCCGCGGCCACCTGAACGGCGGGTGAAGCGGGCTGCACCGTAAGCGGCGGATCATCCGGGGGCAATGATGGAGTTGAAGCGAGCTGGGGCACCCAACGGGCGAGAACCAGCTTGGTTCTCCCACCATAAGACGACTGCAAAACCAGTGCAGCGACAACGAGACATCCTGCCACCGACAATGCGGCGAGGGCGCGGAACCCCGGCATTCCGCGCGGCGATTGCGGGGCAGGCCCGGAAGAGGCAGGGCTAGGCTCGGAAGAAGCAGGATCAGGTCCGACCGCAGGCGGGTTAAGTTGCGCCGGAGGCGGGGGCGCGGCATCGCGCTCCATTCTTGCAAGCTTTTCACTCAAACGCGTGAGGTCTTCACCGGCGCGCGTGATCTGCTTGTGGGCTTCTGCAAGTCTTTCGTCGGCAGGCGCGGCCTGGCTATCGTTCGATTCGACTGGGTTCGGAGTGGGTGTGGAGTTCATTGACGTTTCCCTTTCCGCTCAATGTCACCCAGGAGGGCCGACCCGGCTATCCGTTAGAGTTGCCTTCAGCACTCCCGTCAGTCTTGTCCAAAGAATGGCCGGATGATAGCGCGTTTGAGGTCACGTGATAATGGAGGGATACTGGCTCGGGCCTAGCCGGCGGTCAGGTCCCGCTTTGGGTCATGAACGACAAAACTCAAGGCGAGGTGACAGGCCCGCTTTCGGGTGCATAGCGCCCGCAACAGGATCAACGGTTCCGCAAGCGGATCAAGCAATATCGTCAGTCGCGACATCCGAGGGATAGAAATTCACTGGCTTCCGCTATTTTATGTCGAGCCGCAGTTCTGTAGCGGCGATCATGCTACGAGGTTCGCCATGACTTCCAGGTCCTCGATCAGGCGGCTCGGCGCGCCGCTCGTTGCTTTTTCTGACCATCTGACCATCTGGCCGTTGGTTCGCCAGTACATGCAATTGAGGACGCTGCAAAGGTGGGATCAAGGCGCATTTAGATCCGAGGCGACCGGCGCGGCTCAGATTGTGGCCGACCGTTTCGAGACTGGCCCGATCGATGTGGAGTACAATTCCAGGAAAGGCGGAAGTGCAACGATCGAAGCGCTGACCAAGTCGTTGCAGACGGCAGGCAGCCGCTTGGATGCCGAGAAAGATGTGCTCTTTTTGGTTCTCACCTCGCATGGCTCTCCTGATGGCCTTGCAATCAAGGCCGGGCGGCTCACGGAAACGCTCACGCCATGTCGTCTCCGCGACATGCTCGCGAAGACTGGTGTGCGACACAAGGTGGTGGTCATCTCGGCTTGTTATTCTGGAGTTTTCATTCCGTATTTGGCAAATCCCGATGTGCTGGTTATCACTGCGGCCGATGCCAGGCACCCGTCGTTCGGCTGCCAGGACAAGGCTAGGTGGACTTATTTTGGCGACGCTTTTTTCAACGTCGCGCTCCGGAAAGACGTGAGCCTGAAAGATGCATTTCTCGATGCGCGCTCACTCGTCCGGGAGCGAGAATTGCGGCAACATTTCGAGCCATCGAATCCGCTCATGTCGGGCGGTGCAGACGTGCTGCCATTGCTTGCCGGACGCTACTGAACAGCCCGCCGCTTCAGAAGCAGCGATCATTCGTCCCCCAGTCAGCATTTCGGCTATTTCTACCCTCGCGGGAAACTAAAGCGTTTCAACTAACCCATTCTCGCGCAGCATTCGATCTGCTACGTTCGCCGCCCATTAGCTGGTGCACAAAAATGGTCGTACTCACTCTCAAAGCTAAGCACGACCACCTGCAGAAGGTGGCGAGCACGCACGACCATGTGAAAGCGATTTCCGAATTCGTCTGGAATGCTCTCGACGCAGACGCGAAGCGGACTTCCGTCGAATTCGAGCGCAATCCCCTTGGGGGACTCGTGAGCATCATTATCCGGGATAACGGCACCGGCATCAGCAAGGCGAGGGCTGAGCATGATTTCGAGAGCCTCGGCGAGTCCTGGAAGCGAACGAACCCTCGAACGCCGATTTTAGCACGCGCGATTCATGGAAAGGAAGGGCAGGGGCGATTGCGCTTCTTCTCTTTATCTCAGCGAGCGCACTGGGATTCGGTCTATGAAGAGGACAAGACGCTGCTGAAGCTTACGATCGATATCGATGCGGACCGGCTCGAGATCAGCAATGTGTCTGAGCCGGCCCGAGCGGATGCCGACGCCAAGACCGGAACGGTCGTACAACTCACTCCGCTCAAGGGCACCTTCGACTGGCTCGTTGGCGATGAAGCGAGGTCGGAATTCGACTCGATCTTCGCTCCGTATATTCTTCAGTATCCCGATGCTGAGATCATATATGACGACAAGCCAGTCGATCCGAATCGGACAATCGAGCGCTCTCACGAATTTCCCAAGCAGGCCATTATCTGCCCTGGTCGCGTTGTCAAAGACCTCACCCTGCGCGTGATCGAATGGAAGCCGCGGATTACAGCGAGAAAGATATATTTTGGCGGGGAAAGCGGTGTCGTGCTCGGGTCGCTGCCAGCGAACGTCCCGGCGCCGGAGTTCGTATTTTCGGCATATGCATATACGCCTTTCTTTAACGAGATCGCCGAAGCAAACCTGCTGGAATTTGATGGCTTGACCGATCCCGACTTCGCTCGGGTCCTTGAATATGTTCGGGATACCCTGACCGATTATTTTCGCGTTCGGCAGGCCGAGAAATCAGGCGAACTGATTCAGGAGCTTAAGGACGCTGGCGTCTACCCTTACGAGGGAGAACCAAAGGACGAAGTTGAACGCCATGAGCGCCAAGTGTTCGATATCACCACGCATGCGGTGGCCTCATACTCTCGCGATTTTAAGAAGGCTGACAATCCGCTCAAGAAGATAACTTTGGGACTGCTTCGAGAGGCGGTTAAAAACAATCCAGAGTCAGTGTCGCGTATTCTCAAGGCGGTATTTAATCTCCCGAAAGTGCGTCAGGACGAATTCTCTCAACTTCTCGAAAAGACGGAGCTGGGTAATATCATTGCTGCATCGAATCTCGTTGCCAACCGTGTTGTTGCGCTCAAGGTTTTAAAGGAAATCGTGTTCGAACCTAAGCATCGTCGGACGATTAAGGAGCGAGGTGAGCTTGATGTGCTCGTGCGCGACAACACTTGGCTATTCGGCGAAGGCTTTCACTTCACGATGGCCGAAGCTGGACTCACGAAAATAATGCGGCGTGTCTCGGAAGAATTATCGCTCAAACGTGCGAAGGGGACGAAAGGACGGAAGCCTGACGGCAAGATCGGCCGCATCGATTCTTTTATGGGGCGCCTCGTTCCTCATGGCGACGTGAACCATCGTGAATTTCTGCTAATCGAGCTTAAGCGCCCGTCGCTGGTTATCGGCCGCAAAGAGCTCGACCAGTTGGAAGACTATGTAACCTCGATTTTAGCGCAGCCTGATTTTTTGAATACCTCGACGAGCTGGAATTTTTATCTGGTGACCAGCGAGTATGACGATGTGGTGAAGGAGCGTATTACTCAGGAAAATCGACCGGCGGGTCTTTTCATCGACAAAGCGAACCATAGGGTATGGGTTAAATCGTGGGCCGAGCTGCTCCGCGACGCTGAGGGCAGATTAAAGTTCGTCCAAGACCAACTCCGCATCGAAGTCTCAGCGGAAGAAATCGAGAGGCGCATTGCAGAATTGAAGGCTTCCGTTCTCAAGAGCGAGGCGCTTGATCTTGGAGACGGTTCCGGCGAACCGGTGGGAGCGACAAAAAAGATCAGGACACCGCGATCCAGCGCATCTGGCGACGAGCCAACGCAACGCCCGTAGGGAAAGAGAACGCCGACGTCGAATAAATGCTTGACAGCAATTTGCTGATTTGCCCGTCGTGCCAAATTGTCGCGGTTATAGTTGTTGATCTCGAGGGCAAATCACCGGCTCATTGCCCGCTATCCCGGGCCCGCAAGAGGGACGTTGGCCATCGTCATTAACGTTGGGCGCGGGAGCGATGGACGCAAGACTGTGCGAAGACGAACCGCGCGGGATGCGTACGGCGAAGTCGTGTGGTCCTGACGCCTCGACGCTGGCGTCAAGCTGGCGAGGATGCTTCGCATCACGCCAGTGATGGTGACAAGAAAGCCCGATCACCAAGGAGAGCACGAAGGAAACCGTAAAGCCATTGCGCAGGGAATGCCGGCGTGAGGCCGGTGAACCTGTGGCGCTACACGGTGCATTTTTTTGCACCAACCACGGGTGCATCGGGCACCCGGCATTCCCTGCGCCCTCTTACTTCCGGGGCGAACGATACTGCACAACTCGGACGCAGTGTGTCGCGAGAATGATGACTCACATCTCGTCGTCCCGGCCTGGAGCCGGGACCCATAACCCCTGGCGTTGATTGTGGCGAAGACGATCGACTCCGCGGCCAAACGAGAGCACGCCGCGTATGGGTCCCGGCTCAAGGCCGGGACGACTTAGAAAGCGTGGCTGTTTGAAATTCAAATCAGAAAGCCCGGAACCCCTCATCCTGAGGAGCGCGCGGGCGCGCGCGTCTCGAAGGATGGGCTCCATGCGCGGCCATGGCTCGAGACGGCGCACCGGACAGCGCAATAGCGCTGCCAGGAGAGCGCCTCCTCATCGTGAGGCTTGTTGCCTACCGCGGCGCGCGCTTGGCCAGAATGCGCTGCAGGG
Source organism: Pseudomonadota bacterium (assembly GCA_018971625.1). Classification (GTDB taxonomy): domain Bacteria; phylum Pseudomonadota; class Alphaproteobacteria; order Rhizobiales; family Xanthobacteraceae; genus Bradyrhizobium. The sequence continues at coordinate 94,461 of JAGXAJ010000002.1, forward strand.
TGCGGCGATGCATGTTGAGCCGGCGTGCGGTCTCGGAGACGTTGCGGTTGCACATCTCGTAGATGCGCTGGATGTGCTCCCAACGCACGCGGTCGGCCGACATTGGATTGTGCGGCAATTCGGATTTCTCGGTGCCGCGCGCGAGCAGGGCTGCGACCACGTCGTCGGCATCGGCGGGCTTTGACAGATAATCCACTGCGCCCATCTTCACTGCCGTGACGGCGGTAGCGATGTTGCCGTAGCCGGTCAACACGATCGCGCGCGCATCCGGCCGCTTGCGTTTCAACGCCGACACGACGTCCAGGCCGTTGCCGTCGCCGAGCCGCAGATCCACCACCGCAAAGGCCGGCGCGGCCTTGCCGATCTGCGCCAGACCGTCGGAGACGGTGTCGCAGGAAGTCACCGCGAAGCCGCGGGTTTCCATGGCGCGCGACAGCCGCTCCAGAAACGGCTTGTCGTCTTCCACAATCAACAGCGAGCGATCGGCCTGATCATTCAGTTCGGCGATGGCGTTCACGGTGTGCAATCCTTTGGTCGAACATCCGTTCATATGGTGTGACAAATGGGCGCTGCCAAGCCAACCAAAGTCGATTTGGCTCCGCCATCTTACCACTTGAGAAGGCTTCTAAGATACGGGTTCGGCTGCCATTTCCTCCGCCTCGAAGCGTTCGCGGGGCCAGGTGATCTGGACCACCGCGCCGTGCTCGGGAAACATCCGATTGGTAAACGATACCCTGGCGCCAGTACGTTCCAGCAGCGTGCGTGCGATGAATACCCCAAGGCCGAGTCCACCATGGGTTTCGGCCGCATTACGCCGCCGCGACAAATAAGGCTCGCCGATCCGCTTCAACATGTCCGGTGCGATCCCGGGCCCGTCGTCGGAAATGACGATGTCGACGACTTCCTTGTTCCACGACGCATTGACCTCGACCGCGCTGCGCGCGAAATCCACTGCGTTCTCCAGGATGTTGCCGACACCATAGAGTATAGCGGGATTGCGGATGCCGACCGGCTCGGGGGTGGCGCCAAGGGCAATCCGGACCTTGATCGCGACGTCGAAATCGCGATGCGGGGCAACGGCTTCCTCGATCAGCGTCGAGAGCGGCATGCGGTCGAACGGTGCGCCGGTGGCGGATAGTTGCGTGATCTTGGCCAGGATGTCCCGGCACCGCTGTGCCTGTTCGCGCAAGGTCTTGAGGTCGCCGGCCAGTGGGCTGTTGTTGGCGATGGTGCTCTCCAGCTCGCGCGAAATCAGGAAGATGGTCGATAGCGGCGTTCCCAGTTCGTGGGCGGCCGCCGCCGCCAACCCGTCGAGTTGGGTCAAATGCTGTTCGCGCGTCAGCACCAGTTCGGTCGCGGCCAGCGCATCGGAGAGCTGGCGGGCTTCCTCGGTAACCTGGAACGCATAAAGGCTGGTGACGCCGATCGCGACCGCGATCGAAAGCCAGACGCCGAACAGATAGATCGGCGGCAGTACCAGTGGATCGTCGCTGTCCCACGGCAGCGGGAAATGAAAAAACACCAGCAGCGAGGCGCAAACCACCGCGAGCACGCCAAGCGCGATGGTCAAGCGGATCGGCAGCGCGGTCGCCGAAATCAGCACGGGCGCGAGAAACAGAAACGAAAACGGGTTCTCCAGTCCGCCGGTGAAAAACAGCAGCCCGGCAAGCTCGATGATGTTGAGCGCCAAGAGCGCCGCCGCATAAGCGGGTTCCAGCCGGTGCATCGGATTGAAGGCGATCTGCAGCGCCAGATTGAGCAGTGCGGACAGGCTGATGATGGTCAGGCAGGGAATGACCTCGACGTCGAATTCGAGCCCCTGCACGACGATGAAAATCGTCGCCAGTTGCCCAAGCACGGCCAGCCAGCGCAGCCGCAGGATCGTATCCAGGCGGACATAGCGGCGTGGATGACGAAAATCGGATACTGCAGTATCGGTCATGCCGGGAGTTTAGCCGCGCAGGGTTCCGATCACAAATTGAGCCGCGGTCTGTTCCAAGACGGCACGCTTCGAGATGCGGCGCATCAGCTGGGCTCCTCTGATATGAGGTTCTTCGCGGTAGGGAGCGCGGCATCCCGCCTGTCCCGAACCATTGGCTCCAGGAGCCGTTCGAGCCCAAGCCTTGCGCTTGCGGCCACGATGGCCCAATGAACGGCCCGCATGACGCGCAACGATACAGCATCGCCTTTGTCGACCGCGGATCCCGCCGGATCCGCGGCGATCGAAGTCGCCGACCTGGTCAAGCTCTACAAGGCTACCCGCGCCGTCGATGGTGTCTCGTTCCGCGTCGCGCGCGGCAGCATCACCGGGCTGCTCGGCGGCAACGGCGCCGGCAAGACGACGACGATCGCCATGATCATGGGGCTGGTGCTGCCGACCTCGGGACGCATCCACGTGCTCGGCCATTCGATGCCGGAGCAAAGCGCCGACGTGCTCGGGCGGATGAATTTCGAAAGCCCCTATGTCGACATGCCGATGCGGCTCACGGTGCGGCAGAACCTGACCATCTTCGGTCACCTCTATGCGGTTGCCGATTTGCGCGATCGCATCGCGCAACTGGCCGCCGATCTCGATCTCGGCGATTTCCTCGACCGCGCCAACGGCAAGCTCTCCGCCGGCCAGAAGACCCGCGTGGCGCTGGCGAAGGCGCTGATCAACCGGCCGGAACTATTGCTGTTGGACGAGCCGACCGCGTCGCTCGATCCCGATACCGCCGACTGGATCCGCCAGCACCTCGAGACCTACCGCAAGACCCATGGTGCGACGATCCTGCTGGCCTCGCATAACATGCTGGAGGTCGAGCGGCTGTGCGATCGGGTCATCATCATGAAGCGCGGCCGGATTGAGGATGACGATAGCCCCGACGCGATCATGGCCCGCTACAACCGGACAAATCTGGAAGAGGTGTTCCTCGACGTCGCCCGCGGCCGCATCCGGCAGAGCGCGCCATGAACGGGAACGCGGCGAGCAAAGCGGCTGTCGGCAGGGTCGTCGCCCATCGGCGAATCTCGCCGCATCGTATCGGTGCGATGGTGCAGCGCTATTGGTACCTGCTGATGTCATCCTGGCCGCGGCTGTTGGAGCTGATCTATTGGCCGGCATTGCAGATCATCACCTGGGGGTTCCTGCAACGCTTCATCTCAGAGAATGCCGGGTTCTTTGCCCGCGCCGGCGGCACGCTGATCGGCGCGGTAATCCTGTGGGACATTTTGTTCCGCGGCCAGCTCGGCTTTTCGATCTCCTTTCTGGAAGAGATGTGGGCGCGCAATCTCGGCAACCTGATGATGAGCCCGCTAAAGCCGATCGAATTCCTGATCTCGTTGATGATCATGAGCCTGGTGCGGCTCGCGATCGGCGTGATCCCGATGACCTTGCTGGCGTTCTTTTTCTTCGGCTTCAATTTCTATAGCATCGGGCTGCCGCTGATCGTGTTCTTCTGCAACCTGATCTTTACCAGCTGGTCGATCGGGATCTTCGTTTCGGGGCTGGTGCTGCGCAATGGGCTCGGCGCCGAGAGCATCGTCTGGACGCTGATGTTCGGCATCCTGCCATTGGCCTGCATCTATTATCCGGTAACGGTGCTACCGCATTGGCTGCAATATGTTGCCTGGTCGCTGCCGCCGACCTATGTATTCGAAGGCATGCGGGCGCTGCTGAGCGACCATGTGTTTCGGGCCGACCTGATGATCGAGGCTTTCGCCATCAATGTCGCGCTTTTTGTCGCTTCGTTTGCGGTATTTCTGGCGCTGTTGCGCAGCGCCCGCCGGCATGGGGCGCTGCTCCAGGGCGGCGAGTAATCGGGGGCAAACCTACTTATCCCATGAATTAACGGGATATTGGCCGTGTTCAGCCCGTAGATATACCGGCCAGCGGATTGACGCATTATTACGCATTCGGCACTATGCTGCGATGCAAAAGGGACATCAATAAATGCCGATTGGTGAATTTGGCGGCCTGCCGCCACAGGTGGCCGAAGGCAGTCCGGCGCTGACCACGCCGATGTACTGGATGTACGAAATGGCGCAGGCGTCGCTCAATCCGGCGCGCGCCGTGACCGATGCGACCAAGCTTCTGTTCCAGAATCCGATGAATCCGTGGTCGCATACCGAGTTAGGCAAATCGATCGCCGCCGGCTGCGAACTGTTTGAACGCACCACGCGCCGTTACGGCAAGCCTGAATGGGGCATTCACTTCACCGAAGTCAGCGGCGTCCGCACCGCGGTCGAAATAAGCACCATCTGGGAAAAGCCGTTTTGCCGCTTGCTGTATTTCGATCGCAAGCTGACGCGGCCGTTACGCAGCCCACAGCCGCGCGTGTTGATCGTGGCGCCGATGTCCGGTCACTATGCGACGCTGCTGCGCGGCACGGTCGAGGCCTTTCTGCCGACCCATGAGGTCTACATCACCGACTGGTCCGATGCGCGAATGGTGCCGCTGGCGGCGGGCCGTTTCGATCTCGACGACTATGTCGACTACCTGATCGAGATGCTGCATGTGCTCGGCGGCAACATGCACGTCATCGCCGTATGTCAGCCCTCGGTGCCGGTGGTGGCGGCGGTTTCCATTATGGAAGCCGAGCGCGATCCCTTTGTGCCGGCCTCGATGACGCTGATGGGAGGCCCGATCGATACCCGCCGCAATCCAACCGCCGTCAACAATCTGGCCGCCGAACGCGGCATCGACTGGTTCCGCAACAACGTCATCACCAAGGTGCCGTTTCCGCATCCGGGCGTGATGCGCGACGTCTATCCGGGGTTCCTGCAGCTCAACGGCTTCATCAGCATGAATCTCGACCGTCACATGGACGCACACAAGAGACTGTTCAGTAATCTGGTGAAGGGCGACGGCGACCTGGTCGACAAACATCGCGACTTCTATGATGAATATCTCGCGGTGATGGATCTCAGCGCGGAATATTACCTGCAGACCGTCGATCTGGTGTTCGTCAAGCACGCGTTGCCGAAGGGCGAGATGACCCATCGCGGCAAACCAGTCGACCCCTCCAAAATCACGCGCGTGGCGCTGATGACGGTGGAAGGCGAGAAAGATGATATCTCCGGTCTCGGGCAAACCGAGGCTACGCACGCGCTATGCAGCGCGATTCCCGATCATCGGCGGGTGCATTACGTGCAAAAAGGCGTCGGACATTACGGCGTCTTCAACGGTTCGCGCTTCAAATCCGAAATCGTGCCGCGCATTTCCGATTTCATGATGTCGTCGGCCAATGGGAAGCCTTTGAAACTTTCATTGGCTGCGGCGGCCGAATAGATTCGCGTATTCGTTTGCCAACATGATTGAGAGTGCGATGGTCGGTGGCTGATCCGTTGGTAGGGGTAACCTTCTGAATTGGCCAAGGAAATCCGGATTCATCGCCCGCTGAAGGAATGAGCCATGGCTCAGCCCTTAGGCGGTATCGGGAAGCGCGTTTCACGGTCGAAATTTTTGTTCCAGCCCCATCCTGTAGAGGCTCACTGGCCAGCCAGCCCCTGTATATTGGGCAAATGATTTGTTTTTGCGCGGAGCGATTTCACTGGCGGCGGATATGGCAGAATCCGGGCGAACTGCTGCTCCCCGGACTTTCAGACATGGCTACTCGCGCGCTCCTTTATCGGCGGCCCGCCGAACCTTCGACTATTTTGGTCAGGCATGGCTCGCAAATCTTCTCCATCCGGCTGCGCCGGCATCGGCGCGCGCGGCGCTACACCTTGCGCATTCATCCGACCGATCGCGAGGCAATCCTGACGATGCCGCCGCGTGGCACGCTCGTCGAAGCCAAGGATTTTGCGCGATTGCACGGCGGTTGGATCGCCGCGCGTCTTGGGCGGCTGCCGAAAGCCGCGCCGTTTCAGGCGGGTACTGTGGTGCCGTTGCGTGGCGTTCCGCATCGGATCGTGAATCGCGCCGGCGAGCGCGGCACAGTGTGGACCGAAATCCGCGACAGTGGCGAAAAGATCCTCTGCGTCGCGGGTGGCCCCGAACATACCGAGCGCCGGGTCCACGACTACCTCAAGCGCGAGGCGCGCAAGGATTTGCAGAAAGCGTCGATGGCCTATGCCGGCGAACTTGGCGTCCGGGTCAAGCGGGTGTCGATCCGGGATCAGTCGAGTCGCTGGGGTTCCTGCACGTCGGCGGGATCGGTGTCGTTCTCGTGGCGGCTGATCCTGGCGCCTCCCTTTGTGCTCGATTATCTCGCCGCTCATGAAGTTGCTCATCTGGTCGAGATGAATCACTCGGCGCGATTTTGGCGAGTGGTCGCGAGGATCTGTCCGTCGGTCGAGCGGGCCAAGACCTGGCTCGACACCCACGGCAACGATCTGCATCGTTACGGCATTCGGGACTAGACTTTGCAGTAGGTCCGGGCGCGATGCGGCGTTTCTTTGTGCTGCTTGGCTGAGCCGAAATCTGACGACGCGTGGAGCCCGGTCCAGCAGCACACCACTGACGCGCTGCGCCATCCCCCGTGGCGAGCGCGCTCGCCGATTATCGTCCCCCGAACAGCCGCTGTACCAGCCAGCCGTCGAGCCCGGCATCGGCCTCAGGTCGTACCGAGCTATTGCGCGCCGGAGCAGCGCGGTTTGGAGCCATCGGTGCGTACGGCGCAAGCGAGGCCGATGCGGGCGGCGCGGCCGCGGGCGCGGTGATCTGGGATATGGTGGCTTGCGGTCCCTGCGCGATGTTGGAGAAGAAGCCCGGAGCTTGCGAGGTCGGCAGCATTGCAACCGGTACGCCCTGATGCGCCGCGCGCATGAAGCGGGTCCAGATCTCGACCGGCAATCCGCCGCCCACAGCCCTCTTGGTCGGTGTGCTGTCGTCATTGCCGAGCCAGACACCGGTCACGAGGTTGGTGGTGTAGCCGATAAACCAGGCGTCGCGGAAATCCTGGCTGGTGCCGGTCTTGCCCGCCGCGACCCAGCCCGGCAGTTCCGCCTTGCGCGCGGTGCCGCTGCGCAGCGTTTCCTCCATCATGGTATTCATCATCGCGACATTGCGCGGGTCAATCACCTGGCCGAGTTGGTCGGGCTGGCGGGCATAGAGCAACTTGCCGTGGGTGGTACGGATTTTCAGCACCACGTGCGGCGTGATGCCTTGGCCGCCATTGGCAAACGGCACATAGGCGCCGACCAGTTCCATGAGCGATACTTCCGAGGTGCCGAGCGCGATCGAGGCATTGGCCTCGAGCTTCGATGAAATCCCCAGCCGGTGCGCGGTGCGCACCACATTGGCGGGGCCGACTTCCATGCCAAGCCGCACCGCGACCGTGTTGAGCGACATCGCCAGCGCCTGCCTCAGGGTCACCGCACCGAGATATTCATGCTCGAAGTTCTCCGGCTTCCAGCCCTTGACGTTGATCGGTGCGTCCTGCCGGATCGTATCCGGCGTCATGCCGGCCTCTATCGCCGTGAGATAGACGAACGGCTTGAACGCCGAGCCGGGTTGCCGCTTGGCGGTGACCGCGCGGTTGTACTGGCTCTCCGAATAGTTGCGGCCACCAACCATGGCGCGCACCGCTCCGTCGGGGGTCATCGCCACCAGCGCGCCCTGGCTGACGTTGAACTTCACGCTTTTTGCCGCCAGTTCGTCGATCACGGAAGCTTCCGCGATACTCTGCAGTCTCGGATCGATCGAGGTTTCGACCACGATGTCCTGATCGATCGGGCCGACCAGATCGTCGAGCACTTCGCCGATCCAGTCGGCGACGTAGTTGATGGTGCCTGCGCCGACGGGCTTCACATTGTAGGAGGGATGCCCGATCGAGGCCTGCGCCTGCGCTTCGGTGATGAACCGGGCGTCCGCCATCGCCGCCAGCACGACCTGGGCGCGCTTTTCGGCGCCGTCAGGGTTGCGGTTCGGCGCCAGCCGCGACGGCGATTTGACCAGGCCGGCGAGCATCGCGGCTTCCGCCAATGTCACGTTCTTGGCCGATTTGCCAAAATAGCGCTGCGCGGCGGCTTCGACGCCATAGGCGCCGGAACCGAAATAGACCCGGTTGAGGTAGAGTTCGAGAATTTGCGCCTTGGTGTATTTGCGCTCCAGCCAGAATGCGAGTTCAGCTTCCTGCAGCTTGCGCTGCAGGGTGCGCTCCTGGGTCAGGAACAGGTTCTTGGCAAGCTGCTGCGTCAGTGTCGAGCCACCCTGCGAGACGCCCCGATGTAAAAGGTTGGTCACCGCCGCGCGCAGGATGCCGACGGGGTCGACGCCATGATGCGAATAGAACCTCCGGTCCTCGATGGCGATGAAGGCCTTCGGCAGATAGGGCGGCAAATCCTTCAGCGCGACATTGGCGCCGGGCATTTCGCCGCGGGTTACCAATACGCTGCCATCGATGCCGACGATCTGGATGGTCGGGGGCCGTTTTGGAATTTCCAGCGCCTGGATCGGCGGCAGATGCGCACCGACATAGACCACCACGCCGACCGCGGCGATCATCGCCCACAGGCCAAGCACCGCGCCCCAATAGAACAACCGGTAGAAAGTCGGGCCACGGCGCGCGCCGGATCTGCGCTTGCTGCCGCTGCGGCTTGGGCGTGGCTTTCGCTCGGGCGGCGGCTCATCGTCACCGTCGTCATCCTCGACCTTGCGCCGGGCGGAAGATTTTTTCGGCTGGCTTTCTCCGCTGGCAATCCGGTCCTGCGGGCCAAGGCGCAAATCGCCAAGTGCTGCGGCGAGCCCAAATAGCGGCTCCTTGCGACCGCCACTTTTTTTCCGTCCCCACGCCATCCGCTACAACGCCCACGCCGACTTGCCCGAAACGCTACCGTTCGGAGTTTAAGGGCCGGTTACTGAAAGATTAAGGTCGGATTAGGAGGTGCGGCGGCGAGCTTTCGAATGCGCATCCTTGACCGGCGCTTTTGGTCCGCGAGCCATGCCGGTGGGCGTTGAGCGATCTTCGAAGGCAGGGTACGAGCAGGGTACTACATGGGCCATATCGATCCGACTAGGGAAGTATTTGCGCAATTCAAGGCCAATGATCGCGCAGGCCCCGTTCACAGCTGAACCTGGTCCGGCTGCGGCGGCAGGCGGCCTATCCCGACGGCCGCAAGCGACCGGTGCGGAAGCCTGTGCGGCCTATGGCAGGGAAAGCGGGCCGGTGTCTATCGGGAGTCGGTGAAGCACCGGCAGACGGCGGTCGAGGATTCGCGTTTGATCCGCCACGCGGTCCTGCCGATCGGCAAGACCTTCGGCGAAATCCCGGAATAAATTACCACCAATGCAAATCGGCGGCCCGAGGGGCCGCCGATCGTTCTTGAGAGGGCTCATCGCCGGCGACGTCTAGCCCGCCGCGCCGGTATCCTCGAGGATCGGCCCAAATAACCCCCAACGCTCGCCATTGAACTTCATCATCTGAAGCTGCCTATTGACGCGATAATCGGTCGGCGAGGTATTGGCGAGAATGCCCGGCAGCGCCAGGTCGAGCTGGACATTCAGGCTTGTCGCCTGTTTCATGACGTTTTCGCGGGTCAGATTATCGCCGCACTGTTTGAGCACGTAGACCAGCAATTGTGCGGTGCTGCAGGCGTAGGTGTTGAAGTTCGAATCCTTGTCGCCATCGGGATAATATTTTGCCATGAAACCGAAATATTTCTTCATGCCGGCATCGTTCTTCCAGGTTGGATCGAGCGGGTCCTTGACGTAACCAACGCTGATCAAGCCTTTGGATGCCTCAAGGCCCGCGGGCTTTATCACCGCGCCGACCGAGGTGGCGTTGATGTCGCGGATATGCACCGGATGCCAGTTGAGTTCGGCGATTTTCTTGATCGCCTGCGCCGCCTGCTTCGGGGTCGAAGCCGAGAAGAACAAGTCAGCGCCGGCGTCCTTCAGCTTGAGAATTTGCGAGTCGATGGTCGGTTCCGAGACTTCGTAGGACGCCTCACCGACGATCATCGTGCCGGCCTTGTCGGCGAGGCCGACCTTGATGCCGTTCAGATAGTCCTTGCCGAGATCGTCATTCTGATAAAGCACGTCGACCTTGGCGTACGGATAATTCTTGAGGATGTACTGGCCGTAGATGCGGCCCTCGACGAAGTAGTTGGGATTGAATCCCATCGTCCACGGAAAATTCTTCGGATCGGTAAAGCGTGATGCGCCGGTGGCCGCAAACAATTGCGGGACCTTTTTCGCATTGAGGTACTTCTGGGAACCGCCGCATTGGGTGTAATCAGGCGATCGCGGGCGGCACCGTCCGTACAGGCGGAATCCTGCGGCCGGCCGTCAGCGCCGCATGATGGCGCGGAGCAGGAAGAATGCCTCGATCTCGAACGTGTCTTTGGCGTGGAACAGTCCCAGGTCCCGGCGAGAAATCTATCATGCCTGGCCGGCACCCGCTTGCCGGCTGCCGGTCAGGCCGCCGGTTGCGCGGCCACGTCGTCGGTGACCAGCAGATGGATCAGCGCGCTCTTGATCGCGGCCTGCCGGGTCGGTGCGTTGATCTGCGCGCCGAGCAGGTCGGTGACGTAGAACACGTCGCGGGCGCGCTCGCCGAAGGTCGCGACATGGGCGGAGGCGATATTGAGGTTCAGTTTCGAGATTGCGGTGGTCAGCTGGTACAACAGGCCGGGGCGATCGAGGCCGGACACCTCGATCACCGTGTAGCGATCCGACCACTGGTTGTTGATGGTCACTTCCGGCTCGACCACGAAGGGACGCGCCTTGCGTCCGGAAGTGCGGCGCGCGACCACATCGGGCAGACGCAATTTGCCTTCCAGCACGCCCTCGATCATTTCGCCGATCCGCCTCGCGCGCCGTCCTTCGTCCTCGTCGCGGTCGTATTCCCGCGTGATCGCGATGGTGTCGAGCGCGCGGCCGTCGGTGGTGGTGTAGATTTGCGCGTCGACGATGTTGGCGCCGGCGGAAGCGCAGGCGCCGGCGATGATCGACAACAGCCAGGGATGGTCGACCGCGAGAATAGTCAGTTCGGTGACACCGCGGACCTCGTCGAAGCCGACATTGATCGCGAGCTTGTTGCCGGCCTGCTCATTGGCCTTGATAAAGTGCGCGTGCCGAACCTTGCGCGGCAGTTCCACCTTGAGCCAATAGGCCGGATAATGCCGCGAAATATAGGAATGGAGTTCCGGTTCCGGCCATTCGGTGAAGGCTGCGCGAAATTCCGACTGCGCCACCGCGATACGCTGGGCGCGGTTGACCTCCGAGAAGCCACCGGTCAGCACCGGCTCGGTTTCGTAATACAACGTGCGCAGCAGTTGCGCCTTCCAGCCGTTCCAGACACCAGGGCCGACACCCCTGATATCGGCGGTGGTCAGGATCGTCAAAAGTTTCATTTGCTCGACCGACTGAACCACGGCGGCGAAATTCTCGATGGTCTTGCGGTCCGAAAGGTCGCGTGACTGCGCCACCGTGGACATGGTCAGATGCTGCTCGATCAGCCAGGCGACGGTCTCGGTGTCGGCGGTGCTGAAACCGAGCCGCGGGCAGAGCCGCCGTGCCACCTTGGCGCCGGCGATCGAATGGTCCTCTGGTCTACCCTTGGCGATGTCGTGCAATAGCGTGGTGATGTAGAGCACCGCGCGGTGCTCGGGACGAATCTTGCGCATCAGGTCGCTGGCGACGACGAATTCGTCGTTGCCGCCGCGCTCGATCTCTTGCAGGAAGCCGACGCAGCGCAAGAGATGCTCGTCCACCGTGTAGTGGTGATACATGTTGAACTGCATCATCGACACGATCTTGCCGAAAGCGCGGATGAAATTGCCGAGCACGCCGGTCTCGTTCATGCGCCGCAGCACCACTTCCGCGTCGTTCGAGGTCAGGATCTCCATGAACAGAAGGTTGGCTTCCCGATTTTCGCGAAGCTGGGTGTTGATCAGCTTCAGCGACCGCGTCACGGTACGCATGGCATCGGGATGGAACGCGAGATTGTTCTTCTGCGCCAGGCGAAAGATTCGGATCAGATTGACCGGATCCTGCCTGAAGACATCGGGCGCGGCGAGGTTGATGCGGTTGTTGTCGACGATGAAATCGTCGCTGTCGGGCATCCGATGCCGTTTCGTGCTCGGCAGCAACCGCGCCATCATGCGGCTGAGTACCGGCGCGGCCTTGGCCTGCTGGTCCTCGAGCTTGGCGCACATGATCGCAGTCAGATCGCCGACATCCTTGGCGATCAGGAAATAGTGCTTCATGAAGCGTTCGACATCCTGCATGCCGGGATGCGAGGTGTAGCCGAGCCGCACCGCGATCTCGCGCTGCAAGTCGAACGACAGGCGCTCTTCGGCCCGACCCGAGAAGAAATGGATGTTGCAACGAACCGACCACAGGAAATCGGCGCAGCGGCGGAAGGTGCGGTACTCCTGGGCATCGAACACGCCGCATTCGAGCAGCTCGTCGGTCTCGCGCACGCGGTAGACATATTTCGCGATCCAGAACAGCGTGTGCAGATCGCGCAGTCCGCCTTTGCCGTCCTTGACGTTGGGTTCGACCAGATAGCGCGATAGCCCGGCGCGGCGATGGCGTTCGTCGCGCTCGGCGAGTTTGGCGGCGACGAATTCGGCGGCGGTGCCCTGCACCACGTCCTTGTCGAATCGCGCCACCAGCTCGTCATAAAGCGGTCGGTCGCCGGTCAGGAACCTGGTTTCAAGGATCGCGGTGCGGATCGTCATGTCGCCGCGCGCCTGGCGGATCGATTCATCGACCGAGCGGGTGGCGTGGCCGACCTTCAATCCCATGTCCCACAGGCAATACAGGATCGCTTCGGCGACTTGTTCGCCCCACGCGGTCTGCTTGTAGGGCAGGATGAACAATAGATCGATATCGGACTCCGGCGCCATCAACCCGCGGCCATAACCGCCGGTGGCGACGACCGCCATGCGCTCGGCGCCGGAGGGGATCGGCGAGTAATAGAGATGGCGGGTAGCGGCAGCAAACAGGATGCGGATGATTTCGTCCTGCACGAAGCACAGTCGCTCCGCGCAACGCCGGCCATGACGATCCCTCAGCAGCACCGCCTGCGCCACCGCGCGAGCCTCGATCATCTCGGCCTTCAACAGTTGGGCCATGGCGGCGCGAAACAAATCCTCGCGCCCGGCATGTTTTTCGGCGAGCGCATCGACCGCGGCGGTGATCCGCGCGGTGTCGAAACGCTCATCCGCATCGGGCCGGGATCCTGTCACAACGCTTTCCATGGCTAACCGGATAAAGGACAGGGCTGATGCTGTCACGGTCATTGTGACTGAACAGCAGCGTCGTGCTACATTCGTGTCGGTTTGGGCAAGGCTGTTCTCATCGCTTGAGCACACGTATTTCCCCTTGACGTGCATAATTAACTCATTGAAAGAAAATCCGTTTTCAGAGCAAATCGGAGGGAGGCCTAAACCGATGCCCATGATTTCACGGCGCGCCTTGGCCGGGTTGATCGCGATCTGGACGCTGATACCTGGCGGCGCCTATGCCGCCGAGCCGCTCAAGGAGATTCACATCGACTGGGCGACCTATAATCCCGTATCCATGATCCTCAAGCAGAAGGGCCTGTTGGAGAAGGAATTCGCCAAGGACGGCATCAGCATTGTCTGGGTGCAGTCGGCCGGTTCCAACAAGGCGCTCGAGTTCCTCAATGCCGGCTCGATTGATTTCGGCTCGACCGCCGGCTCTGCGGCGCTGGTGGCCCGGATCAACGGCAATCCGATCAAGTCGATCTATGTCTATTCGCGTCCTGAATGGACCGCGCTGGTCACGACCAAGGATTCCACCATCAAGACCGTCGCGGACCTCAGGGGCAAGCGCGTCGCGGTCACCCGCGGAACCGATCCGCATATCTTCCTGGTGCGCGCGCTACTCGGCGCCGGCATGAGCGAAAAAGACATCACGCCGGTACTGCTGCAGCACCCCGACGGCAAGACTGCGCTGATCCGCGGCGACGTCGACGCCTGGGCCGGTCTCGACCCGATGATGGCGCAGGCGGAAATCGAGGACGGCGCGCGGCTGTTCTTCCGCGATCCGGCCGCCAACACCTGGGGCATCCTCAATGTGCGCGAGCAGTTCCTGAAGGATAATCCCGACGTGGTCCGGCGCGTGCTCGCCACCTACGAGGAAGCGCGGAAATATTCGCTGGCGAATTACGATGACCTGAAGAAAACCTTCATGACCATCACCAAACTGCCGGGCAATGTGGTCGACAAGCAACTCAAGGAGCGCACCGAGTTGACCCATAACCGGATCGGCGCGCCGCAACGCGAATCCATTCTTGCGGCGGGTTTGGCCTTGCAGCAGGCCGGCGTGATCGACGCCAAGGTCGACGTCAAGGCGGCGCTCGACAGCCTGATCGACGATCAGGTTCCGCTGCCGACGAATTAGCGGTTCTTACCTTCTCCCCTTGTGGGAGAAGGTGGCTCGCATCTTTGCGAGCCGGATGAGGGATAGCCACAAGGCGAGAGGCCGCGTACCCTCACCCGGCTCGCCGCCGCTTCGCGTCGTCGATCCACCCTCTCCCACAAGGGGAGAGGGGGAGGCTCCGTACGACGCTGGCACCTCGTCCTATCCGCCAGCTTGCAATCCCGGGCGAGACGCGTTCTTGCTATGACATGACGGTCGAACTTTCCGCGGCGGCACAGAGCGAACCGGTGGCCAAACCCGCCGCATCCGGGCGGGTGCGACGCTGGACGCGGCCGCTGTTGGGGTTGTTGCTGCCGGTAAGCCTCGCGGCGGCCTGGGAACTCATTGTCTGGCTCGGCCTCTCGAATGGAAGACTGGTGCCGCCGCCGACCAAAATCTTCGCGACCATCGTTGAACTGGCGCGCAGCGGCGAACTCACCCGTCATATCGTGGCGACCCTGACACGGGTTTTCGCGGGCTTTGGTCTCGGCGTGGTGGCCGGTACCTTGCTTGGCGCCGTCTCCGGCTATTGGAGCCTGGCACGCCGGCTGCTCGATCCCACGGTACAAGCGCTGCGCGCGATCCCGTCGATCGCCTGGGTGCCGCTCTTCATCCTGTGGCTCGGCATTTTCGAAACCTCGAAAGTGGCACTGATCGCCGTTGGAGTGTTCTTCCCGGTTTATCTCGGCGTCATGGGCGCGATCCTGTCGGTCGATCGCAAGATCGTCGAAGTCGGGCGCACCTTTCGCCTCAGCGGTCCGGCGATGATCCGCCGCATCCTGCTGCCTGCGGTGCTGCCGGCCTATGTGGTCGCGCTCCGCGTCGGGCTTGGGCTCGGCTGGATGTTCGTGGTCGCCGCTGAATTCATGGGCGCCTCCGAAGGGCTCGGCTATCTCCTGATCGACGGCCAGCAACTTGGCAAGCCCGCGCAGATCCTGGCCGCGATCGTGATCTTCGCGATTCTTGGCAAGACTACCGATTGGCTGATCGAAATCGCGTTCGCGCCGCTGTTGCGCTGGCAGGATGCGTTCGGCCGGCAAAGCGGAGCGTCCTGATGCTGGTGCTCAATCGCGTCGGGAAAATCTATCCCAACGGCGTCAATGCGCTGGAACGGTTTTCCGCCGAGATTCAGCTTGGCGAAATCGTCGCGATCATCGGCGGCTCGGGCTGCGGCAAATCGACCTTGCTGCGCGCGGTCGCCGGTCTCGACCGCGC